>JAJDNT010000022.1 GCA_022340515.1 Deltaproteobacteria bacterium
AGCTCCTAAACTCAACAATTTTGGCATTTGGGCCGGCTGGGCTCCGGCGCATCTCCTTGATGACGTCGAGGCAGGGAAACTCAAAGGGATGATCGTTTATTTCGGCGACCCGGTGCTCTCCTGGGGAAATCAGGCGGCCATCACAAAGGCGATCGAACAGATGCAGTTCAAGGCGGCCATCGAGGCTTACATGTGCAACACTGCCTTACTGTGCGATGTGGTGCTTCCCGACTCCACCTGGCTGGAGCAGAGCCAGGTGAAGAATGACTGGCTTTATGAAGCCTTCATAGCTTACTACGCCGAGGTAGTGAAGCCAATGTACGACTCCAGGCCCATGTGGTGGATAACGGTGGAGCTGGCCAAGAGGCTCGGCCTTGGCCAGCATTTCCCTTGGGCATCCATTGAGGAGGCAGAGCGCAACCAGCTGGCCGGGACCCCGTGGTCCTACGAAGAACTGAGGGAGAAGGGATTCATCATTACCGATCAGGCAGAATACTACAAATACAAGAAGTGGGGCTCCTTAAATCCGCCTGAGGGATACGGTTCCTCTGGAAAGACCAAAACCGGGAAGTACAATTTCTTAAACCCCGTAGCTCAGGAAAAGGGGATTGACCCGCTTCCCGACCATAAGGAGCCTGACAAGGAACTCCAGCCAGATGAGGACTACCCTTTTATCTTCGGTAACTTCCGGATCTTCGAGCATGAGCACTCCTCCACTTTTAATAACTACCAGCTTATGAAGATGCAGAGCAGCAATCCCTTGTGGATCAACATGCTGGATGCTCAAAAGCTAGGGATAAGTGAAGGTGACAGGGTCCGGCTCAAATCTCCCTGGGGCGAGGTAGAGATGAGGGCCAAGCCCACCTGGTCGATGATGTCCGGTGTACTGGGTTCGGCCGGAGGGTTCGGCCACGCCCGGGGGCTGGAGGGAGATCCCAAGTATCCGCAGTTCGGCGGGATAAACGCGCCCGGCATAATGAAGCCCAACACCACCGAGGATGTGGGCGGCACCCCCCTGCTCAAATACATAAAGACCAGGGTGGAAAAGGTCTAGGTTAAGAAATGCAGCATAACCATGGCGGCCGGGCCGGAGGTTGCCCGGCTGCCAGATTTCAAACCCTATCTTCCCACCTCATATATTGAATTTTCCACCCTCGCAACCAGACTTCGGTCGGGATCTTGCTATGCCTGTGTTAACAGCCGCATAAAAGTTGATGATCCAACTGAGGTAAAGATATAACCCCTCCCTGGGTGGGAGGGGTTATTCTTGTTCCGTGGAAACCAGGTATGCTGCCAAGGCTATGATGGTTAGTTGCTCTAATACACCAGGTTCCAGCCACCCTTCCAAATCATTACCATAACCATAGAATCTGTGCCCAATCCGTTGTGATCTTTTGGGCTTATGTTGTAGATGCCGCTGATGCCCACATAATTTTTGGTCTGTTCAATGGCATCACGGAGCATAACATTATTGGTGCCCACCTTTTTCATGGCATTGGCCACGATATAAATGGCATCCCAGGCGTAGCCCGAGTGGGTGTTGATGGGAAACTGTTTATCGTAGTTGTACACATCGTTGTAAAGGCGCACAAATTCAGTAATGACAGCTTTCTGCGGATCTGAATCTGGTAGTTGCTTGTATGCCATCAGCTTAGTAGATGGCATAACGTTGCCTTCTGAGGCGCTCCCCGCCAGTTCTATGTATTTGGGGTCCGGCAAACCGTGACACTGGATCAGGGGTAATTTAATCGCCAACTGTCTGACATTCTTGGCAACTATAGATCCAGCCGGGCCGATGGTCCAACAGATAATTACCTGGGCATTGGTGTTTTTGATTTTGGTAAGCTGAGTGGTCATGTCAGCATCCCTGACCCCGAAGGACTCATCAGCAACTATCTCTATACCGTAGTCGGGAGCTAATTTGGCAAGCCAGCGCTTTCCGTCGCCGCCGAATGCGTCAGATGCAGTAATAAGGGCAATTTTCTTGACTTTTTTGGCCTTCAGGTACTGGTAGACTTTCTTTACCGCTACGGAACTTCGCTGGGGCGACTTAAAGATCCACTTGGCAGTGCCGAAATTCTTGCCGCCGTGCACACCCTCCATAATTACCGGATCACCACCCACCGTCATAACGGTAGGGATTTGCTTTTCTTCGAGGTATTTTTTTACCGCCATGCCCGTGCCCGTTCGGGTGGGGCCGATAAGGGCCACGACATTTTCTTGCTCCACTAGCCGTTTGGCCACCATGAGTGCCCTGGTGGGATCGCCCTCGGTGTCCCCAATAACTAGTTCAAGGGGGCGGCCATTGATACCACCTTCTTTGTTGATTCTCTCAACCACCATCTCCGCCACCAGTTTGGTGGGAGTGCCAATAAAAGCCGCAGGACCGGATAGATCGAAAAAGGCACCTATTTTGATCGGTTCTTCAGCGGTGGCCTCATCCGCAGCATATCCAAATGAAAAGGCAACCATGATGGCAAAGAGCAAAACCATAATCTTTCTTGTCATATTCATTCTAAAACCCCCCTTCTCTCAAATTATTGTGCTAATAGCTGAAATTGCTGTCCCTGGTCAGTTCAGTATCACCTCCTTCTGTTATTTCACATTTTTCATTGATCATTTCTTCGCGCTCGCTCCGCTCCGCTCAGGCCCGCAAGCGGGTCCCTGGTGACTCATTTGTAAATTTTTACAAACACGAAAAGTCACAACAGCAGTCATCTTGGAACTGCCGCAATCCACTAGGGATGGTAAAGTTTGTGGCTCTAGATTCCGTGCCGCAGCCAGGCCCACGGCGAATTCCGGAACGATGGAGTTTTTGATTCCACAACCGGAAAGAAAAGTTGTGAGCAAGAGATAAAAATATCTGCAATGATAAATGATAAATGCAAAATGCGAAATGATAAATTAATCTCTGTGGTCAAAAACTCGTTTGCTCTTGCGCTCAGTTCGCGGCAGACTTCCGTGATCAAGGACTTCCACTTCGGCACTAACCAAAATATGCTTTCGAATGTCCTGGGAAACGCGACTGGCTATTGCTTGGTTGTCTTGAGGTTTATAGCGTGGCCGCCGTTCCACCTTAAGGATCAGGTAATCGCGACCGTCTTCTCTCCGTTCGAGGTGTACCTGGAACTCGCTGCCTATTTCCGCGATTTGTGAAAGGACGTGATCAATTTGTCCAGGGTAAATATTTACCGCTCTGACAATGAACATGTCGTCCGAGCGCCCAAGAATGCGGTCATGCATGGGTAATAGGTTGCCACAAGAGCATGGTTGGGGAATAGCTCGCGTCAGGTCTCGAGTTCTATAGCGGATTAGAGGAGCTCCTTCTTTACGCAGGGATGTGACCACCATTTCGCCCAATTCTCCCGGCTGAACCGGCTCAAGGGTTTCAGGATCTATGATTTCTAAAATGTAATAGTCAGCCCAGTAGTGGATGCCTTCGTGTTTACCGCAATCCAGACCGGTTCCAGGACCGTACAATTCAGTAAGGCCGGGTATGTCAAATACGTGTTCCACTCCAAGGAGTTCCTTGATGCGTCGGTCCATAGATTCGCTGTGACGCTCTGCACCCAGAATGACCTTCCTCAGGGCTATTTGTTCCCGAAGATTCCGTTTGTGTACCTCTTCTCCCATTAGTAGTGCCATGGAAGCTGTGGCACAAAAGACTGTACTTTGTACGTCCACCAACATCTCGCAATGCATCTCCGTATTGCCAGGGCCTACAGGCACAGCCATGGCACCGTGTCGTTCGCATCCCAGTTGGAAGCCAACACCAGCAGTCCAGAGGCCATAGCCCACCGCAATCTGGACGCGGTCCTCAGCCGAAAGGCCCGCCATCTCATAGCAGCGAGCAAACATGTTAGCCCAGTCGTCAATGTCTTTCTGGGTATAGCAAAGGACTTTGCGTTTTCCAGTAGTGCCCGATGAGGCGTGAATCCGGACAATCCTGTCGAAGCCCACGGCCCTCAAGGGAAAGGGGTAACCCTCCCGCAAGTCGTCAGCCGTGGTAAAGGGCAGGCGGATCAAATCATCCAAAGAGTTGATGCCCTCCGGACTGATTCCAGCCTTCTGCAACCTCTGGCGATAGAAGGGTGAGTTCTCGTATGCATGGCGCACTGTCCATTTCAGCCCCTCTAATTGTAAACTCTTCAGTTCTTCTAAAGTCGAAATGTTCGGCATGAAGGTACGGCTCATCGCAAATTCTCCAGGTCAAAAAAATACCAGTTTTGATATAGGATGTGGGATGTGCGATGTGGGATATCATTGATTTGTCTAAGAAGCCAAGATCCTTAATCTCACATCTCAGATCTCACATCCCTTTAGGTCTTCACTTGTCAAACACGATTTGCCCTTTTTCACTAGATAACGTACTCTCTTCAACCAGCTTTACCTTGACACCGAGGCCTATTGCTCTTCTCAAGTGAGCTCTGAGATTGTCTGCCAGAGCGTGAGTCTGGTACCAGTCAGAGACAAAATTGGCAGGGTAAGCTACCTGGACTTCCATCTGATCATTGAGACCATCACGTTTGCGAATGATTAGTCGATAATTTTCTACTTCGGGTGCTGCCTCCCCCAGCAAGCGCTTCACCTGTTCAGGATAAATAGCGATTCCCCGTATTATCAGTAAATCGTCTGAGCGACGCAGGGGTGCTGCCATCCGCATACTGGTACGCCCGCAAGCACAAGGGGTGAAATCCAGTGTGGTGAGATCACCTGTCCTGAACCGGATAAAAGGGTAGCCTTCGTTGGTGAGAGTGGTGATGACCAGTTCACCTTCTTGTCCTTGAGTCAAAGGCTGGCACGAATGGGGGTCAACAACTTCGGGATAAAAGTGATCCTCCGCCAGGTGGAGTCCTGATTTTTCCTGACATTCTGCCGCAACTCCCGGTTCAACCATTTCGTTGACACCATAGACTGAATAGGCCTGAATTCGTAGACGCTCTTCCAGAGTCCCACGAACCTGGGGCGACATGGCCTCGGGACCGAACAGTCCAATTTTGAGGTAAATCTGATTGATCTCAATGCCTTGACGTTCCCTGGTTTCGGCAATATGCATGGCAAAAGAAGGTGAGGTGGCGAGGACCGTACTACGAAAGTCCTGCATAATTTGCAGTTGGATCGTGGCTGAAGCGATTGAAGTGGGTGCTACGGTAGCACCCACAAGTTCGGCGGCCTGATTAAAGGTGAAGGCCCCGGTGAAAAGACCATAGTTGAAAGCAACCTGGATAATATCTTTGATAGAAACTCCCGTGGCGGTCATATGGCGGGCCATTAGTTCCAACCAGTTTTGCACATCTTTCTGGGTATAGCCGATCACTATGGGTTGCCCCTTTGGGGCTGCAGAAAACTTGAGCCGGACAATGGATTTCAACGGCACAGAAAACAAACCATAAGGGTAGTGGTCTGCCAGGTCTGCCGCTGTGGTACAAGGTATTCTCCTGAGATCTTCCAGGGAATTGATGTCCTCGGGCAATAGGCCGAGCTCCTCGAACCTCCGTCGATAGAAATCCACTTTGGCATATGCCCGGTTGAGGGTCATCTGCAAGCGTTCAAGCTGCAGCTCAGAGAGTTCCTCCCGGGGCAGAGTCTCAATTTTTTCGTTCCAGTATGTGGTCATGCCTACCTCATCTATTTAATTAGTATGCAATAATTGCTTGCCATACCATCCGCCAACTAGGCACTAGGCAGTAGGCACTAAGCATATTTATCATTTCATATTTTTCTTTTCGCATTTTCCATTACCCATTGAAAATTAAACTTAAAATTGCCAAACATCGAAATGCCCAATGAGAAACAACAAATGACCTGGTGCCTAGTGCTTAGTGTATAGTGCCTAGTGGTTACCTCTCCCATTTCTCTTTGTAATCCTTGCCCAGAAAGGCCCGCCGCACCTCATCATTTGCTAGAAGCTCGTGGGGAGTTCCTTCGAGAACAATGCGGCCAGCCTCCAAAACATAGGCGCGATCGCATATTTCCAGGGCAGTCTGAGCGTTCTGTTCCACCAGAAGCACGGTAGTGCCATTGTCTCTGAGCTTGCAGGTGACCTCCAGAATTTCCTGTGCCACTAGAGGTGCCAGTCCTAAGGAGGGTTCGTCGAGGAGAAGCATTCTAGGCCTGGCCATAAGAGCCCGCCCGATGGACAACATCTGTTGCTCACCACCACTCAAAGTGCCCGCCCTCTGCTGAGCCCGCTCTTGCAGGATAGGGAAGAGAGCGTAAATCTCCTGACGTTGAGATTTGGCCATCCTTTTTTGCTCCTTTTTAGGGAGACTGTAGGATCCCAATTCCAGATTCTCAGTAACAGTCATTGAGTTGAAGATTTGCCTTTGTTCCGGTACTTGCAGGAGACCAAGGCGAACCATCTTGTCCGGTGCCAGTTTGTGGATTTCCTGGCGTTCAAAGAAAATGGTGCCAGCACTGGGAGGGTGAAGACCGCTAATTACGTTGAGCAGGGTGCTCTTTCCCGCCCCATTGCCCCCAATAAGAGAGACTATCTCTCCTTTGTTGACATGGAAGGTCACTCTCCGCAGGACTTGTATATTTCCATAGTATGCAGATACATTCTTTACACGTAGCATGGCTGTATTCTGCTCTGCTGTCCGTTGCGCTAAAGGCATAGGGCATGGAGCATTTACCAGTTGGCGGCCTGCAGCCAGCAGCTGACAGCTGATAAAATTGTCCAATCCAAAAATGCTGCCTGCTGTCAGCTGCCCGCTGTCTGCTGATTAAATCGCTATGCGCTTAGCGTTCCTCCCAAATACGCCTTGATCACCTCCGGATTCCTCTGGATCTCCTCGGGTGAACCTTCGGCGATCTTCAACCCGTGATGTAAGACAATGACCCTATGGGCGATACTCATCACCAGGTTCATGTCATGTTCTACCAGTAGAATACTTAGGCCCTGTTGTCGCAATCTTTGGATAATCTCGGCCATCTCCTCTGTTTCCCGGATATTGAGACCCGCAGCAGGTTCGTCCAAAAGGAGTAGACAAGGGCTCGAGACGATAGAACGGGCAATCTCCAGACATCTTTGTTCTTTCAGGCTGATGCTGTCTGCCTTCCGGTAAGCTAGATGGCCGATGCCCAACTGCTCGAGTGTCTCTAAGGCCTGACCTGTTGCCCTTTTCTCCTCTTTTCGTTCTGCGGGCAAGTGTACCATACCTTTGACAAAGCCGCTCTGCAAGCGGTGGTGCAGTCCCAGTAAGACGTTCTCCATCACGGTCATATCCTGAAAGATCTGGACAGACTGAAAAGTTCTTGCCACTCTTTTTTTGGCAATCTGGTAAGGTTTTAGCCCTGAAATGCTTTCTCCATAAAGCAAAATTTCGCCACTGGTTGGAGGATAGACCCCAGAAATAAGGTTGAGAATTGTAGTTTTACCCGCTCCGTTCGGACCAATAAGAGATACGATTTCGCCAGAGGCCAGATGGAGAGAAACATCCGCAATCGCCAGTAAGCCATCAAACTGCTTGTTAACTTCTTGGAGCTGTAACAGTGTGCCGTTAGTTTTCATTTCCATTCGCCAAGCGGACTCTCTCCTCAGGGGGAGAGGAGTTTATTAAGCATAGGTCTATTCTGATACCAAAGCTTTCTTGGCCCGCCATTCAGACCACAACTTCACCAGTCCCGGCAGCAAGCCTTCCGGGAAGAACACCAGAACCCCCATCAAGATTACCCCATAGAGCAAAAGGGCGTAATCACGCATAGCATGAAGCACTTCAGGCAAGGCCGTGAGTACAGCTGCGCCTAGCAACCCCCCCCAAAGATTACCAATGCCTCCCACTACCACCATAGTAACAATCTCGATAGAATAGAAGATGTCAAAAGTTTTGGGGCTGATAAATGACAGATAGTGGGCGTAAAGGCTTCCAGCCAGAGAGGCATAGGCAGCACTGATAGCAAAAATGATAACCTTGTAGAGTTCGGTGTTAACTCCCAGGGCATTAGCTACAAGTTCATTTTCATGAATAGCACGAAGTGCCCGGCCCACGCGGGAATCCACCAAGTTCAGAGAAAGGAAAAAAACTGCCAGGAGAATGGACCATAATAGCCAGTAATAGTGGATGTCGCCCTGGAGGGGAAAAGATCCTAGGTGGAGGGGAGGGATTCCAGCGAAACCAGATGGCCCACCAGTCCAATATTCCATCTGGACCATAAGAATGTAGAGAATAATATTGAAGCCCAGGGTTGCCATGACCAGGTAGTGGCCCTCCAGGCGAAGAGTTGGTATGCCCAACAAAAATGCGACCAAAGCCGTAAACACCATTACCACCAGAAGAGTTGCCCATGGCGGTGTGTTGTACATGGCGGTAAAGATGGCCGAGAAGTATGCCCCCATCCCAAAAAAAGCTGCATGCCCCAGAGATATTTGACCGGCAAAGCCGATGAGCAGGTTCAAGCCAAGAACTACCAGGCCGTTTATGGCGATAATATTCAAGACCAGCAGGTAGTAACCTCCTTTGACTACCAGGGGAAGCAGGGCCACCACCACCGCCAGTCCGAGAAAAAAGATCCATTTTTTGCGGGTTTTAGTCATATCAGGTTTCAGTAGTCTGTAAGAGCGGCTTTTAGCCGCGACAAAACTGAGTAGCGAGGAGTCAGAATCCAGAATGAAAAGATTAAAATCAAATCTCTCTTTTCTCCCGACTCCCGCATTCTATCTTTTTTACTAGGCCTTGCGCCCTGTGCCTTACGCCCCCTATGCCTCTTTCGCAACGGACAACGGATCCGCCTTAGGCGGAACAACTGACTACGTCATACTCGCTTAATCTCTTCCTTGCCAAACAGCCCTGCAGGTCTGATAAAGAGCACCAACAACAAGATAAGAAAAGCAAAGGCATCCTTGTAAGCAGATGAAACGAATCCAGCACCAAAGGACTCCATAGCCCCGAGAAGCAGTCCACCCAATACGGCACCCTTCATGCTGCCGTAACCACCTAATATTGCAGCAGCAAAACCTTTTAGTGCCAGCATGACCCCGGCGCTGTAAGACATGGTGGTGATTGGGGTAACAATAATCCCGGCCACCGCCCCAATCCCGCCACTGAGAACAAAAGAGAGCAACGTCATACGGTAGACACCTATACCAATAAGAGCGGCCCCTCGCCGATTCTCAGCTACTGCTCTCATGGCTTTACCTACCATGGTGCGATTGAAAAAAAAGCCGAGCAAAATAACTACTAATAGGGTGATTCCAAGGATCCAGAGGGTTTGGGGGAGGATAGCAGCATTGCCTAAGACCAAAGGTTCTTCACCGGAAAAAGGCGGCAAGGTCCGTGGAGTTTTACCCCATATGTGCATGGCCGTTTCCCGCATGGTGATGGAAGCGCCCACGGTGATCATTACCAAAATCAGTATGTTATTAGAGCGAGCCCTACGGATAGGTCCAATCTCCATTAACCAGCCCACTGCCATTACAGCAAGTACCGCCAGAGGAAAGGCTACGAGCAGCGGTAAGCCAACGACCTGGGTGAGGCTGATCATGGTCATGGCGCCAAGCATGACAAACTCTCCCTGGGCGAAGTTAACAATGCCTGTGGCGTTGTGAATAATCCCAAAACCCAGGGCAATGAGAGCATAAATACTGCCGCTAGTGAGTCCTGATACAAAGAATTGTGGTAGCTGAGACCAGATCATGGGTGTGAAATGCCTAAAATGTCTGAAATGACTAAAGTGCCTAAAGTTGACATACTGCCTAAAAACAAAAAAGCCGTGAGCTTCAAAGCCGCCCACGGCGATAATATTGTGACCGGAATCAGTTCATGTCGGCCTGTGGACGGACCTATACTAATAACTCCACCACCACCAAGGCCATGAACGATTCAGGCGCATCTGCTAACCTCTTGTAAATAGGAACCAAAGCCAATTTTGCTACATAGCAGACCCGCCGTTACAGTGTCAAGGGAAATTCAGCGGTAAGGAGCATAGGGCATAGGGCATGGAGCATAGGGAATAGAATAAGTAGCCAGAAGTCAGAATCCAGAATTCAGGAGAAAAGCCATAGTAATAGACCTCATCTGAGCGACCGCGTCTTTAAACTGCAGAATGTCGAACAAGGAATTTCGAATATCGAAGTGATCACTTCATCATTCTGCGGTTCCTTGTTCTGCTGTTCGATATTCAGTATTTCGAACCATCTGTCGTCTGTCCTCTGTCCTTTATTCTCCGTCTCGCCGTTTCACCGTGTCGCCGGATCGGTTCGTTGGTTTCACTCCGCGCCACACAAGATCTTATGCGGTTCCTCATTGACTGCCAGACTCAAAGCCTGATCACCCTCTCGAAACATGAGGCGTTTCTTAACCATGTGTGAAATGAACTTTTCCAGCTTATCTGAAGACACCCTAGGTAATTCATGCCGTATTTGTTCCAAAGTTCTGCGTGTTTCGCAAAAGCGATAAATATCCCGTGAGAATCCTTTCAGTCGAAAGGTCTCCATCTGGTAATCTCTGGTTCGCCGTCGGATCAAAAGAAAATCTCCTCCATCACGGTAGCCGAGCAAGGGGGCAGGGCAATGGTCTTTTCGAAGCGAAAGGTAGTGTTCTTGCCAGTTGGCAAGCTCCCTGGCTACCGGTCGCCAGAGTTTTTTTTGTTTGGTACGATCACCTCTGTATGTTTTTATCATTAGGCAGAGGGACTCTGCGAGTGAGTCCGGGAGCAATTTTTTATAATGTGGGTGATTGGCCACATTCAGGATGCCAAATTGTTCCGGGTGTAAGTCCACCGGGCTATTTTGTCCCAACCAGAAACGGACTTTACGAAGGGGTTGATATGGTAGGACAAACTTGAGATTGTAGAGGGTTTCTTCAACATCCTTACTGTCGCTTGTTGGGAAGCCCAGGATGAGGTTTGATGCATGCTGAATGCCCAGTTCCTCGCAGTGTTTCATTGCCTCAATGTTTTGGATGGCCGTGGTCCCTTTGTTTATTTTGCCAAGGAGTCTGGTGCTCAAAGCCTCAACTCCAATCTGGACCTGATTGACCCCGGCTTTCCGCATCTGGATGAGATCGCCGCGGGAAACAGATGCTCTTAATTCAGCGAAGATTTCGAAGCCACGATCTAGGTTGCTGATTGATTTGAAGATTCCCTTGAGCTTACGGCTGTCCAGGATGTTGTCAACAAAGGAGAATTTAACACTAGAGTGTTTGCTGGCAAGCTCCTCCATTTCTCGCGCTACTTGTGTCTGGTTTTTGCTCCTGTAGCCCCGCCACTGCAAATTAAGATTGCAGAATTTGCAGGCACGATCAACCGAGCCGGACCTGACTCTGTGCCACCAGCAGCCGCGAGAGGTTTCCACCGGCAGAGTGGGTATGAGATTGGCCAGACGGGATTGGCACCCTAACAGGCTAAAATAGTCATTGTAGTCTGGCACGGGGAGTTCTTTCAGATTCGACAGTTGTTCCAGCCCACCCCCGGCGATGTTGCCCCCTTGATCCCGCCAAAGGATGCCAGCAGAGTAATCACTTTTAAAATCGCCCTTCTTGATTCGGTTAATCAAACTCAGAAGTGGCAGTTCGCCCTCTCCGCTTACTACGAAATCAATCTCGGGTAAGTTGGCAAGGAGAGAGTAACCCAGTTCGCCGGCACAGCTCGATCCCCCAACCACTATAGGGCAACGTGGATGATCCTTGCGGATCTGCCTAATCATGTAGAGAGATGAGGTCAACTGGGAAAGGCAGAGAGAAAAGCCGATGAGATCATAAGAAGACCAAGGCAGATCGAGATGTTCCCTTTGGTGCAAACGGCGAATTTGTCTTGAGATATTTTCGAGATCTGGAGGATTTCCTTTGGCTTTTGTACTGTATTCCTTAGCGAATAAAGCAGTTATTTCAGGCCTTCTCTTGGGGTTCAGTAGGTAAGCGTAAACAGACTCAGCTACCCAGGTGCGCTCGGCAATATCGGTGTAGCCTTTTAGCCCCAATAAATTGCCCACCTCGAGGTAAGGGTGATAGCAGTCAGTCTTTACCTCTGGCGCTTTGCTTTTTAGGAAACTTTTCAGGGTGCCTAGTTGTATGGAAGGTCGGTTGGCCAGAGGCCATGGCATTGATATGAGAGCGAGCCGGAATGGAGCCACGATTGAGCTCCGCGTTGCGTAGCTTCGGAATGAGGGAACATTACATCATTATTCCGAAATTCCATCATTCCATGAGCGGGATAGCATGGTAATGGGTTGACAAAGCTGTTCTGGCTTCAAAAACTTGTAGGCTCCCTGAGCGGACTAGGGTCTTCTCATCCAAACAAGGGCTAGCTCCGCAGAGGGATTGTATTTGCAGAAACGCATTTCCGAGGTCTCACCCACTGATTGTTTCAAGGAAATGATCCGGTCAAACTCGCGGTTGACCACTACCTGGCAAAATCCCATTTCCTCCTCTGCAGAAAGGAAAAAAATATCGCTAGGCAAGACGGACTTGGCCATTGAAACCATATCGTCATCGAGGAGATCACTGCTGCAGATCCTATAGCAGGCTCCACAATCGCAACTGTAAACATCGTCGAAGTCAAGGGGAACGGGGTGCTTTCTCTCACAAAAGGGGCAAACAATATTGAGGTGCATGGGGGAATCTCCGTTAAAATTGTTCGCTGGCGCTAGCTTGGCCAAGGTGCAAGACTGATTTCACTCGATCTACGAAAAGCAACTACAGAAAACACAGCGAGCTATCTATAACATATAAATGAGAAATGTGGCATCATTTATTTTTCTTACTCTGCGACCTTTGTGTTCCTCGGACTATAGGCTTATCCTGCTCACCCCTGTCGGTCTTGCCCTGACGGGAGCACGCGGATAGTATCTCCAGGTTTTACTTTGCCGCCACGGATGACTCGTGCAAAGATTCCCTCTCTAGGCATAACACAGTCCCCTACCTGATGGTAGATGGCGCACCTGTCATGGCACTCTTTGCCTATCTGGGTGATTTCAAGCTCTGCTTCACTTCCCACTGCTAACCTGGTGCCTAACTTCAGTTGCCAAATCCCGATGCCAGTAGTGGTGATATTTTCGGCAAAATCTCCGGGGGCTACATCTAAACCCTTGTCGCGAATCTTGGCAATACTCTCCATGGCCAAGAGGCTTACCTGCCGATGCCAGTCGCCGGCGTGAGCATCGCCCTCCAAACCCTTGTCTTTTAATAACTCGCACTCAGAAAGATTGCTTTTCTTCTCTCCTTTGCGTCTACTTGTAGAGACTGCCAAAATTTGGCCTTTCAGGGAGACAGATAACTTTTTCATATCGTAGAAACTCCAATGGGATAAGCTTCGAGGTTGAGATGCTAACCGAACTGGCAGGTTGGGTCAAGTGGAATGGGGTGATCAAATATGTGGTTGGGTATGTATGTAAAACTTTTTATGTTATAGAAGGCATGGGGCAGATTGGGGATTTAGGGATTAAGGAATTAGGGAATTAAATAAGAACCTGTCTTCAGTTCCAAAATTCCTCAATACCCAAATTCCTGAATTAACACGTCGTTGCGCCATAAACTTAGGTGAGGAGAGATGTAATGAAAAACATCCCGGAAATACTGCGAATCCTAGACAAGTTGTACCCCAAAGCAAAATGCAGCTTGGATTTCAACACTCCTTTGGAACTTCTAGTCGCTACTGTGCTTTCAGCTCAGTGCACGGATGAGCGGGTAAACCAGGTTACCAAGAATTTGTTCAATAAGTACCGGACTGCAGCGGATTACGCCGATGTGCCCACGGAAGAACTGGAAGAGGACATACGGTCCACTGGCTTTTTCAGGAATAAAGCCAAAAGCCTGAAAAATTGCGGCGCCGCACTGGTTGAAGCACATCAGGGGGAGGTGCCGGGCAGCCTCGATAAGCTAGTGAAACTTCCAGGCATTGGTAGGAAAACTGCCAATGTGATACTGGGTTCGGCTTTTAAAATCCCGGGGATTGTGGTTGATACCCACGTGGGGCGAATAACTCAAAGAATGGGACTGACCCGTGAGCAAGATCCGGTGAAGATTGAATTTGATTTGATGGAAATTATACCAAAAGATAAGTGGACGGTCTTTTCTCACCAATTAATTCAGCACGGCAGGAAGATATGCAATGCCAGAAAGCCCAAATGTGGGGAGTGTCTTTTACTGGAACACTGCGATTTTGGCCAGAGTGCAGCAGACAGCTAGTAGCCGGCAGGAGTTTGCAGTTTGTGCGGCTTCTGCTGTGCGCTGGCTGCTGCAACCTCAACGGGGGCAGGTCAGGGTGGACATTGCCAATCGACGGGGTTGAAGTTAAGCCATGAAAGTAAGAGCCTTGGGCCTTATGTCCGGTGGTCTTGACAGCATGCTGGCTGTAAAGGTGCTTCTTGATCAGTCCATCGAGGTAGCCGGGATTACCTTTCAGACCCCTTTTTTTGGGCCTGAAGGGGCACAAAAGGCAGCTGACCAGCTGGGAATATCCTTGCGGGTAGTGGATATAGGAGCAATCCACTTGGAGATGCTCAAAAATCCTCAGTATGGCTATGGTAGCCAGATGAATCCCTGCATCGATTGCCACTCCCTCATGCTCAGAACGGCCGGCAGAATCATGGATAAAGAAGGCTTCGATTTACTCAGCACGGGCGAGGTTTTAGGGCAGAGACCCATGTCCCAGAGGAAAGATGCTCTTCGGGCGGTGGAAAAGCTCTCTGGATACGGGGGGTACATTCTCCGGCCATTAAGCGCCAGGTTGCTTCCCGAGACGATACCTGAGAGAGAAGGTAAGGTGGATCGCCGTCGACTTCTGGACATCCACGGACGGTCTCGCAAAAGGCAGATGGCTCTTGCCTCCCATTACTCCATTCAAGAATATCCCAGCCCCGGTGGGGGATGCATCCTTACCAAGGCAGGCTTTGCTGACAGATTGAGAGATCTTTTAGCCACCCAGGAGAATGTGGGGCTCCACGAGGTGGAGCTACTAAAATGGGGACGTCATTTGAGGCTTCCTGGAGGTAAACGTCTGGTGGTTGGGCGAGTTCATCGAGACAACCTTAAGTTGCAGGAGTTAGCCCGCGAGGAAGATCTGCTTTTGAGGGTAAAAGGAGTGCCGGGTCCAACAGGTCTCATGGCTGCCAAGGCTGGGGAGCAAGAAGTGGAATTGGCCTCCCATATTGTGGCAGCCTACAGCGATGTGGAGACCGGCAAAGAAGCCACCGTGGAGGTGTCGGGGAAGGAAGACCGCAAGATTACAATTGCAGTAAGAGCTAAGGAAGAGTTTCGAGAGCTACTAATCTAAGGTCCGTTGTCAGTTGTCCGTTGCAGAAAATAATCTTAACAACGGACCACGGACTAAGGACCACTGACGCTAGGCTAAAGTTTGAAAAGAGTAACGGCTTAGCATTATTTATCTAACTTTTTGCCTGTTTCTTGCTGCCAGAGCTCGCCTAGTCTACCAGTTCGATATCCTTCCAAGTCCAAGGTTACAGCCACATAACCCAAAGACCTGAAACGGGCCACCAGACGGTCACGTAAACCCTTGTCGTTGAGCCTGCCGATCTCTTCGGGTGACAGTTCAATGCGCGCCATGCCCTGGTGGTCTCTCACTCTAACCAGATTAAAGCCCTCGTCAAAAAGAAATTTTTCAGCAGATTCCACCCTTGCTAAAAATTTTAGATCGAGAGGTGTTCCGTAAGGAATTCTCGAGGCCAGGCAGGCCATGGGCGGGAGATTCCAGGAAGAGAGCCCCAATTCTTTGCTGAGGATACGGACCTGCTCTTTGTTGAGACCTGCCTCGGACAGAGGGCTCCTTATGCCCAGTTCGACCAGGGCGCGATGTCCAGGCCGATGGTCACTTGCATCAGACAGCTGAGTGCCTTCAACAAGGTAGGGAATGGACATTTTCTGGGCTTCGGTGAGTCCTAGAGAGAAAACCTGTTTTTTGCAATGGTAACAGCGATCAGGTTGATTTGCCCGAATTTCCTCGATAGCAAGGGGATCGATCTCGAAAATAATGTGTTTTATGCCCCTTTCCTTACAGAAGCGGGCAGCACGCTCCTGTTCCTGGCGCGACAGGAACGGTGAGACAAAGGTTATGGCCTTAGCCCGATCTCCCAAAACCTCATGGGCCAGATGAAGCAGAAAACTACTGTCAACGCCACCAGAGAAGGCTACCAGCACCGAGCCCAGTTCCCGCAATATCTCTTGGAGGTTCTCAAGACGTTTGTCCATTTACAACCTTAGTCAAGCTCTGGGGTCAGTAGTCCGTGGTCCGTAGTCCGTTGTAAATCTTCATTGGCTTTTAAATTCAACAAACCTTAGACAGCCCTGACACCCTGCTCAGGGTTTTAGCTGACTGACTCTCGTACGTAGAATTCTACTCTAACGACGGACAACGGACAACTGACGACGGACCATTAACTCTGTCTTAAGACAGTAGGCAAGAGATGCTGCGGTTCTCCCAGGAGAAACTTTCCTTGGCTGATCCAACCTTTTAAAATATCGGCAATCTCCCTGGCTCGTGGCAGGCTGGAAAGTGGTACGGCTTGAACCTCTTTGCCGTTAAAGCGGAAGGAGCCGCTTTTAAGTTCGGCATAACTCACCTGGCCTATGGTTTTGCCCGTTCCTTTTGGGTAATCTTCGCTATAGTCTACAATGGGGGCAAAGAGCTCTTCATCGGCAACAGCGGCATAACGGGCCATTTCCTCATCGAGTATGGGAATGGGAATCCCTAATCCAACCGCCAGGGAACAACCATAGCCAAGTATGCTCACTCCGCGCAACCACCGCGGCTGCATCTGTTTGAGATCTCCAATCACCATGAGAGTGCCGGCGGGCCTGAGGGGAGTATTATTTGGGGCTCGCTCCACCTGAGGTAGGTGCTGCGTGCCGGGCCAGGCAACGTATCCTTGAGCGCCACCAAGAAAAATACGCGTTCCCAGCCCGACGGTGCGATAAAGAGGATCGTTGAAAAGGGGACTCAACTGGCCGGAAGTGGAATAATTGGCGTTGGCACCATTTGGTTTGAGAACCCCCATATAGGTAAAGATAGTCTTTTTTGAGAGATTTATGCCGCAATTGTAGTTCTGGTAACCATTCCTGGGATTGCACAGCAGGGCGTAGTTGAGTTTCTTGAGGCTCACTTTCTTTTCATACTGACGCCGTGGATAACAATCGGTGCCGTAGGCCTCTGCTCGCAATTTGACCGACTTTCCCGCCACCAAATCGCTTATTACGTGGCCACCGCCATATTCGAAAGCACCTGGGTGAATCTTGTTTAAAGGGTCGTCTTCGGTGGGCTCAGTGGCACCTATATAAATATCCACCGCAGCGATACCGGCATAAGCGAGGACATCGTTGAGCCAGACCTTGGAGGCTTTTATGGGCGGACTTACCGGGCCAAAATTGATAAAAGCGCCGGAGGAGCACATGGGTGCGAAAGTGCCGGTGGTTACAACGTCCACCTGTTTCGCAGCCTTTACCTCACCCTTCCCTCTCACTAAGTCAATCATTTCCTCGGCAGTAACCACCACTGCCTGACCCTTCTTTATCTTCTCATTAATCTCCTGAATCGTCTTATTGACCTGAAACCTCGCCATGGTTGCTCCTTAACTTTCGCGATAGCTATTTCATTAAAGACATAGGGCATGGAGCATTTATCAGCTGGCGGCCTGCAGCCAGCAGCTGACAGCTGATAAAATTGTCCAATCCCAAAATGCTGCCTGCTGTCTGCTGATTAAACCGCTATGCGCTACGCTCTCTGTGCATTCCTGATCTTCTCCGCCAAAACCTCCGGCAGCGCTCTCGCTTTCCAGGTATGATCTATGGCTACGCAGGTGGCAGTCCCCTCAGCCAGAAGATCGACGTCAGGGGGGCGATAAAAGTTAAATTGGAAGACGATGGCCTTTTCCTTGAGTTCCTTGATTGAAGTCTCCATTTCAAGCATCTCACCGTAACGGGCAGGTTTGAGAAAGCGGCAGTCGGCGGCAACAATGGGCAGACCAAATTTTGCTTCCCGGTTGCGAAAGATAGTTTCGGGAGCCAGTCCAAGGTGACGAAGGAACTCTTCAATACCCCGGTGGCAGTAACGGAAATAGCTGACAAAGTAAACCACCCCGTAAGGGTCTGTATCACCGAAACGAACATATACCTTGGTTTTATGGCTGAGCATCCCTTGCCTCCTCAAGGTTTATCGTGGCTTCGACTGAAGTTTTCCTCTGTGATCCTCTTAAGATATTTACCCTTGTTTTTAAAAGGCTCCATACTCTCGATGAGGGCTCAATTGCAGTAAATGTAGATCTCAACTGATACCCTTCTTATAAGGGAATAAAAGAAAAAAATCACGAACTATTTTTTGCTTGACAAACCATGGCGTCAGGTTATTATTGAAACAAATTCAGTTGTTTAATACTATTTTCTACGCGTTTTCTACAATCAAAAGATTTTCACTCCTTGACGGAAGCGAACCGGTTACACCAGAACAACACAAGGGTCTAATTCGAGTCGATAACTCGCATTCCATATTTATCGTTGAACCTGTTTTCTAGTTCTAGCGGAACCAGCGGCACAACCGGATTCAGGACATACCCTGAGAGAAATCTGTTGCCTTAGAGAATCAATACTCTGAGAGCCAACAGTCTCTATACCTGGCAAGCAGGCCAGCACATATTTCCACCAAAACATCCGAATCCACATGACCTTCTCTGCCTCATGAGGTGGAGGATACTGCCCCTCATGACCTCAGCCCCAGGCTAATGGGCCAGGTCACTAGAGGGACCTATATGCACTCTATGTTTTGATCGTAGAGTTTTCGCCTTTCACTACTCAATAAAAGGGGGTGATAAAGGAACCAGTCCATCTATTACCACCATAACGGTGGTAAAAACGATTCACTGGCTGTTAGAGCAAACATCCTTCAAGCACAAACCAACCATTGAGCCTCGCGACTTTCCTGCCTATTTGGGGCTGAGGGTTCTAATTAAGAGCTCTAACCAGATCGCAGTGAGAAAGGAGGTGGTAAGTTACAGAGACTAGGGAATATGAGCCAAACCTCTAAAGTGAAAAAGGAGTATCCAGCAAGTTTGGCGAAAATACTGTTAATCGGAGGTTAAAACATGCCAGAAAAAAAAGATGTTGAAATAAACAGCAGGGCCGACACCATAGGTCTAATGGACCTGGATGTAAGGCCCTACCCGGTCACACCTCCACCTTCATACGAACAAGTAAAACCAGTGTATGAAAAAAGGAAGGCGCTGGAATTCTGTGAGTGGGCCGAGGAAAACCTCAAATTCGAAAAGAGATACGGCAAAGATGAAGCCCTGGCAGGATACAGGGTTCTGGATATAGGCCTCTGGCGACTGGGCCACAAATTTGCCACCTCTCTCTTCGGCGAAGCCGGAGCCGAGTGCGTTAGCATTGAACCGCCCTCCGGCGATCCCTTGCGGAAACTAACACCCTTCGGCCGGGAAGAATACCTTCTGGAAAATCAGGAAACCGGTGAAAAGTGCGGCATGGAGTTCGTCGCTGAGACGGTGAACACCCACTGCGTCACCCTGGATGTGGAGACCGAGGAGGGCCGGCAGATTTTCAAAAAAATGGCCAAGAACGTCGACGTTCTGATCGACGGCATGCCTCCCGGCTACATGGATAGTCTGGGTATCGGCTACCGGCAGCTCAAAGACGCCAACCCCAAGATGATTTACGTCTGGGTTGGTATGCTCGGCCAGTGGGGCCCCTGGAAGGACAAACAGTCAAAGTTCGGCCAGTGGGAGTTAGAGCCCTTTGCCAGTTGTGCCAACTCTTGGGTCCACAACACCGGTTTGGCCCAGGACCTGCTTCCCAGGGGCAAGGGTGGCGATCCGACCCGCTCGGGTATCTGGCTTGCCGACTATGTTGCCGGGGCGCAGGCATTCCTCAATGCTCAGGCGGCCCTTTACTGGCGGGATGAGTTAGGGAACACCGGTCAGATGATCGAGGTTACCGGTGCCGAAGCGCTGATGGATATCATCGACTTCGATATCACCTGGTACGGTTTCAATGCCAGTATCAAAGGGAGATCCGGCGGTTGGGACCCCAACCTGAACCAGTATGCCTGGAACCCCTGCAAGGACGGCTACATGATGATCGGCGGCCAGACCGACAAGCTCTGGTACAATATCGGTTTTTGTCTTGAGCGCGATTACGACCAATTCGGCCGGTTGATCCATGAAGATCCCTTCCTCAAGGAAATGGGGGCCAGAAACGCCCTGCACGCCCTGATTAAGACCTACACCCTGACCACCCGCTGGCTCAGGGACACCAACAGAGTCGAAGCTGAAACCAAGCTGCTCCAGTACCAGCTTGCGGCCGGACCGGTTCTGTATATCGACGAGGTCGCTGAGTTCCCCCACTTCAAGTACCGTCCATGGCAGTACGTCCATGAGACCGACTACGGCCCGCTGCTGATTGCTTCGAGCCCGGCGTCCTATCAGGTCCGAGCGCCGTTCCGCTGCAAGTGGATGGGCAGAGATGTAGGGTTTGACAACTACGAGATCTTCCTGAAGTGGACTGGAATGGGCCAGACCGAGGTTAATGAACTAAAAGCAAAGGGGGTAATCTAATGGCAAAAGATCCAAGAGTAACACGTATAGAAGACCTGCCAGGCCCCAAGAGCAAGGGTGAAATGGATGAGATGAAGATGCCCTACGAGGAGTATTGCAAGAAGCTCTTCGACGTGGGCAATGAACACACCAAGCCCATAGCACTTAAAGGGATTAGGTGGTTGAGCTGTACCATGTATATCTTCACGCCCCACTCTGTGGCCAACCTGGCCGAACTGGGGGCCGAGGTCATCAAGATTGAGATGCCGAGGATGGGTGACGCCATGCGCCACACATCCCCGTTTAACGAGTGCTACCTGTATCCGCTCCATGACACCCGGCCCATGACCGGCACCGGCCTGGGTTTCACCAACGCCAACCCCAACAAGTATTTTCTCACCATGGATTACCACATCCCCGAGATGGTGGACGTCTTTTACGGCCTGGTGAAGAAATCCGACGGCCTCACTGAGCTTTACCGGCCGGGGACCCTGGACAAGTGGAAGATGAGCTACAGGTACCTGAGTGAAATCAACCCCCGGTTCATCTATGTCTGGGGCGGCGGTTTCGGCTACGGTCCAAAGATCTTCGGCGGTTCCTACGACATCCTGGGCCAGGCCCACGCCGGACTCGCCTCTATAACCGGGATGCACGAGTTCATGGGCGGCCATGCCACCAAACAGACCAATTGGGTCATTGACTGGCAATCGGGCAACCTGATCACCTGCTCGATCCTGGCGGCCATTCACCATCGGAGAAAGACCGGGCTGGGAACCATGATAGAGTTTTCCCAGGTACAGGTACCGACCCGGATGCTCGGACATACCTTACCCATGTACGGCAAGTTCGGTATCGTCCGCCAGCGCTGGGGCAATTGGGACACCCAGCTGGCAGCTCACGGCATCATCCTCTGCGGTAAGTCAGATTTTCCGGATGCCGACAATCCGCAGGACAAATTCTGTGCGCGCTATGTTATGGTCAGCGCCTTCCAGGATGAAGACTTCAAGGAGCTCTGCGCCATAACCGGCATGAAGGATCTCTTCGACAAGTACAAGGCTCACAAGGACAGGGTGGAAGGCGAGGCCCAGGTGGAGATCTATGGCGCCCTGGAAAACTGGGCCGCGGACAAGTCCAGGTCCGAAGTCTGCAAGATCCTGAACGACGCAGGCCTCCTGGCCGAACCTGTTCGGAATGACCGTGAAGTCTATGAGAGCCCGCATTTCAGGGAGAGAGGCACGGTAAGGTGGCTGGACGATCCCCTCTTCGGAGATATGCTGCTCCATGCCGGCTACAGCTGCGGCTTGATGGAAAAAACCCCGAGAAGGATCAACTGGCATTGGCGCCCGGTTGGTGCTGACAACAAGAAGATCTACCGTGACCTGCTCGGCGTTCCGCTCACTCAAATCAAAGAGTGGTATAACAAGGCCTGGATCTAAAAGGAGGGACCACTGTGTGTGATATAATCTGGTGCAAAAAAGAAGTTGATGGAAAAGAGTGTGACACTATCAACTACCTGGACCCCTACTGTTTCTGGAACTGGGAAGGCACGATCAACTGTGCCGAGTGCGGTACGGTGTACTACATCCACATGATCCAGGGCTTCATGTACAAGGGTCCGGAGGAAAGACCCGGCGAGGAACCCGACACCAGTCCCCTGTATGCAGACAAGCCATTTGAGGGCTATGCTAACTACAGACCCGGTGTCGAGGGGAGGACCAGACCATACGAGTGCAAGCCCAGATCAGTGCTGTTGGGCGTGGCCGACATGGTCAAGTTCAGCATCCGGGGTCGACCGGTGCGCGGCTGGCGTCCGCAGCCACCTTCTGCCGGTTTGGCCGGAAGCTTTGGCTTCAACTGGGATATTCAGAAACTTTCGCCTGAGATCTGGGAAGAGTACCAGGAGAAAATGGCGAAAGGCGAAGTCCGGGAGTGGTAACTAGAGAAAGGAGTGTCACATGGCAGAGTTAACACCAGAAGAATTTCTGGATACCGTATTGGTACCGGAAAAACAAAGTGACCATATATGCTGGAACTGCCGAGGCTTGAAGCCGGTTCTCAAGGGCTCCAAGTTTCCGCCCGCAGACATCATCGGTTGGTGCATGAAAGTCCACTGGCCTCATTACTGGTGTGTAGCGGATTTTAACGTGGTCAAGAAGTGCTATGCCTTTGAAGCCAAAAAGAAAGGCTAGCATGAAAGAAAACGTTCGCCAAGAACTCGACGTCCTCAAGCAGATGGTTAACAACTGGAAAAGAGGCTATCTCAGCTGGGCATCCCCTGACGGGGACAACCAGCATGTGCTTCTGGAATTCACCGAAGAGATCCAGGAGCAAATTTACCCTTATGTCACAAGTTTGCGCGAGGCGGAACACCTCAACGATGTTGAGGCCAAAGAGTTCATGGCCTATTGCTACAGACAGGTTGAGGATCTTCGCGACCAGTTGGAAGAAGTGAAGACCGATGGAAATAAATAAGGAGGTTTAATATGCCTGAAAAATGTCGAGTGGTGGTCTGCGGCTTTGATCCCATGCTTGTAAAAGCTTACGCAGCTGCCAACATGAGAGCCTGTTGGTGGCACATACCCGACAAGCTGTTTGAGGATTTCAAGATGAAGCCGGGAATGAAGGTTAACGGTAAGCTGCTCAAAATTTACTCCGGCAAAACCGGTCAGGAAGAAGCATCTCCCAATGAGGCCTTCGAGTGGGAGACCTCCAAGGAAACCGGCCGTGTCGTTTTGCTGCCATCGGATGTAATTAAAAAGTACAAGCTCACAGAGTTTCATTTCGTCGAGATGCTCATTGAGAAGATCGATGGCAAAGAAGTCGCACCCGGGGAAGAAAGAAAGAGCAAGAACTGGTGGCCGGATGAGAAGATGAAGCTGGACTTCGTCCTGGACTACATCGACTAGCCGCCACAAACCTATAATATCAATACCCTCTCCCCGCCCGTCCGAGAGGGGGAAAGGGTGAGTATAGCAGGCCATGGTGGGGCAGGCGGTGCCTGCCCCACTATTTTTTTGTCTACTTCCCCTGACCTCTAAAAAAGGAGCGGGGGATTTTTTATGCAGGAGTTTCCCCAAAAATGTTGGCCTCGTGGCTGGGCATTCAGTCCATTATAAAGTTGTAGGTGATTTCGAAATGGAAGTGAGCACAGGCCTTCCGCCAGTCACTCAGAAGAAACATCAGGAAAGATTGTCAAACAGCATCCAGTTGCGAGGAAAGGCCAATCGGCTCAAAGTTGAATTATGAATGGTAGCGACTATGCTGGTTTACCGAGTAGCTTACCCTGTCATACCGGATATTGAATACAACGGATGGAAGATTCGAAAGAAAAATATGGAAAAATCCTGGGGCTTTTTTATGGGCTTGAGAATGGTCGCACATTAAGATATTATCCATACTTCCGTTCTATTAAATAACCCAAGGCAAAGAGAGTCAAAATGTCAAAGGAAAAGAAAGAAGATAAGAAGTTTGAGTTTCCAGAGGAGTTAGATCCCCTTCAAGAAGGGGTTGTCATCCCGGCAGAATACGAACCGGATCATCCGGGATGGCTGTCTATCGCAGAGATTATGAAGATTTCGCATCCAGTCTTTGAAAAGAGCGTTTTTCTCATTGGCTATCACGAGAGCAGTAATGTCTATGTACTTGCCGGTGATTACCTGACCATCGTGGATCCGGGAAATGATTATACTGTTTTTGCTGAGCTGGAAAAATTAGGGTTCAATCCAATGGACATCAAAAAGGTGGTGCTCACCCATGGCCACCGGGACCACTGCATGGGCGTATTTGAGCTGTTGAGATACCCCCCTATCTATGAAAGTAAAGAGATCGAGATCATAAACCATGAAGGAGGTCCCCTGGAGTTTAAGCAAATACTCGAAAAGCAGGGATTTTCCCTTACCCAGGTAAAGGGAGGGGAAACCCTGGAACTCAGCGGTTTTGAATGGGAAGTGATACACACGCCTGGCCATACCATTGACGGCATCTGCCTCTATCACGAACCAACCAAGACGGCCATTACCGGCGACACTGTTTTGCCCCACGCCATGGCGGATGTGGACAAAAATGCCGGCGGGAGGCTTGATCATTATCTCTACGGAGTGAAGCAGTTGCTCAAGAAAGACATTGAAAATATACTCCCCGGCCACGGGGTGCCTGTAGCAGGTGACGGCAAAATCGCCGTCGAACAAACCTACGAGGGCGTGATGATGAAGATGGCAGAAATCGACCCTGAATCCAAGACAACCTGGATGGAAGGCGCCACCTTGCTAGCTGAAAAAGGGCTTTTGGAAGAGGTTGTTTATTGCTGCGACAAGGAGCTCGCCCTAAGACCGGAAAAACTGTCAAGCTTGCAGTTGAAAGCCTTGGCCCTGAACGACATGGGTCGGTGTGAAGAAGCTATTGAGATTTTAGACCAGATCCTGGCGAAGGATGGCAAAAATGCTCACGCCCTGACGGCCAAAGGGCATGCCTTGCTCGGGCTGCAAAAATTCAATGAGAGTTTGACCTACTTTGATGAGGCCCTAACCATAGAGCCGGAACTCAGGGAAGCCCAGGTGTTCAAAGGTATGGCCCTGTACTTTATGGGTAAATATGATGAGGCCATGGACATAGAACCCTTCAGGGCCGAGTTTATGGATAGATTCAAAGATGAAATTGACAAGCGGCAGCAGGAGGAAAAGTAGAATGAGTAATGCGCCCACAGGAGACGATACCAATGAAAGATGAGTTTTTGACACTTTTTGAGGCTGCAAAGGATCTGGTAGACTACATTGATAAAGAACATGTGTTTGACAAAGCCGCTGACATGGGATGTGGTGGTTTTGATACCTATCAATCTGACGCCTTTTACGATTTAATCGGAGAAGCCAGAAAAGCCATAACTGAAGTTGAAAAGGGAGTGAAAGCTTCTGAATAGGAGGTCCGGAAGGAATAGGAGCATCTATGGCAATAGAGGAAATCACTTATGAAGAGTTCATGAACAAGCTTGATCAGATTGAGAAGCGGTATTTGTCAGATGAGGAAGGTTTTCCCGAGGGTGCTAAGGAGAAAGGATTGGAGATCTGCAAAAAATTCAGGCGTGAGGTTGCAGAATCAGGTCCTGAGAACTTTGAATATTACCTTGATACTATATATGACCTTCCCATGCACAAACCCAAGGAAAGCAAAGAATAAGCTCACTGGCGATTCTAATCTGATCATGTTATGAAAGATGAAACTATTCAATATGTTAACTGCGCCCACTGTGGAAGCCGGGTGCCTCTGGATGAAGCAGTCAACTACAAACACAGACTCTTATACGGTGAGCATTACCACTGCCAAGAATGTGATCCCAAGGGTAATTGGGATTGTCTAAGTCACGACACAGACCTTGAGGTGCATTGACTGTAACAATAGTGGCCTCAGCTTCTCAGGACGGCAAAGGCTCGACATTTTATTTATCATTCTTCACTTTGCACTATTTGAACAAGTTCAATTTCAAATTGAAGTGTTTTTCCTGCGAGTGGGTCATTTGCATCTAGTATCACGCTGTCCTCATCAATAGCCAATATAGTTACTACCCTGGTTGTCCCATCGTTTAAACGAATTTGCAGCCTCTTACCTACTTCAAGTTCAAGATCGGGCGGGGCCTGGGCCCTCTCCATTTTCAGGACAAATTCTCTTTTGTGCTCACCGTAACCATCCTCTGGAGGAACCGAGATAGTCCTTTTCTCTCCTTCTTTCATACCGATTACTGCATTTTGGAAACTAGGCAGTATGTTTCCCTCTCCAATGGTGAATTCGAATGGTTCATCTTCCTCATAAGTAGAGCTAAAAGTAGTACCATCCTCCAGGCTGCCGTTATAGTGAACCATTACTCTATCACCTGATTTCGCTTGTGCCACTTTTTCCTCCTTGTTTAGCCCTCGCCGTTCTTCTACCAGCTTTAACCAATATCTATCAGGAGCACTTGCTTCTACCCTTTCTCTGGAAAGTTGATAAGACTTCTCTCCAGCAGTAACCTTCTTACCCACTTTATTTTGCAACCACAATTCCAACTGGCGAACCTTCCAGCCTTCAAGTTCCTCGAGCTTTTCTTCATATTCAGCAACACAACCGTGGACTGAGGTGTGAGGTCTAAGGTGCTCCGGTGTGGGTCCGAGGGGTGGTTCATGAAACAATGGCTCCAAGGCTTCTCTGTGAATTTCCAGCAACTTTTCTGCCGCAAGTGGTTTGTTCCACTTGCCGCTCCTGTCGACCATTAATGGCCTTAAAATTTTTTCAAATTCTTCGGGGGAAGGGGTATCCCCTACCTTTAAGAAATAAACCATAGGAAACGATCTTTCTAAAACTGAGAAGGGTAGGAGAAAAATGTGGGCCAACCCACCTATCCGTGGGGCGGCGCAAAAAGTGAGATTTCCAGCGGATGGTCAGCGGCAAGCCGGGCTGCTTGGCTCTCCAAATCTTTTTGCCTTTTTTTAAGATATTTAACCTTTGCTTTGAGATACTCGCTGTCAGGCTCTTTTCTATAATCCTCCTCGGCATCACGGAGGAGGACCCGGATTTCAAGGTACTCTCTCTCCAACCGCCGAACTTCTTTCTGATAGTTCTGGAACTCCTCCAACTCCCTTGCATCATCATAAAGCCACATGGACATGGCAAATCCTCATTTTTGTCAGTGGTTCACGGTCCAGAGAAATACTGGCCAGCAAGTATTCCTCACAGTTACTGCCTTGCAGTATAACACTGGGGAGTCTAAATGGCGAGTAGGGACGAGTATAGGATATTTTTTGCTTTGCAAATAGCCGACATTGTGCTAAGCTTCACTATCGCACAGAGATAGGCAAGCCAACATTACTTTAAGTAGATGGCTATTATCCTTCGTCTATCTAAAACGATCGAAGAGAAGGGGGATTAGACAATGGCAGATGTTTTTTCCGCGGTACAGGTTGGAGATGAAGTAGTTTGCAGGGATTGCCTCAAGATGGAGGAAATGGTCTCGGCGCAGAGGGGCATAACGGATTCATATTCAGCTGATGATGTGAGGGAAACAGAATACATCTGCAGCCGGTGCAATAAGAAAATCGAGCCTTTTGAGATTAAATTCTAGTGTCAGGTAAGGGCCCTCTGGATGGCTGGGGGCCCTGTGGTTAATCTACTTCGGCGAGATGAAAGAGCATTTCGCCTTTTGCCCATCTTTCGATTAGGCTAGGCCAGTGCCTTGCCATTCAGGTTTATCCTGCCAGTCTCATCAAGCTAACCATAGCTACAGAGGGTGAAGAGTAGCTTATCTTTTTCTCTTATCTTCTACTACTTGCCCGGTAGTAAGTGGTGGCCTTCAACATTCATTCTCTTTTAATTTCCTAATTTCTTCTAAGCCTTCCTCCCGGCTATTCACCGGAATCAACATTTCCTGCCCCACCACATAAAAGCCGTTTTCGATCTCCAAGACTCTAAGGCCGCCGGAAACATCAACCTCGACACCGCTTGGGAGTCTCGCTATCCACATTTTCTTCAATCCTTCTCAACCTAGGTTCTTTACTTGTCCAGCTAAAGTACAAGATAATGACCTAGAATGTATCATTTCTGTCCTGGGAAGAGAATGGTATAGATGAGAAAACAAGGAGAAAGGGATGACCTATAGTGATTGGGCAGATAAACTTCAAGCCGTTGAATCTTATCTTCAATCAATCTTTCCAGACCGTCTAATCGAGAGGGTTGATGATCCCCTCAGGTGCCAACTCTTCAGAAAACACATATTTCGCCTTGAAGACCGTGGTAATGAAATCGAACATTTTTTCAGTCTTGACTATGATTACTTAGATCGTAACACACTGGATGAGATCATTGATTTGTTTGAAAAGCGAAATTTGAAAAATGTCTTAGCAGACCCCGTGAGAAAGGAAGTCATAATGACGGAGGATGGTACAAGGGTGATTCCTCGAAAAAAATTGTAGCCCTGGGTTGAAAAAGGGAAACGCTGGAATCAAGATAAGGACTGGATTCTTGCCAAAATCGGGTTAGAATCTAACTCTCGTCAAGAATTAACTTCATTATGTAGAAAGCATCATCTGCAAGATCATCTTCATAATCCATGTGAATTGTCTGCATAATCTTAAACCCAAATTTTTCGTATAATTTTATTGCTGGTTCTCGGATTATTTCAACATTCAAGCAGACATCCAAGATTTCTTTTTCTCTTAGTATTTCCAGAGCTTGTTTGAGTAATGCTGTGGCTATACCTTTTTGCCTGTGCTCAGGGTGAACCGCAATTTTCATGATAGTAGCTCTGATATTCTTGGAACAACAAACAACAATTATGTAGCCCGAGATGTCTGGCTCGTCAAAGACTAGAAATATATCATCTAATGCCAATTTGAAGATGTGATAATCCCACGGCTGCAGGAAGGACATAGCCTCTATTTGCAGTACTTTGTCAATGTCATTCTCGTTGGCGAATCTGGCGCTCATGGCTGCTCTCCTTTCAAGTTACCTGGGTCGGAGCGAAAACCTCTTCTAAAGAGCCGGTTGCCAGATGGGGTTCAGCCAGAAAGGAGCGTGTAGAAAATTCTTACTTTTATTTGATTTTTCGGGGTGTTGAAACAATATGCGCGAGGAAATTTCTGAATAAGGTTTTCTGAGCTCGGACCAACTGAAAAACGAAAGCCGCTTACAACTAGAATAGTAGGAAGACAGAAAAGATGTCAATGTCAAAAATAACCCGGAGATTTTACGGTCTGGGACCAGCAGTTCAT
>JAJDNT010000035.1 GCA_022340515.1 Deltaproteobacteria bacterium
TCTTTTGTCTCAGCTATTACTATCTTCGAGCCCGCCCATAAACTCTCTGGCCAGTCTGGTAATTTCCTCCACCTCCTGAGGATGGAACCACTTGATCTCCTGGTCGCCCCCAAACCAAGTCATCTGCCTCTTAGCATATTGGCGCGTATCTCGTTTCATCGTCCTTATTGCCTCAGCAATTTTCATTCCGTTTATGAGATGCTGCACCATGTGGCGGTAGCCCAGTGCCTGCATGCTTTTGAGATGAGGTCCATAGCCCTGGCCCAGAAGCTCCCTGACCTCGCTGAGAAGCCCCAGTTCCATCATTTTTTCAACTCTGCTATTAATCTGTTCATAGAGTTGGGACCGAGGAAGTTCTAAGCCAATTTTCAAGGTAATAAAGGGATTTTCCCGGAATCCATGCTCCTTTTGAAGCACAGACATGGGCTTTCCTGTGCATTCCCATACTTCCAAAGCCCTAATAATTCGAAAGAGGTCATTGGCATGAAGTCTTGCGGCCGTGCTTGGATCTATCTTTTTGAGTCTTTGATAAAGCTTCTCTCCATCGTCTCTTTCCCCTTCTCGACGGAGACGTTGCCTTACGACTTGGTCAATATGACCGGAGGGAAATAGTCCATGAAACAAGGCTTTAAAGTATAGCCCGGTTCCGCCTACTGCAATAGCAACCCTGCCCTCCTCCACTAGCTTTTTTATTGTCTTTCTTGCCAGCTGGCTGTAGAGGCTGGCATCGAAGTCCTGGTCGGGATCGACAATATCCAGGAGATGATGGACCACTGCCGCTCTTTCCGCTGCTGTGGGCTTGGCCGTACCAATATCCATAAAGCGGTAAATCTGCATAGAGTCAGCATTTACGATTTCACCACCTAAATCTTTGGCCAATTGCAGAACGAGCCCAGTCTTCCCCACTGCAGTAGGACCCATTACTGCGATCACCTTCGGCTTCTCTGCCTGCATTCGTTCTCTGTTTGTCGCCTCCATGGTCATTGGCCTAAAGAACAGGCAGCGACCAACTGGCAGCTGGCAGATTTATCAATACAACACATTTCATCCCACTGCCTGCTGTCCGCTGCATGCTGCTCGCTGGTCTGTGGCGCCTTGCTCACGCTCTACCAAACATCTTTTCCAGCTCATTAAGGGTTATCTTCCACCATAGTGGTCTGCCATGGGGGCAGGTTGAAGAGAGATCCAACCCGTCCAACTGTTGCAAGAGAGCCCCCATTTCATCTTTCCCCATTTTCTGTCCCGCCTTGATGGCTATCCGACAGGCCATAGATTGAAGCAGATTCTCCAGGAGAGCTTCTGCTCCTAGGGACCTCGCTCCCTGGCAGCCCGATGCCACAAGCTCCAAAAGAAGCCTTTGCGCCTCTTGTCGTAGCGCCACCGCCGGCACTGCCCTTATTACAAAGGCGTTAGTACCGAAGGGTTCCAGGCCAAAGCCCAATCTTGAAAACAAGGGCAAGGAATTTTGCAACCAGGCAACTTCTTCCCCAGTTACCTCAATCGTTTCTGGAACTAGTAGAATCTGACTTGGGATCTCCCCTCCCATTGCCTCTTGGCGGAATATTTCGAAAAACACGCGTTCGTGAGCCGCATGCTGATCTATAAGAATCAAACCGTCTTCCGATTCACAGAGAATATAGCTGTTATGCAGCTGACCAATAACGGTCAGCTCGCCAAATACACCTCTAGCTTCTTCTCCCCTTTCCTCCGCCAGATCCTTGCTTACTGGAACCTGAGAGGAGATTAGGTCTAAGGTTTCATAAGTCCCTTGCCGAGGCTCAGCTACTGTCATTTTATCCAGAGGTACCTGTCTCAGCTCTTTCTGAATGTCCATCTCCACAGGCCGCTGCCAACTTTTCGCAGCAAGGGGCCGAGACCACCGCTGCCTTTCCATAGCGGTCAGAGCAGTCCGCGCTGCCCTTGTCACTGTCTTGGCAATACCGCGAGGATCTTGGAAGCGCACTTCCGCCTTGGTTGGATGCACATTCACATCCACCTGCTGGGCAGGCAACTCCAGGAGAAGCACGCCCAAAGGAAATTGGCCTTTGGGTAGCAGGGTCCTGTAAGCCTCTAAAATGGCCATTCTTAGCAGATGATCTCTAACGGCTCTACCATTCACATAAACAAAAAGCATACGGCTGCTCGACCTGTGGAGTTCTGGTGGACTGAGATATCCTCCAACAGTTAAAGAACCTTGCTTCTGAGATATAGGTAGCCAGGATTGTGAAAATCCCTTTGAAAAGATCTGTGCTAATCGCTGCTGCAGATTTACAGCTCCAGGCCAGTCGTGCACCTGGCGGTTTCTCAGGCGGAGAGAAAAGTGGATCTCGGGCCTGCTCAGGGCCAGCCTGGTTAGTGTATCTACTACATGGCCAAACTCGGTCTGCTCCGTTTTCAGAAACTTGCGTCGCGCTGGTTGATTGAAGAAGAGGTCCCGCACCCACACTTGTGTACCCGGGGCACAACCACACTGGCCGACATTTTTAACAACTCCTCCAGAAACAAAAATTTGAGTGCCTGCGGTGGAGTCCCTTGTTCTGCTGATGAGTTCGAACCTCGATACCGCTGCAAGGCTCGGCAAGGCCTCGCCTCGAAAGCCCAGGGTTCTTATTGCCGCCAAGTCTTCGTCTTTTTCAATCTTGCTGGTTGCATGCCGTTCGAGGGCCAGAATAACGTCATCCTCTTCCATGCCTAAACCATCGTCTGCCACCCGTATGGTGCGGCACCCACTTCCTTCAATTTCTATGGCGATCTGGCGAGATTCTGCGTCAATGGCATTCTCAACCAGTTCCTTTACCACTGAAGCAGGTCTTTCCACCACCTCCCCGGCGGCAATCTTATTGGTCAGCCCCTCTGGTAAAATTTTAATTCTGGCCATCCAATCCTCCTGTGGTCAACATCCCCTTATCCTAATCCTATTTGATAGGACTTGACAACCGCCACCGTGCTTTTTACTAGGCACTATGCACTAGGGACAAAGCACTACTTTAAAAGAGGCAGGAGTCAGAATTCAGGAGCCAGCTTGCAGCTGACAGTAGTCAGCTCGCGGCGTACGGCAATGATTCCGTATGCAGGATATCTTTTTTCTGCCGGCTGCCGGTTGCCCGCTGGAAGCTGTTCCCCGCCCCATGCCGCATGCTCCATGCTTAGTGCCTAGCGTTTAGTGCTTACTGCCTAGTACGCAGAGCGCTATGCGGTCTGCGGCGAGCAAAGCCAGCTATTAGAGGTTGACACAGCTTGTTAAATACGCTATTCATGGACCCGAAATTTGGTGAGATAACATCTGGTAACAATTACTATTCTCGGACAGCTTAAGCCGGATAGTGCTGCGAAATGGTGTGGCTGCCGAGTGTGCTTCTTTTATATCCTTCTTTGCCCCACCAACAGGTCGATATGTCAGTTGATCGCCAACTCGACGACATCACAGTTTTATTGAGTAACTGTTTGGAGGCATATACGGCTGCTGTCTTCATCTGGGACGACCGCAGCAAGCTCCTTACCCTCCGGGCCATTCACAGCCTGAGTAAACATGTTATCTCCCAAGTGCAATTTTCCCTTGAGGACGGTGGCCTTGTAGGATGGGTAGCCAAAAATAACCAGCCCCTTACCGTCGATCACTTCGACCGCGACACCAGAATCCTCCCTTATTACAGAAGTGACGAAAACATCAAATCTTTCCTGGCTATCCCTCTGGCTAATCCCAGAGGCGTTATTTGCGTGGACAGCAAACGACAATATGTTTTTACAAATAAAGACCAAAAACTCCTGTCAGGCTTTGCAACCGTTGTGGCAAACGCCATTGATGCAGAGCGTGATAGCATGCACCACCTGCGCCAGCGTCAGCTCCTAACCTTATGGCGTCGCGCAGATGCACTGCCTGCCGACACAGACGACCCGGCCCCCTATTTAAGCCGTTTGCTGGATTCCGCCTGTCCATATTTGCAGGCCGACGCCGGCCTGGTTGCCGTCCCCATCAAAGACGGAGAATCTCTACAGCCAGTGGCCGCTTCCGGCAGCTTGCCAGCAACACTGCTCAGAAATGCTTATCCTGTTGATCAAGGCATCATGGGATGGATCTATCAAAACCGCAAGTCCCTTACGATCTCTAGATTTCGCTCCCGTACTCGCATGCCCTTTCTTTTTGGCCCAAAGGACGGCGTCGGCATAATAGGTGGTTTGCTTGGTATGCCCCTGGCCTGGGAAGCTGAGGAAGTCGGCGGCGTTATGGCCTTTATCAGTCGCTCGGAGGCCAATTGGGGCAAAGAAGAGATTGGTGCAGTTACTACTATGGTTAGGCGGGCTTCCCTGGTTTTGCAAAACTTTACCCTTAAACGGGAATTAGCCTTGGTTCGGAATTTAGATCCCATCACCGAAGTTTGCAACACTGAGGCATTTGATCGAGTTCTTAGAAAACGACTTGAACGTTGTCGGGAAAAAGGCACCAGTCTTGCCCTGGGCATTATTTCCATCAACGACTTTGAGGCATTAAGTACTCGAGTGGCCTTACCGGATCTGGCTATTCTCCGTCAGCGCATTGCCTCAACCTTACTGCAGCGACTCAAACGAAGACAACTCATGGGGTGCCTTGATCAAGCTCGTTTCGCCGTATTGTTCGAAGATGGCAGGGAGGGAGAAATCCGTGACCAACTCCTGGCGATTTCCGCCGCTTTAGATCAGGAGGTCCTGGCACCTTTGGGTGATGATCCCCGCTTGGAGGCATCCTTCGGTTTCGCCATCTTTCCCAGAGATGCGGCTTCTGCTGGTGAACTATGGACCACGGGTTTTCAAGCTCTAGCGGATCAAATCTCCACCGATTCAGTTAGCAGCACCAAGATGAGATCTGCTTGATTGGATAGATTCGAAGTTAGACCTGAACTTGAGAGAATCACACCCTATTTCTCCCCCTTGATGGGGGAGAAAGTATTTTAGACTAAAACTGGCTTATAGGAGAATAGGATTACTTATGGGACTGCTGGACGGAATTGCTGGACTCTTTGCTAAAGATATGGCAATGGACCTTGGTACTGCCAACACCCTCATTTACGTCAAAGGTGAAGGAATCGTACTCAATGAACCTTCGGTGGTGGCCTTGAGTAGGGACACGGGTAAGGTTGTGGCAGTGGGCCGTGAGGCCAAAGAGTACCTTGGTCGTACTCCACAGAAAATCGTTGCCATTCGCCCCATGAAAGACGGAGTAATCGCCGATTTTGAAGTTACCAGTGTAATGATCAAGTATTTTCTAAAAAAGGTCAGAAAAAGAGCTAGTCTCTTTCGCCCACGGCTAATAGTGGCTGTTCCTACAGGCATTACCCAGGTGGAAAAACGCGCGGTCATTGACTCGGCAGAGCAAGCAGGTGCCCGGCAGGTGAATCTTATAGAAGAACCCATGGCGGCTGCCATTGGCAGCAGTCTCCCCATCCACAAGCCCGTGGGCAACATGATAGTGGATATAGGTGGCGGCACAACTGAGGTGGCGGTTATTTCACTTTCTGCCGTGGCTTACTCAGAATCAGTGAGGGTAGCCGGCGACGAGGCCAATGAAGCCATAATTCGTTACGTTCAGAACCATCACCAAATCGCCATCGGAGAAAACGAGGCGGAAAGAGTCAAACTGGAAATAGGCTCTGCCTGTCCACTCCCTCAGACCTTAACCACCGAGGTTGCAGGCAAGGAGATACTCTCAGGTATACCCAGATCCTTCAAGATGAACGATGAGGAAATTAGAAGGGCCCTGACTGAACCGGTGAACGTCATCATCGAGAGTATCAGGCGGACTTTCGAAAAGACACCACCCGAACTGGCATCTGACATTACTCATAGCGGTGTCTGGTTAGCGGGAGGCGGTGCTCTTCTCAGAGGGTTGGACACCTTGCTTACAGACATCCTCCAGCTTCCAATTCACGTTGAACAAGACCCCTTAACCACGGTAACCCGCGGCGCCGGCAAGGTAATGGAATCAATGAATGAGTTCCAACAGGTGTTTATAAACTGATTACTTGGGATTGGAGTATTGGAATGCTGGAGTATTGGAGTATTGGAAGCAGATTCGGAGTTGGTGGTTATTGAGTGCCCATCACTCCATTACTCCACTACTCCATTACTCCAACTAGAGAATTTGACTTAAGAATAGCTTGGTTCGGTCATGGGTGGGAGCTTGGAAGAAGTGCTCTGGCGTGCCCATCTCAACAATTTTTCCCTCGTCCATAAAAATCACCCGATCCGCAACCTCTCTAGCAAAACCCATCTCATGGGTTACCACCACCATGGTCATCCCTTCCTGGGCCAGCGTTTTCATAACATCAAGTACTTCTCCGATCATCTCAGGATCGAGAGCCGAGGTGGGCTCGTCAAAGAGCATCACCTTGGGGTCCATGGCCAAGGCCCTGGCGATGGCAACCCTTTGTTGCTGGCCCCCGGAGAGATTGTCCGGAAAGGAGCCGGCCTTCTCAGGAATACCCACCTTCTTCAAGAGTGCTATGGCTTTCTCTTCCGCCTCTTTTTTCGAGCGTTTGCGCACTACTGTCTGGGCCAGGGTCAAGTTCCCCATAACCGTCTTGTGAGCAAAGAGGTTGAAGGACTGAAAGACCATGCCCATTTCTTCCCTGACCTTATTGATATTGGTCTTAGGGTCGAGAATATCAACCCCGTCTATGTAGATGTGGCCTTTATCAGCCTTCTCCAGCATATTCAGACAGCGCAGCAGAGTGCTTTTGCCCGACCCCGAAGGGCCGATGATGACCACCACCTCGCCCTTGTCAATTTGGCATGAAACATCCACCAGGGCCTCAACCTTGTGAGTGGTATAGAAGGTTTTATAAACGTTCTCCGCCTTAACCACCTATGGAAGTCCTCCTTTCCAGGTATTGGACGAACATGGACAGGGCAAAGGTCAGGACCAGGTAGAGCAGAGCGCAGATGAACCAAAGCTCAAAGGGCTGCAAGCTGGTGGTGACCACTTCCCTGGTTGCCTTGGTAAGCTCACGAACGGCAATAATGCCCAGAAGGGATGAGTCTTTGATGAGGCTGATGAACTGGCCTGCCAATGGTGGCAGAATACGCCGGAATGCCTGTGGCAATATTATGTGGCCCATGGACTGCGGGTAGGTCATCCCCAAAGAACGGGCAGCTTCCATCTGCCCCCGATGAATGGACTGGATGCCGGCTCGAACGATCTCGGCCACGTAAGCCCCGGCGAACACTGCCAGGGCTGCCACACCATACCACAGGGGCGAGAGTTGGCCCATCCCCTGTTTAGCCAGCAGGGTGTTGAACATGGTCCCCAGGACAAAATACCAGATAAAAATCTGCACAAGCAGAGGTGAACCCCGTATGAGTTCTATGTAGGTAATCGCTGTCCATCTCAGAGCAGGATTCTTGGAAATTCTGGCCAGACCCGTAAATAGACCTATTATAATTCCCAGGAAGACAGCAAGGATACTGACCTTTAAAGTGAGCCAGAGTCCCTGGAGAAGAATGCCAACCTTCCATTTCTGGTAAGACCCTAGCACATCCCCAGGATAAACAAAATCCCCCTCACTTACCCTTACCGATTTCGCCGGAACCTGATACAGTTCCTCCTCGTCTTCGCCACGGACCAGGACCTCCACCTGGTCACCCTTAGGGGTCAGTGAGGCCACCTCGCCTTCTATCTCCGCTCTAGTCTCAATCGTGTCTTTATAATAGAAGTACTGGGGTACCCGATACCAACGCCAGACATACTCCACCTTCTGAGTGGCAAAGTAAATTCCGCCAATCACTCCTCCCATCATCACTACAAACAGGATGATGGAAATATGGCGCCAGCCACGGGTCCGAAGATAATCAGTTATGGAAAAATTGCTCATTGCAACTATTTCTTGCTCATGTGTTTTCCCGGAAAGCTAGTTGCGCCCCGACTCAGGGCTTTGATTGAGCCTCCGTTAGGCTCGAGCTCATAGAGGTAGGGCACGGCAGTCAGGAGATAGCCACCGTGCCCTCTCGCTTAAACGGGTTTTCTGGTGAAAGAATCTCACCCACATCATTTCCCTGTTGCTCTACTACTGGACATCCGCAATCCAGTCTGTACCTTTGATCCACTTGTTGTAGATCTGCTCGTAGCGGCCGTCGTTTTTTACCTGTCTGAGGAAATTATTCAGCCAGTTCATGAAATCCGGATCGCCCTTGTTGATCGCCCAGGCCAGAGGCTCAAAGGTGAAGGGTTTGTCAAGAAATACCAGCTTGCCTGCGCCTTGCTGAGCATTAAACACCACGCAGTAAGGCAGGTCGTAGACAAAAGCGTCCGCTTTGCCATTGACCACCTCTAAAGCGGCTTCAGGCTCGGTCTCGAAAGATTTGTAGGTTGCTTTGGGAATTAGCCGTTTTACCGCCATTTCACCCGTAGTCCCGAGCTTGGAGGTCACGATGTATTTCTTGTTGTTCAAATCTTTGTATGAATTCACCATGCCAAGGTGTTTCTTGGCCAGCAATATAGTCTGCCCTACTATGATGTAGGGGTCGGCGAAGTTGATCTTCAGGTTCCGTTCCTGAGTAATGGTCATGCCGCTCATGATGATGTCAAACTTATTGGTGGTCAGAGCAGGAATTATCCCATCCCAGGCAGTGTTTACCGGAACAAACTTGACACCCATGGCTTTGGCCATTTCTTTGGCCATGTCAATGTCGAACCCGACAAAGTTACCTTTCTTGTCTGTCATTTCGAAGGGCATGTAGCCCGACTCGAAGCCAACCCGTAGCTCACCCCGCTTGAGAATGGTCTCCAAGGTGGACTTCTTGGCCAGGTTAATATCGGCCGCCAATACCTGTACCTGAGAAAAAAATAGGAAAAATGCCGCAAAAATCGCCACAACCATCATGAATCTTTTCATATGAGCCTCCTTTGTCTAATAGTTCGGAAAAAGGGGCAGTGGGATCTTTCCTGCTACCCCTCTTGCCCTCTTGCTTAATAGGACTTTCCCTCGTCCAGAAGCTCTTCAATGTTCATCTGGATCTTGCAATCTGGACATTTGGGAATATCTTCTTCTGGGATGTAGACTATCTGCGTTCGTTTACATTTAGGGCATTTGACCTGGACGGCTTCCCTTTTGTCTCGCATGGTTGGTTTCTCCCGCTCCTGGACCTATTACCACAAAGCGGAGGGGAGAACAAGGAAGAAACAGTTTTGGGGATTGCGGATTGCGGCTTTGAGATTTTCTCAGTTTTTACCTTCTGAGCCGCTGCCGCGCCTCATCTGCCGACATCCCCTCAATTGCAATACTTTTGGCCCGCGATGCGGTACCCGATTTGAGTGACAGTCGACTCTGGGGAATCTTGAGTTGCTTTGCGAGAAATTTGAGCAAATGTTTGTTCGCCGCCCCTGCCACTGGAGCTGCGGTTATTCGCACCTTGAGAAAATCGCCGTGGGGGCCCATAACCTCGTCCCGCGATGCTCGGGTTTGGACCTGCACCTTAAGGATCACCCCAGATGGACTTTCGTTTACATAGTCTGACACAGGGGCTCCGGTTAGTTTTGTCTGGGTAAAGGGCGAAAGGATCTTTACCACTAGGCACTGAGTGCTTTGTTGACCTTTGATCGCGGATTTGAGAAGGCATGGGGCATGGAGCATAGGGCATAGAGTAAGGAGCCAGAACTCGGAATCCAGAATTCAGGAGAAAAGCAATCAAGATTGAGTTCATCTTAGCTACCGCCTCTTCGAACCGCAGAATGTCGAACAAGGAATTTCGAATATCGAAGTGATCACTTCATCATTCTGCGGTTTCTTGCTCTGCGGTTCGATATTCAGTACTTTGGACCACCCGTCATCTGTCATCTGCGCTCTGTCGTCTGAATTCTGCCCGCTGTCCGCTGACCCGGCTGCCAGCTGATCGCTGTCTTTACCCGGGCCCCAATCGCATATTGTCGATCAATCTCGCTTTACCGACAAAAACAGCCATGGCCATTACCGCTTTGGGTGTTATTTCGGCTATATCAATCAGGGTATCCTCGTCCACCACTTGGACGTACTGAATTTTGCAGTGTGGCTCAGCTTGTATTAGCGCCTTAGTTTTGTCTATCAGCACCTCCACTCGACGCTCGCCCTCTTTCACCATCTCACGGGCGGCAAGGAGAGAACGGTACAGAGAAAGAGCCGACTGTCTTTCCTCTTTCGAAAGGTAGATATTGCGGCTGCTCATGGCCAAGCCATCAGACTCACGGACAGTGGGGTGAGGGATAATCTCCACACCCAAATTAAGGTCTTGACTGAGCCTCTTGACCACTGCAAGTTGTTGGAAGTCCTTTTCTCCCATGACGGCCAAATGGGGGCGAATGGCACAAAACAGCTTGGCGACAACCAGGGCAACACCATCAAAATGACCCGGACGGTGAAGACCGCAAAGATTTTGGCTAAGACGGTCCACCAACACCCGGGTCTGAAATCCAGGCGGATACATTTCTTCAACTTCCGGAGCAAAGATGGCGTGCACCCCTAATTCACGGCAGAGATCAAGGTCCCGCTCAAAATCCCGGGGATACTGGTCAAGATCTTCGCCCGGGGTGAACTGGGTTGGATTAACAAATATGCTTACTACTACCTGATCCGCCCGGCGCAAGGCCTCTTCCACCAGGGCGAGGTGTCCCCGGTGGAGGTATCCCATAGTAGGGACAAGGCCGACGGTTTGCCTCTTGTGGTAGCATTCGTCTCGCCATCTGGACATATCAACATTGGTTCGCAGTATTTCCATTAGACGGGATTCCTTGTTTGCCAAGCTAGCCCTCTGAGGTTTGGGGTGAGGACAAGCCGGTACTCTGAACAGACAGGCTTACTTTAGAAGATGGGGAGAAAAACTTGATCTTTCTGTTATAAAAGGAAGGCAACCAAACAACTACGCTATGGTTTAGTGAAGAATTTTAATTTGCTTTCCAGGTCTGCCGCCTCGGCTTCCTCCTCTTTCTGCATGTCGAGCATTTTCTGGTATGTCTCGATGGTGGCGCGTAGCTTTAGTTCAAACTGGGTCCGTTGCCTCTTGAGTTCGGCTATGTCTTCGTGAATCTGGGCTAGCCGGTTATGAGCATTGTTCAATATGCGCTCTGCCTTGACCTCGGCTTCGGAGACCAGAAGCTTTGCTTCTTTCTGGGCATTAACTTTCATTTGTTCAACGGTCTTTTGCGCACTAATTAGGGTGTTTTTTAAAGTCTGTTCACGCTCACGGTGTTCACCAAGCTGCCTTTCCCTTTCCTCCAGATCCTGCTTCAACAAATCGATCTCTTTGAGCAGGCCACTCATTTGATCTGCAACTTTCTGCAGGAAGGACTCAACGTCCTTAGCATCCAGGCCCCTAAAAAACCTGAGGCGAAACTGTTTTTGCTGAATCTCCAGAGGGCTCAGTAACATTGTTGTCTCCTGTGTTGGTGCTATCTAGAGCAACCTCCACTAACCGTCTTGTCAGTGGACAAATTGCCTGGCCAGATCATGAAGCGAAGCAACCAGAAATCTCTGTAAAAATATGATGGCCAGGATCACCAGTATGGGCGAGAAATCAATACCTCCAAAAGCCAAGGGCAGGCGTCGTCTTATGGCTAGCAGAACTGGATCAGTAATACTGTAAAGAAATCGGACAATTGGGTTGTAGGGATCCGGGTTGACCCACGATATGACTGCTCTGGCAATGATAATCCACATATAGAGATTGAGAACAAGGCCAATTACACTCGCCAGGGCTACTAACAGATTGCCCAAAACAAACATGCATATTTCCTTTCAGCCTACCCTTTTGCCATGAAAACATTATCTTGATTTCCTCACCCTGTCAAGAAAAATCCCTTATTTTCAAGAAGATAAAGCTTTGAACTCTCTCCGGCCAATCCGGACACATTGACATTTCTGAAACCTTCTCTGATAATGGCCAGCGTGTCCTTGTCTGAATGTCCATCTGGAAATCTGAGATTCCTTGATGGAGCTGTCAGCATTCAGTCCCGCCCAGGCGGGGATCAGGTTAATGATTTGTATTTTCATGTCCTTGGCTGATGGCTGAGCGCTAATAGCTGATCGCTCTCATCTGAAAACAGCGTTTTCGGATGAGCGCTAGTTATAAAGCGGTAACCTTCGCATCAGTTACCTAGCAATTCTCGTACCTGAAACCTGGGTCATTATAACTCTAGCTTTGATTTTTCTTGTTCAAAGAGGGAGATAATTATGGTTGCCTCCAAAAAAATAGGACTTATCGGCGGAGGGAATATGGGTGAGGCTCTTATCAAAGGGCTATTGCAGTCCGGTCATTTTGACACCAGCCAGATAACGGTAAGTGACATCAGCGGAGATCGACTCAACTATCTCCATGATACTTACAAGTTGCCAACTTATGGTAACAATGGGGAGGTGGCCCGTGGTTCGGATGTAATCATCCTTGCTGTCAAGCCACAACAGATGGGGGATGTTTTAGCAGAAATAAGTGCAGAGGTGAAACACCTGCCTTTGGTAATATCCATTGCCGCAGGGGTGACCATTGCCACCATTGAGCAGGGGCTCAGTAAAGGGGTACCTGTGGTCAGGGTTATGCCCAATACCCCTGCCCTGATCTTGACCGGCGCCGCTGCCATTGCCGGCGGATCTCAGGCAAATAGCGATCATGTTGCCATGACCAGAGTGCTTTTTGAATCAGTGGGCCTGGTAGTGGAAGTGGAAGAATCCCATATGGACGCGGTCACCGGTCTGAGCGGCAGCGGTCCCGCCTATGTTTACCTGTTCATGGAGGCTCTAACTGATGCCGGCGTTTTGATGGGTTTGTCTCGCCCGGTTGCCAGGGATTTAGCGGTGCAAACTACTCTAGGTGCTGCGAAACTTGCGGCCCATAGTGACAAACATCTCGCTGCCCTCAAAGACCAGATTACCTCTCCTGGCGGCACCACCATTCATGGGTTGGCCGTCTTGGAAAGTGGTGGAATCCGTGGCTTGCTCATGGAAGCTGTGGCTGAAGCCACTCAGCGATCCAGGGAACTAGGGAAAAAGTAAGATCAGGGTTGCAAGGCCAGTTTGGCCGGCCAACAATCTGGGTTTCTAAAATGCGTCAGTTGTCCGTGGTCCGCTGTCCGTCGTATAAAAAACATGGAGCATAGGGCACACGCTGATTATTTCACACCCCATAATCTTTGCTCTCTACGCCATGCGGTTTTAAGCAACGGACTACTGACAACTGACCACTGACAGCTAGCCGATTAGGCTGGCTCTATATCCATACTCATATCAACCGCTCGGGCTGAATGGGTTAGAGCTCCAACTGATATTAAATCAACCCCTGTGGTGGCAATCTCTCCGACATTTTCCAGGGTAATTCCGCCGGATGCCTCTAGGGGGACCTTCCCCTTGGTTCGCCGCACTGCTTCAGCCATGGTCTCCAAGTCCATGTTGTCCAACATTACTGCATGAGCACCGGCAGCAATTGCTTCGGCCAATTGATCCAGGGTTTCCACTTCCACTTCCACCCTCAGAGTATGAGCCGTGCTATTCAGTGCCGCCTGAACCGCCTTATGGATAGATCCCGCTGCCGCAATGTGATTGTCTTTGATTAGCACCCCATCGTATAGTCCGAAGCGGTGGTTATAGCCTCCTCCGACGCGAACTGCAGCCTTTTCTAAGAAACGGTATCCAGGGGTTGTCTTGCGGGTGTCCAAAATGCGGGCTCTGGTCCCACCTGTTTTGTCCACAAAAGCCCTGGTAAGTGTGGCAATACCTGAAAGTCTTTGAAGGAAGTTGAGGGCCGTCCGTTCCGCCATAAGGATGGCTGCTAGCCGCCCCGCCACCTCTAAAAGCAAATCACCTTCACTAGCACGGCTGCCGTCTTTTAGGGGTAGGTGAACCTTCAGCTCTTTATCAACAGCCCAAAAAACCTGTCTCGCCACATCAATACCCGCAAGCACCAGCGGCTCTTTGGCTACGATCCGCCCCTTTCCCTGAGCCTCTGGCTCCACAATACAGGAAGTGGTTATATCGCCACTTCCTATGTCCTCTTCCAGTGCTGTACGGATTAGTATTTCTAAATCGGTAGACAGCAAGCTTTAGCCCCCATCGCTAATCTTCCTCAGCCTTTCGAGCTGCCTTTGGAGCTTATTCAGTTTGTCAGCCAAGCGTTCGGATTTTTCTCGCTCCTTTGCCACAACATCTTCGGGTGCCCGGTTGAGAAATTGCTTGTTGGCCAGTTTCTTCTTGGACCTGGCCACTTCAGGCTCGAGTTTACTGATTTCTTTTTTCACCCGCTGACTTTCTTCCTCGAGGTCGAGGACACCCTCGAGGGGCACAAACAATTCAAGCTCTCGCACCACGGCGGAAGCCGCCACCTTTGGCCGCTCACCATCCCTTTGCACCTCTAGACTGGATAGCCTGGCAAGGTCTTCTATATAACGACCGTGATTCTGCACTATACCGGTAAGGCTATCTGGGCCAAAAATCATTACATCTAACTGGGCAGCCGGAGCAACATTCATCTCTCCCCGGATGTTGCGGATTGCCGTGGTCACATCCGTTACAACTGCCATTTCCTCCTCCGCCTGACGGTCCACTAAGGATTCATCCGGTTCAGGAAAATCTGCCACCATAATGCTGCCATCTTTTTGGGGTAGATGGTGCCACAGTTCCTCAGTAACGTATGGCATAAATGGATGAAGCAAGCGAAGAACAGCAGAAAGTCCATAGAGGAGAAATTGCTGGGTTTCTTTACGTTCCTTATCGGCCTCGCCGTAAAGAACCGGCTTGATCATCTCGAGGTACCAGTCACAGAACTCGTGCCAGGTGAACTGGTAGATTAAGCTGGCAGCATCATTGAAATGATAGGATTCCAGTGCTTCGTTGACCTTGCTGAAGATTTCCTGCAGCCGACTCAGCATCCAGCGGTCCGCCAAACTTTTTGGCCTGGGTAACTCCGCAGAGGCCTCCACTCCCTCTAAATTCATCAGGGTAAAACGGCTGGCATTCCAGATTTTGTTGACAAAATGCCTGTAGCCCTCAATCCTTTCTTCGGAAAGACGTACATCTCTTCCTTGGGCTGCAAAGGCGGCCAGGGTAAAGCGAAAGGCGTCCGTGCCGTAGCGGTCCATGATCACCAGGGGATCAATGACGTTCCCCTTGGACTTGCTCATCTTCATGCCCTCGGCGTCGCGCACCAGGGCGTGGATGTAGACGTCTCGAAATGGAACGTCTTTCATGAAATGCAAGCCCATCATCATCATCCTTGCCACCCAGAAAAAAAGAATGTCGAAACCGGTCACCAGCACCGAGGTGGGATAAAAGGTTTCAAGTTCTGGTGTCTTTTCCGGCCATCCCATGGTAGAGAAAGGCCAAAGGGCGGAACTAAACCAGGTATCCAGCACATCGCTCTCTTGCACTAGGTTGCTGCTCTTACATCGGCTGCATTGTTTGGGATCCTCCATGGCAACAATGACTTCATCGCAATCCTGGCAATACCAAGCAGGGATACGATGTCCCCACCAGATCTGTCTTGATATGCACCAGTCTTCGATGTTTTCCAACCAGTCGAAGTAGTTCTTCTCCCACATTTCTGGAATTATGCGGGTTTTTCCTTCCCGAACCGCTGCCATGGAAACTTCGGCCATTTGCTTCACCGCTATAAACCATTGTTCAGACAGGGTCGGCTCGATAATGGTCTTACAGCGATAACAGTGTCCCACCCGATGTTGATAGTCCTCGATCTTCAGGAGAAATCCTTGTTCTTTGAGGTCCGCAACTATTCTTTCACGACATTCATCGCGGTCCAGTCCCTGGTAGGGGCCGGCTTCCTCATTCATTACCCCCTGATCATCCATCACCTTGATGGGCGGCAGTCCATGTCTTTGACCGATTTCGAAATCGTAAGGGTCATGGGCTGGTGTCACCTTAAGGGTGCCGGAGCCAAAATCCATCTCAACATATTTGTCGGCAACCACGGGCAACTTTCGGTTTAGCAGAGGTAGTATTAATGTCTTGCCGACAAACTCCCGGTACCGTTCATCTTCCGGGTGCACTGCCACGCCGGTATCTCCCAGCATGGTCTCCGGACGGGTGGTAACTACTACCAGACCATCACTGCCATCCGGAGAAGGGTAACGGATATGGTATAGCCGGCCGGGCCTTTCTTCAGCCTCCACTTCCAGGTTGGCCAGCGCGGTTACGCAGCGAGGGCACCAGTTGATAATTCGTTGACCTCTATAAATAAGGCCCTCATGGTACAGGGAGACGAAAACCATCCGCACTGCTTGAGAAAGGCCTTCGTCCATGGTAAAGCGCTCTCTACTCCAATCGCAACTGGCACCCAGCCTCTTTAGCTGGTTGATGATTTTTCCTCCATAGAGTTCGCGCCATTCCCAAACTCTTTGGGTGAATTTCTCTCTGCCTATCTCGTGCCTATCCAACCCCTCTTCTGCCAACTGGCGTTCCACTACATTTTGAGTGGCGATGCCTGCGTGGTCCGTTCCCGGCATCCACAGAACATTGTCTCCATGCATCCGCCGGTATCGACAGAGAATATCCTGGAGGGTATTATTAAGGGCGTGACCCATGTGCAAGTCACCTGTCACATTGGGTGGAGGTATCACAATGGAATAAGCTGGGGCTGTGCTGGTTTCATCAGCCCGAAACAGACCTTGTTGTTCCCAAAATCGATACCATTTTTCCTCTACTTCTGCAGGCTCATATGCTTTGGGTAACATATTGTTTTTCATAATCTTATTCCCTTTGGAATGTCTGTTCTCCACAGTCAGTTGGGAGTTTATTTCTGCCTAGAAATCATAATCTGAAGGGAGCAGTAAAGAAATTAAAGAAGCGAGAAATCTGGCAACTGAAAGATTAGGCTTCGTTTTTTCAATCCCATAACCCCTGAGAGGCACAATTCCTTCATCCCTAAATTTCTCAATCCCACGATCCCTGAATTCTCTCTTTTACCACGGACAGGGGACAACGGACAACTGACGTCTAGCTCTGACATGTCATGAGATCTCAGGGCAAAGGCAAAAGAAAATGGGGATTATGCACATAACCCCCATTCGCAACCCGCCAATAATCGCGGGATATGATCACTCCCCTGATTCCAGGGAACTCTTTATCTTCTCAATCTCCTGGGCAACTAAGCGCTCAACAATAGAAGGCAATTGTTCTTCCACCAATCGGGTCACCACTTCTTCAACCTGACTGCTAATCAGAGCTGCCAACTCCTCTGCTGCTGCCGGGGCCATTTCCTCAGGAATATCCACCTGGGTAATCCCTTCCGGCTCCCCTTCGAAGTCGGTTGCCTCTTCCGCGGGCTCTTCCTCCAAGGCCAGAACCGATGCATCCGCCACTGTCTCGTCGATAACACTGTCTATTTCCGCTTCAAAATCTGCGATCTCTTCCGCGGGCTCTTCCTCCAAGGCCAGAACCGATGCATCCGCCACTGTCTCGTCGATAGCACCGTCTAATTCAGTTTCAAAATCGGTGACGACTTCATCTTCAACAGGAGGGGCCAACACAGGAGCATCTGCTTCCTCGCCAGCAACCTCTGCATCCATCTCGAGATCGGCAAAAAGGTCCTCGGGAAATTCTTCCTCTGATACAGGGGCCGCCTCAGGTGTATCCCCTTCCTCGGCAGCAACCTCTGCTTCCATCTCGAGATCGGCAAAAAGGTCCTCGGGCAGTTCTTCCTCTGATACAGGGGCCGCCTCAGGAGCATACCCTTCCTCGGCAGCAACCTCTGCAGCCATCTCGAGGTCGGCAAAAAGGTCCTCGGGCAGTTCTTCCTCTGATACAGGGGCCGCCTAAGGAGCATCCCTTTCCTCGGCAGCAACCTCTGCAGCCATCTAGAGATCGGCAAAAAGGTCATCGGGCAGT
>JAJDNT010000064.1 GCA_022340515.1 Deltaproteobacteria bacterium
CTGAACCCCAGAGAGACCATCCATCCAGGTGACCGCCTCATCATCTACCCGCAAAAACCTGTGTATGTAGACATTGACAACGAAAATAACAACAACGGAGCTGCTCTCGCCAGCGATTAATGAACCGAGGGCTGGCAACCACATAGATTTCACATCTCAATTCCCAAATCCCAAATCACCAATCTGCAATCTACAATCTTAAATCTAAAATCTTAAATCTGACTTTTTCATAGATCGCATGAAAGTTGCATTAAGCTTCAATACTTATGGCACTTAGCCTGCATTATTCACGAATCTCTGGGACTCATGAAAAATCCGGGCTGTAAAACCAGGAGGTTTTTTCCCTCTTAAAAAGCAATGAAGGCCAAAAAATACTTCACATTGTATATCTCTAGTCTGGCCTTATTTTTCGTTCTGAGCTCAAAGCTCTGGGCAACGGAAATTACGGAGGCTGAGTATCGCACCAGGGTCCAAGACTATGTTGCGCTCCTGGAACAAAGAGAAGGTAAATTGCAGTCTGAGGAAACTCATTGGTTCAACAAAAGATTTCCCCCCAATCTAATGGTCCGAGATAATTCGGGGGAAGGCTATCTCGTTGATCGTCAAGATTTTTTGCACTGGATTCAAGAGGCTGAAAATAGTCCAGAGGGCAGGAATGAGTTTATCGCTTATCAAAAGACTCTGCTGAAGCAGATTTACTCGGAAGCTGAAGGGGCATTCCAGCAAAAAACCAACTGGGAGGAGTGCAGGACCCTTCTAGATGAGATATATAGCGGCAAAGAGTTCAACAAACTTGCCAAAAACAAGACTCCTCCTTGGCAAAAATACCTGAGAGAGTTGCTAGCCGCCTTGGGTAAATGGCTAAAAGAGCATTTTAAGTTCTTGGGCGGAATCCAGGGTGAATGGATCTTCTACGCCAGTTACGGCATCCTGCTGGTGCTGGCGACAATCCTTATCATTTATATAATTCGTTTGTTTGGTCCAGTGGGTTGGCGCTGGCGGCGGCCACGGGTAGACTTACCTACCTCGATCCAAACATCCTCTGACCAAGGCTGGAGAGAATGGCGGTATGAGGCTGAAAAAAAGGCTAGACAAGGGGCTTTTCGGGAAGCCATTAGATTTCTCTTTATTTCGGTTTTGCTGAAAGGCCACCAAGAGGGATGGTGGCTCTATGAACCAGAGGCCACCAACAGAGAGCATCTCGCCCGAGTTGAAGGCAACAGCGTCAGGCGTGAACCACTCCAAAGATTGATCGAAAGCTACGAACTGGCGTGGTATGGGCTGAGGCAGCCTGGTCGGCAGCAATTCCAAGACTGTCAACACTGGGCTAAGACCATGGAGGCGTTGGGATGAGCGGCGGGGGAGGTGCCAAGTGGTGGAAAGTGGGAGGTTTTGGGATCTTATTTTTCCTAATTGCCTGCGGGCTAGTGGCCCTAGAGTCCGGGGGGGTAAATAAGCAACCTGAACGGAGGACAACATACAGCGCCGCAGTTGGGGGATACAAGGCGCTTTATCTCTGGCTTCATAGTCTGAACCTGCCGGTTAGAAGATGGGAAAGAACACTCAATGACCTTCCAGCTGAGGCATCGGTGCTGGTGATGGTCGAGCCTGAACTTGGTCCAACCAAAGGGGAGGTAAAGACCCTCAAAGAATGGGTTGCCCATGGAGGGACTTTCGTTCTCATCGGCAGACAGCCAAATCTGCTCTGGCTAAACTTGGGCTTCGAATTGCAGCCAGTGTTTGTTATGCAGCACTTGCAAGATAAAACAGAGCCCCTCAGATTTCAGGCTGGACCTTACACTCGAGGGATTAAGACCCTTGACTACAATGGCCATCCTGACCTAAGTTCTTCACGCCCCCAAGGTATTGTTCATCTCAGGAGCGGTACCACCGGTCTACTCGTGGTTTTAGATGAGGGAGAAGGCAAGGTTATCGGTCTTTCCGATCCCACTTTATTCTCCAATGGGTCGCTGAGAAAGGGGGACCACGCTCGGTTGGCCCTCAATCTACTGCTGACCCACCTTGGCAATGGGGAATTACTCATCGATGAATATCACCATGGGTATGGCAGGGCGATATCGGTGCTGGCTCACCTCTTTAGTTCTAGAGCGCTAATCCCCCTGCTGCAGGCAATATTAATTCTCTTTCTTCTCTGGGCCAGCAGAGGAAGACGTTTTGGCCCTCCAAGACCCCTACTACAGAAGAAGCGTAGTTCCTCTCTTGAGCATGTACGGGCCATGGCACAGCTGTACCAGAGGGCAAAGGCGCGAGTCCTGGCTTTAAATGCTGTGGTGCGGTGGATTGAAGGGGAAGCAAAAAGTATCTTTGTCCACAGGGAGCGAAACCTGCGAAATAAATTACTGATTGCACGACAACAGCTTGAAATACCAGACACCACAGAGAAAGAACTATTAAATCTCTCGCGGGGGCTCTACTCGGCTTTGGAGCAGGCTCGCAGGAGAGCAGTTGGTACTTCATTAGGCAGTATGGACTAGGCACTAAGCACGAAACAAATCCCAAATTCTAATGTTCCAATGCTTCAAACAAAAAACCGGGAATTCGTAATCGTAAGTTTTGGTCATTGGGGTTTTGACATTTGAATTTGTTTCGGATTTAGATATTCGGATTTCGGATTTATTCTCAAATTCCGCGTTATTTCCTTTGGTGCCTAGTGCCTAGTGAAGGTAGGGGAGAATCTCATGCCGGCAGAAGTAAAAAAGTTGGCGGATCGAATCTCAGCTGAGATATCGAAAGTGATCGTGGGGCAACAGGAGGGAGTGACTCACCTGTTGGTGGGCCTCCTGGCAAGAGGACACGTCTTAATGGAGGGTGTCCCGGGATTGGCCAAAACCCTTCTAGCTAAAACCTTGGCTTTCATCCTCAAAGCAGAGTTTACCCGAATTCAGTTTACCCCTGATCTAATGCCCGCCGACATCTTGGGAACGAATATTTTCGATTTACAAAGCAGGACCTTTCACCTACGCCAGGGTCCAATTTTCACCGAGATTCTTTTGGGCGATGAAATCAATCGGGCACCTCCCAAAACTCAGTCGGCCCTTCTTGAGGCTATGGAAGAGAGGCAGGTGAGCATTGACGGCAAGACCCTGCCTTTATCTGAGAGCTTTATGGTGGTGGCAACCCAGAATCCAATCGAACAGGAAGGAACTTATCCGCTTCCTGAAGCACAGCTGGATCGTTTTCTCATGAAGATAGTTTTGCATTATCCTGGAGAAAGCGAGGAGCGTGAGATACTTGCCAGATATGGGGCCTCGTCAGTAGCGCACGACCTGGAGAGTATGGGACTGGCTAGACTGGCAGGTGGGGACACAGTTGTGCGATTTCGGCAACGAGTAGGCCAGGTACGAGTGGAGGAGGGCATTGTGGCATACGTGCAAAAATTGATAGCAGGGACGCGACGCTCTCCTCATCTCCATCTTGGTGTTAGTCCGAGGGGTGGAATAGCCTTGCTTAGGACAAGCCAGTGTCTGGCTGCCGTAAGGGGGAGGGACTTTGTTGTTCCAGATGACGTCAAGGAGATGGCTTTAGCTGTTCTTAGGCATAGGGTGATTCTGAGGCCGGAGGCCGAACTCGAGGGACTTACGCCTGACCGAGTGATCTCCCAAATTCTGGATGGCATTCCCGTACCCAGGTAGGGAAGTATCTAGAATGGTTAAAGTGCCTAAAATGTCTAAAATTAAAATATGTTGAGAGCTAATGGCCGAACGCGAGGCGAAAGAACATTCTCAAAGACTATGGGAAAGACTTCCTATCCCCACTAATCTTACCTTGTGTCTAATGATCCTGGGCGTTGGATTTGCTGTCCTGCTAAGCTGGAAGATGGTCTTGGGGTTGGATCTTGGAATTCTGGTGTTTTCTGTGGTGGATTACACTTTGACACTCAAGGGTGGCGAGATCCAGGGACAAAGAGTCTGCCCGCGCCATTTCTCCGTGGGCACAGAGAACAGTATAGAAATACTTTTAAGGAACACTCTCCCCTCCCGCCGGAGAGTAAGGGTGCGAGATCAAACCCCTGCAGAATGGGCAGCTGCGCCAGTTCTTAAGGCTGTGATTCCGGGGAGATCTTCTCTGAACCTTGATTATCAAGTTGCTCCTCCGGAAAGAGGGGAATACCGTTTCGGCGAAATTTTCTTAAGAGTAGAAGGCCCTTTGGGTCTAGTATCCAGACCCATGAGGGTCAGTACATCCGAGGAGATAAGAGTCTACCCCAGTCTTCAGCCTCTACGGTGCGCTGACCTTGCCACCTACAGGCGTGTCGCCCATCAATGGGGACTAAGGCCAACCAGATGGAGAGGAGAGGGACGGGAATTCGAGTCTTTGAGGGAATACGTGGAAGGCGATGACCCTCGCAGGATCCACTGGAAAGCCACTGCTAGGTTTGACCGGCCTATAGTCCAGCAGTATCAGACGGAAAAAAACCAGATAGTTATGATACTGCTGGATGTGGGCCGGTTGATGAGTGCGGTGTCAGAGGGGAAAACCAAGCTGGATTATGCCCTGGAGGCAGCCCTTCACTTGGCCCACACTGCCTTGGTCGGAGGAGATCAGGCTGGGATTCTGGCCTTTGCCGACCGGGTCATCTCCTTTATTCCCCCCAAGAAAACGGTTGCACAGCTGCAGTTTATTTTAGAGGGGACCCTGTCCTTGCGGCCCCTTCTGGTCGAACCCCAGTACGAACAGGCTCTTCTTTGGCTCCGTTCGAAAGTTCGGCGAAGAAGTTTGGTGGTGATCTATACGGATCTTCTCGACGAAGTAGCTTCAGAGAATCTTCTGAGTGCAGTGTCACTGCTGAGGCCGGTTCATCTGCCCCTGTGTGTCGCCATCAGGGAGTCTGAATGGGATGAATTGTTGAAGGAATCGCCCACTGAAGTAGAAGGCGTGTACGAAAGGGCTGTACTCCAAGAGCTGCTTCACCAAAGGAGTAAAGCTCTAGGGGGCTTGGTGCAAAAAGGGGCCTTGGCCATGGATCTGCCGCCCTCAAAGCTGTCAATAGGAACAATGGAGCGTTATTTGGAGGTGAAAAGACGAGGTCTCCTTTGAGTTGCTGGTAGGATGAGATAGCAAAGGAGAAAGCCGAAAAGCAAACCAGCCGTTAAAAACTTGATCCATGGAGGCAGGTGAGCCGGGGAGAAAAAGCCTTCCACAACTCCTGCAAAGATAAGAAGAGGGACGCAGCCAAGAATTAGCTGGACAGCTTTTCTACCCCGCTGTGTTAAAGCTTCTTTTCTTGAGAGATCGCCTGGTACGATCAAAGCTGATCCAAGCAAGAGGCCTCCTCCTCCGGCTATAAATATAGCGCTGAGCTCGATGACCCCATGAGGGAGAACAAAGGACCAAAAATCCACACTCAGACCGTGAAGGTGACACAGGGCGGCCAGGGTGCCCAGTAAAAGCCCGTTAAAGGCCATGATGTAGACGGTCCCCAGGCCAAAAGTTATTCCGAGAGCAAAGGCCAAGAAAGTCACAGAGATGTTATTTGTCATTATTACGCTGGAGGCTAAGGGACGGACAGCCAAAATTGAGTCGAACCAGACCTTCCCCCCTTCCACTTGTTGAATAAGATGAGGGGGGGCGACCAGTGGAATGAAGGTATCGTCAATAAGGCCAGCAACAAAACCATATGCATAGCCCAAAAGAAAGATTGCCAGGGCAGCTAGGGTCCAGGAACATGTGGCTCTAAAAGTTTGAGGGAAAGTGGAACGGAGAAAATTCCACAATCTAGTCCAGCCGGGGGTGGGACTGCGGTAGATTTGGCCATGAGCCCGAGCCACCAAGTGGTTCAAGTAATCTAGCAGTTCATCCGGGAGGGTCGCTTCCTGTTGAAAGGCTTGCAATCGAGCCAGATCAGCGGTTGCCTCCCGGTAAAGGCGGCCCACATCGGGGAGGTCCGAAGGCTGCAAGCTTCTCCCTTTCCCCCTTTCCAGGGATTGAAGGAGTTTTTCTAACCTCTCCCACCGTGGTCTTCTGGCCTCGATAAATTTTTCGATGGATTGAGTCATGGCCCTAGGGTAGCAAAAGGCTGCTGGGATGGAAACAGCAAAAGAGACTCTAAAAATTCATACACCGGAGCACGTGGGTTTTCGCTACGTCCTCGCCGGATTGGGCACTCGGTCTAGTGCTTTTTTGCTGGACACGATTGTTAGAGGTCTGTTTATCCTTTTTATCTTTTTGGCGGTATCACTTCTGGCCCGATGGCTGCCAGCATTTGATCCAACCGGCATATTAGCAGCGATTCCCAAGAGCTGGTTCTTTGCCCTGGGTGTGCTTGCCTATGGGGTGGTGGATCTGGGCTATTTTTTAATATTTGAGGCCTTATGGAGCGGCCAGACCCCAGGAAAAAGAATGCAAAATCTCCGGGTGATTAGAGTAAATGGCCAGCCCATCGGCTGGCTGGAGTCATCAATTCGGAACATCCTGAGGGCGGTGGACATATTGCTGGGCTTCTACCCCCTGGGACTCTTTGTAATGTTTCTGAGTTCTCGCAGCCAGAGAATTGGAGACTATGCCGCCGGGACGGTAGTTATTGTCGAACGCAGACGCAACGTTCCCATGGATAGAACGCGCCTGCGCACAACTTCCAAGCTGAACCTGCCGGAGCTCGACGTTCACCTTTCGACCCTCGAACCAAAGCAATACCAGGTCATAAGGTCTTTTCTCCAGAGACGACAGGTAATGAACAGGGCCCACCGAAGTGAGCTTGCCCGCCTCCTGGCCCGCCGTTTGATGAAGAGATGGGGTATTTCACCTAGTGCTGACATCTCGGATGAGACCTTCCTCGAGGAAGTCGTCGGAATCTATGAGAGAAGTAGGAGAGCCATCTGAGTCTATTGCCCGATGGGCAATAGACAGCAGGCAGTTAATAGCAGGCAGCGTGCAGCCCGCAAGAAACTGCGATTTAATCCTGCGAGCACCTGAGCCAAGTTTTTTACTGCCCGCTGTCAGCTGCCTGCTCCCCCGTCTCTCACCGGCGGCCACAAAGTTAACAATAGCAATCGAATCCGGAATAAAAATTGCTAGGGTATAGTGGGGCACTTTCAAAAAAAACAGGGAGTAACCATGACTCAGAGTGCGGTTAGCGCAGAGGCCAAGAGATTTGCCATAAGCCTGACAGGGCTTAAGCCAGGAACGGTTCCGGAAGATCTGGTTGTCGCTCTCCAGAGTATCTTCCCACGGAAAACAGTCGAGCAAATACGTGGGGCCCTGGCCAGGCTTCCATTGCTATTAACCCGTTCGGCCACGGAAGAGCAGGCCCAAAAGGTCAAGGGCTTCCTTGAGTCGAAAGGGGCTATTCTGAGATTGGTCACCTCTACTCCACCGGCAACTCCGACTCCTCCCGCTTCAACGGCTAGATCTCCAAGCACAGCTCCGATCGCCCCTTCGAGGTCGGGAGTAGTGGAGGCAGCCGCTGTTCCGAAGAGAAATCAACCTTACACTGGAATTGAGCGCAGGGCCAAGCCTCGGCTCCACCCCGGCATCAGTATTCATCCCATGGGAATTGGGGAAATTCTGGATCGTTCTTTTCGCCTATTGCGCCAACACTTTTTTCTATTTTTCTTCATTCTATTAATCCCCCAGGGAACTTTCTTTTTATTCAACAAAGGAAGTCAGATTTTTCTCGGAGGTGGAGTGCTGCAAGATATGACTGCGGGCATGGGTATAGGATTGATTGTTTCGGTTGTACTCGCCGTCCTGGTAATGATGATTCTCCAGTTTTGGGCCCAGGGGGCACTTATCCACGCTGTTTCCGAAACCTATCTGGGTCATGCAACCTCGCTGGCCACCTCTTACGGTGCCATGCGATCACGTTTAGGGCGACTTTTGGGTACCATGTTTCTCATGGGAATTTTGATCGTTCTGGTGCCCGCATTAATGGGCATAGCCATGGCCATTGTCGCTCCCATGCTGAAGGCAATGAGCTTGTCAGGGGGGAAGCAAATAATATTAACAATGATATTGCTTTTGGTAGGTGCAGTCTGGTTCTTAAACCTGTTGCTCAACTGGCTTCTGGTGGACAAAGTCGTGGTTCTCGAGGGAAAAAGCTGGGGAAGTGCCCTGCGTCGCAGCAAAGAGCTAATGAATACCCGCACCGAGCAGGGATTTTGGAAAAGGCCAAAAAACAAGGCCGGCCTGATCTTACTCTTAGGCTTTCTGATTGGGGTGGGGATCCACCTTCTCTTTCAAGTGCCTGGTTTCCTCAGTCAAATGTTTCTGCCCATGAGCCTCGGGGGAGTGACTCTGACCCTGCAGCAGGTTCTCAATGTCATAGCCAACTCACTGGCCACGGTTTTCACTGCTATAGCCATGATCCTTTTCTACTATGACATCCGCCTGCGAAGTGAAGGCTTCGACTTAAAGGCGATGGCAGAACATTTATAGTAGGAAGGTCATCCCCCCAATCGCAGCAGACAATTGTTAAAATGTCTGAGTTTGTCCGGTTACTTGCCTTTGGGCCATGTCCGGACAAAGTCTGCCTGTATTTCGGTCTCCGGCGAGGGAAGATGTGAGATGGGATCATTCCGTCGAAGCTCGCCGAGGAGATCTAGGGCTGCCTCTCCCACTGCCATTCCATGGCGAGCCAGATAGCAGCCAACCACTGTGCCAGTCCTGCCACGGCCGCCCCAACAGTGAAGATAAACGGCGGGATTGTGCTCCATGGCCCAGTCAATATCATCCAGGATTGAAACCATAATTTCCACCAGAGGAATGTACATATCCCGAATGGGCATGTGCACCAGTTCTATGGAAATGTCCATGGCATTTGCCATGGTTTGCAGTTGGTCCTCGTAGGGAACAAATTGCTCTCCTTGGAAATTTCCTTCATCTCTCTCCATGAGATTTACAATGTGGCGAATCCCGTGTTCGAGAAGATTTTTCATTTTTTCCCGGGCTGTTACCGAATCTCTGCTACCAGGATAGTAGCCAGCAAGAAATTTTCCTGGCACAACCCAGTATGAACGGGGAAATGGCACCGTCAGGTTGGTCATTCGGTCTCCCAGGTTATTCCTGTTGTCTCTCGCCCGAGCCCTGCGGGCTCTAGAGTCCACAGAGGGCCCAGAGAAGAATTGGCTAGAGACCATTATAGGATCGCCAAAAGTCCCCGCGTAGCGGGGGTCCCGATGGGCACCATCGGGACTAATGGGTTGGCTCCTTGGGGTAGAGAATAAGTTAGCTTGTTCCCTACCCCAA
>JAJDNT010000071.1 GCA_022340515.1 Deltaproteobacteria bacterium
CGCCGCGGTGCAGCTACAACCACCATATCGCAACGGTGTTCATCCACCTCGTGATTCAAAATTTCTGTCAAATGTCCGTAACGTTCGTAAAACGGTACGCGATCCCCAGAGAGTGTCTCTGCCAAAAATAGATAACCATTCCGCACCGCCCGAATGTTGATATTCTGCGGTAAAAGAAACCCCGCACCTATTAGCGCATTCATCGCTTGGGTGAGAATTTGAATTCCCGGCTGGAGTTTGTTCCACCTTTCTCTCGGCAGATCTACACCCACTGGCGGCGGTTCCTCGGTGGCAGGAGTGGTGCTGCGTACTGTAAGAAAGGTTAGTTCAGCAGCGAGGTTCAGGGAAAGAGCGGTGCCAATGCGGATCACTTTCTCATTAGCAGTCTTATCATCCAAGTAAATAAGAATCTTCACCTCAGCCTCCGTCCTTTGCCCTGGGTGTTTTACACTGCCGTGGTAGCACCCCTTCACCAAATATTTCCCAATTCCCCCGCTTGAGCTCAGCACATTCAACGAATATTATGTATTCACAAGTTGCACACACCGCCGGGCAGAAAGATTCACGCATGGCTTGCCGAATGGCGGATCCAGTAGCACTACGGAAATGGCTCTCTCCCACCTCACGGAGTAGCCCTGAATTCTTGAACACCTGAAAGATCCTCGGCTTGACCCCGGCGAAGTACAAGCCACCTCCCCTCTCTCGCACTTCCTCCAGGAGGACTTCGAGAACATGAATACCGCTGGCGTCAAGTACATTCACCTGATGTAACCTAATCAGAAGATTGGCCATATAGGGATGATTTTTCAGTCGTCGCTGAAGGTCTTCCAAAACAAAGGTTACCGAACCAAAGAACACGGCACCTTCGACCGTAACAACATCCATTTGACAGCAGATTTTGCCTCGGGCCGAGCCTACCATTTTACCCGTGCTCAGATCCGGCACAACCGAGTGAATACGAGGATGAGACGTTTCGGCCAAATGGAGGCCAATGGAGAGTAATACCCCAACGTAGATGGCAAACTCAACCTGGAGAAAAAGAGTGGACAGGAAGGTCACCAGAAGTACCGACCCGTCGGCTCGGCTGGTTCTCACCGCACGCATGATCCCCTCTTTATCCACCATCTCGTAGGCCACCACCACGAGTACTCCGGCCAGTGCGGCAACAGGCAGCACCGCGGCCAGGGGGGCTGCGATCAACAGGACTACAGCAACCGCAATACCGGAAAAGACGCCACTCATAGGTGTCTTGCCGCCGGTGCGGAAGTTTAGTGCCGAGCGGGTAAAGGAACCGCTCACCGGATAGCCGCTGAACATTGAAGCCGCCACATTGGCAAACCCTTGACCGATAAATTCTTGATTTATATTGAGCTGTTGGTGGGTTCGACCGGCAATGGCCTTTGCGCTCGAAACAGCCTCCATCAGTCCAAGGAGAGCAATTGCAAGAGCGCCAGGGGCCAGGTTTCCAATCTCCACTCCTCGGGAGATTCCGGGTAGGTGGACTGGAGGCAGAGTGCGAGGTAGAGTACCTACCACTGCCACGCCACTCCCATCAAGTCTAAATACTGCCACTATGGAACCCACGGTTATTAGAGCTAGGAGAGTTCCCGGCCAGGTGGGACGAAACCTTTTCACCAGCAAAATAATGGCAGTGGTCGTAATGCCAAGTATCAGGGTTATAACATGTGTTTCATCAAGGTGAGAGATGGTGTCCAGGAACGACTTCACAAAGATACTACTTTTTTCCAATTGCAAACCAAAAAGGCTGGGCAACTGATTGAAGGCGATCAGCACCCCAGCACCAGCGGTAAAACCTAGGATAACCGAGTGGGACACAAAGTTCAGTAAGTTCCCAAGCCGCGCTAGTCCCATTGCAAGTCTAAGCCCACCCGCCATAAGGGCAAGCAAGAAGGTCATTTGGAAATAGTCGGAACTTCCCGGCTGTGCCAGTCCTGCAATAATGCTGAACACTACCAATGAGGTGGCTGTTGTGGGACCGGTGATTAGATGAGCAGAACTACCCCAGAGAGAGCCAACAATCGCCGGAACAATGGAGGCGTAGAGACCATACTGCACCGGCAGACCAGCGATGAGTGCATAGGCCATGGATTGAGGTACCGCAACCACGGCCACAGTCAGACCTGCAACCAGATCCGCTTTGACATGGCGCTTGCCGTATCCCCGAATCCATGAAAAGAAAGGGAAAAAGTCCACTAACCGCAGATGGTGCATAGTCTCCTCATGAAGAAAAGCTGAGCACTTCCGTCTTCACAGCGGCCTTAAAACATAAACCTTTAAACTCCAGGCAACACTCCTCTTGCCTATGGGCAAAAGACCCTAAATCCTACCCGCTTTTTAGTCCTCAGCCTAGTCCTTCATGCAGTCCCGCTGGAAATCTGCCAATAAAGTGGCCACCTCATCCTCTCCCAGATCAGACCATTTCAGGTAGGCGTCAGCCACCGCAAAACTAAAGCCGCCCCTGATATTGGCACAATATAGAGTCTCTATTTCGCTGGCTATCCTCCTGATTGACCTCTCATAACCAGTGGGCACTGCTACCTTGAGGCTGCCTATACCTGTTTTCTTCAGGGCTTCAATAGCCACAAGCATAGTAAAACCCGAAGCAAGTCCATCGTCTACCAGTATGGCCTCCTGTCCAGAAAAATCAGACCAGGCCCCTGCACTCCCAAGGCTTTTAACCCGTTTTGCAACTTTTTGCGAGGTTTTGGCTATTCCCTCTTGAATCTGCTTTTTAGTAAGCCCGAACCGTGCCACTAGATTATCGTTTAACCGCACGGTTCCATCAAAGGCCACCGCACCATAGCCAGCCTCCGTGTTCCATGGCAGAGTGATCTTGCTCACCACCGCCAGATATAATGACAGGTTTAATCGTTCTGCCATTACCTTTGCCACCGGCACTCCTCCCGCGGGAATGGCCATAACAGCGGCATCACCTCCGGTGTGGTCCCTGACCATCTCAGCAAGTATTTCTCCTCCATGATTACGGTCTCGAAATACAGCTATAAGGTCACGGAGTTCAGGCAAGTCCACGACATTTTTGGCTAATGAGATAGCCATACCGTCAGCTCCCAGCTAGCAGCTGCCAGCAAAGGGCAATTGTTTTTTCAACTTACTTTCATTAAGGGATTAGACTATTCTTTTAAATCCACATAAGCAAGAGCTGAGTAAGGTTACTCGGGCTCTTACCCATTTTTGACCGTACCACTTTTGGGTAAAATTACCCATTTTTGGTACGGCAACTTTTGGGTAAGTTTTCTTGGGAAGGTCCTGATGAGAGACCGACTTGCACGAATGGACTTCATGTTGTAGATTGCAAATTTCAGAATGCTAAGATGTTTAGTCTTGTCTAGCGATTTTACTAAATTAAATCCGAAATTTGAAATTTGGCGAACACACCCATAGCACTGAATAGAAAGAGGAAGACCCATGGACTCAACCCGAACCCCCATACCCATCCTAGAGGGTCATGACTGTTTCGCTTGTGGCACCAATAATCCCATAGGCCTAAAACTAGAATTCTATCAGCAAGGCAATTTTATCTGCTCAGATGTGGTCTTGAGTCGCAACCATGTAGGCTGGCAGAATATGGCCCACGGAGGAATTATATCTACCCTTCTCGACGAGATCATGTCCTGGACCATTATCTATCTCATGAAATCCTTTGCTGTGACCAGGCGAATGGAGATTCGGTACCTAAGACCCGTACCTGTAGAAGTGCCTCTGACCGTAAGAGGGGAAATGATCACCTCGGCTAAAAAAGGAAATACCTGCCAGGCCAAAGCCGTTTTGCTTAATGGGGAAGGAAAGAAACTGGCC
>JAJDNT010000123.1 GCA_022340515.1 Deltaproteobacteria bacterium
AGTACAATGTTTTTTTGCCCAAGAAAGTGGCTCAGGGCAATCTTCTCACCAGAAACTGAAGGGAGAACAAACTCCGGAGCCGGCTCCCCTACTTTTACTTTCAAGACGCTATTGATTGGCTTCAGTTTGCCCAGGTTATAGAGATCTTTCTGAGACACCTCTGAAAATACCAAGGTGGAACCGCAGAACAAAACTATAAATAAAAGTAAAACAGCACCTAATCTGCCAAAATCTTTCACGTTCTATTCCCTCCCATGTCTTTTAGGAGCCACCTCCGGTTGCGATCAGAGAGGCCGCAACCAGGGTCTTTATGGCAAGCGAAGCTTGCTCCTAGGTGATTCTATTCACCTTCAACTATCTCCTCAAATTTACAAACTTTTGAGGATTCCAAGCATAATACTCGGCAGAGTTCATCAACTACCTTTTGTTCCGGCTCATTGAAATCACCATCTGCTTTGGCCATGAGGATGGAGGCACGAACGAGAAGGGCTGCCTTTTGCTGGTCCCCTGAAAATTTAGCCACAGTCTCTAACACCTTTTCTTTTGCCCTGCCAGCATCAAGTTGTATATCCTTGCCATAGTCGCGGAAGAGATTGACCGCCTGATGGACGTCAAATACTTTGAGCTCTTTTACATTTTCCAAAATGAAATCGAGGGCCAGCCGTTCCGAGAGGACAATTTCTTCGTCTGCCAGAGCCAAAAGCGCCGTGGCGGCCATCATGGCTTCCAGAAAAGGCTTGTTGCGATGTCTTTTGACTTTTTCGGCAAGTGATCTTCTCGCGGCATGGAAGATATTGTTCATACCTTTACCTCTATTTAAAGACTGACAAAGTTAAGCAACTGGCCCCGTTTCAAACGGTAATGGTTCTAAAAATAAGATCGGGAGGTCACAATTGTCAACAATTAGGTTCTTTTTTTCCTTTTTCTTTTCTCCCCAAATCCACCGACTTTAGTTATCAGGACTTAAGTCAGCGGCTTATGGAGTATTCCTGATCATCAGCAAGGTATTAGATGCAAGGCGCCGAGGAGTGACACGACTGAACCGTATGGAGCAATACGCCGCAAGGAGGAGCGACCGAAGGCAACGCCGCAGATGATGCCTTGACGTTGATCAGGGTTTTCTTTAGCCTTGACCTCCAAGGGAGATTTGGTTTACCAAGATGTATTTATAACGGAGAGATGAGATGAAAGGCAGGTAAATGGACGATCAGACTTGTATATCCTTTGGTAAGTGGTGCTTCAAAGGTAGGTTTATGACCCTCTTGGTCTTAATCCTTGCCATGCTCATTGTCGCTCCCTTAGCAGAAGAGCTCATACATATTCGCATGCTTATGGACATTTTCTGGTCTGCTGTCTTTATAGGGGTCATCTATGCGGTGAGTCACAAAAAACGTCACATCCTTATTGCCGTTCTCTTGGTGCTGCCCATGCTCGGATCAATATGGTCCAGTTACTTTGTGAAGCTCTCGGCTCTGGGGGTGGTAGGCGGCCTCTGCGGAGCTGCTTTTTTTATTTTTGCCATTATTCAGATATTGATCTTTATATACAGCCAGAAAAAGGTAACCAGGGATCTCATAGTGGGCGCAGCTATTGTTTATTTGCTCATGGCACTGGCGTGGTCTTTTATTTTTGCGGCTGTGGAGGGGCTGCACCCCGGTTCATTTTCATTACCAGAGATTCAGGGTATTTCCACCAGTCGCTCCTTCCTCTATTACAGTTTTGTCACCTTAACTACCCTGGGCTACGGGGATATTACCCCTGTCACCAGTCTGGCCAGATCCTTGTCCACTCTCGAAGCAGTCATTGGACAACTTTATCTGGTGGTCCAGGTAGCCTGGCTGGTGGGGGTGCACGTTTCGCAATCAATGCTCAAGAGATCGGAGTAGGAAAAGGGTCAAAGGTGGGAAGTCAGTCACGAGGATTTTTGTGTCGCCTTCTTTAGTGTTGCTACATGATCCCTGAATTTCAATACCTTGTTTGCGGATTCGGGATCGATCTCGAGCACCCTGTCAAAATCTGAGAGAGCCCCAGCGTAATCTCCTAAGCGCTCCTTAACATTTCCCCGCCGGAAATAAGCATCGCCATATTCCGAGTCCAGTTCAATTGCCCTGCTAAAGTCTTGGATGGTCCCGGTGAGATCCCCAAGATTTTCCCTGGCTATTCCCCGATTGAAATGTGCTTCAACAAACAGCCCATTCAAGCCAATAGCTCTGTTGTAGTCTGCCACTGCCCCGCCATAATCCCTCTGCTTTGACTTGATGTTGCCTCGATTATTGTAAGCGTTGGCATAGTCCGGGTTTACTTCGATTGCCTTTTCATAGTCCTCTTTTGCCCTTTCTAAATTATCAGCTCTCTCCCATGCCATTCCACGACTGTTCAATACGTTGGCAATAAGCTTGACGGGGGGGTACTCGAGAAAATCCTCTTCTTTGATCTGGCAGTCAAAACCAAGAGAATCCGTGTTGTCTATATTTAATAAATTATTGCTATCTATGGTCAATCTATTTACAACGTGACTGCCACTTACCAGGATCGTAAGATTCAACCCCTCTCTCAGGCCCAGAACCGTGTACAGAGAAGTTAGTCCAACACATGAACCCACCTTTTGATTTATATTGGGGCTTAATTGGGCATCGATTACATCTTTTAAAAGGAAATTACCGTTACATCTCCTTGGTTTTGTGTTCCAGAGATATTCAAACAGCCACTTGGCCATGGACGTCCGCATGTAGTTCCGGGTCGACGAGAGACTTAAAGGGCTCTTTGACGTTAGTCTTTCAATAAACCCCTTATGAATCTGAGCCAGTTTTTGCTTGTATGTTTCAATTTCTCCTTCAGTGTGCAAGCCAGAAATTATGAGAAGACCTTTCTCCAGAGAGACAGTATTTCCGGCTTTGATGTCTTGAATAAGCTGTTCTTCGAAATACATTTTTGTCGTTGCTTTCCCCTGTTATTCTTGGTCTGACCTTAGCATACAATACTTGGAAAAGGCAAAAACCCAATCCCGCAATCCCCAATTACTTTCTCTACCTATTACAGCAACTGACAGCTCAGCGTAGTGACCTAATGACGGCAAAGCCACATGACTGATTGGCTGCCGGCTGTCAGTTGCCTCCTGCCAGCTGTCTTTTCCCTATGCCCCATACTCCATGCCCTACGCTCTATGCCGCTTTCAAATCCGAAATTAGCAATTCGAAATTAGAAATGTGCCTTTTTCCTATGCTCCATGCCCCATGCCCCATCCTCATGAACGATTTGCTTGTCTGAAATGATATTTCTTATTACTATTGCCTTCAGCTGGCTGGTGCCGGATAATGAAGCTTATTCAAGACCTCTTGAAAGAAACGGCCTGACCGGCCGGAAATCACAAGCCTTCACAGCGGTGCTAAAGGAGATTCAGAATGAATAAATGCATGTTCTTTTCCATTCTGTTTGCTATCCTATTGTCTTTTCCCAATCATGCCTCAGCGGACAAGGCTCCCCGTAGCATAGCAGGACTTACCTTAGGTGAGCAAATTGACATGTTCGTAGACCTTGTGCAAATGGAGACCTCTATAGTACTCCGTGATCGGCAATATTTACGCGAAGTAGATACCCGGGAAATCGACGGCTTCAAAAGCGGCACCGTTGATTTTGGCAATTGTTCCAAGCCGGGGCAGATTGTTCGAATTAAGTTGAAATATGAAGACGAAGACAAAAAGTTTTACGATGACCTTCTGGCAAGATTCAAAAAGAGGTTTGGAGAACCAGATGAGTGGCGTGGTGACCCCTTTCACGTGATCATAGCCTGGAAATGGTCTTTCAGCGACGAAAAGGGCAACAAAATCAGCCTTATCCTCCAGCACAGCAGGGACGAGGAATATAAATGGGGCAACTCGGTTAAGTTGACAAACACTACCCTAATGGAACAAGAACAACTGTGTTTCGAGAAAAAAAATAAGGAGGAAGGAGGTAAGCAAGAGGCCAAGTCCTCCTCCCAGAAGCACAAGCTGTCAGAAAAAGACTATCAACGGTTTATTCCTCAATAAATTGACTAAAATGAGCTAAAATGTGCTAAAGTGCCTAAAATGTAAGGATTATTAACGGTTGCAGGTATTCATTTGATAAAAATCTAAAATAGAGTTTTACTTTGTTCCGATCGAAGTGAATAGAGGCAGAAGTTCACTGCATTCATCATATTCAGGTTGAATTTCACCCCATGATTTCCATCCCACTCCCACAATTACTTCCAACCAGCTATTGTGTTTCGCTAGCTTCTGTTTCACTAATAGCGATTTTATTCCTAAAATCCGCTTTGCTCCTGGCGCGATTAGCTTCACGGTAATTTGCACCCACAGAAGTACCCGACTTGGTCATTTGAGTCCTCACCGCCCGCCCCTCTGGCGTGTTCGGCAGAGTCGACGAAAGACGAATGATGTCAATTGCAAATTGCTTCGTCCGCTCCTCCAACTCCTTTGCAAACTTTTTAATACTCCTGCTCATTATTCCTTACTCTTTAGCCCATTTTAGGCATTTTAGACACTTTAGACACTTCACATAAGGGCGCTGGCGGCAGCTCGGGCAAGCTCTAGCAAGTACTGAGGAAATACCCCAAATACCAGGATTGCCGTTACCAGGGCTCCGGTGAGCATTTTGGTAGGAATGGAAACTTGCAGACGGGGTAAAGATGCATCCGAGTCCAGGAGGTAGGCGGCTCGCACCACCAGAATGTAGTAGTAAAGAGAAATCACCACATTGATCATGGCGATGAGCACTAAAGTAAAATAACCCTTCTTCATGGCGGCGGCAAATACGAGGAATTTGCCGGTGAAACCAATGGTTGGGGGAATACCGGCCAAACCAAACACTCCCAGCATCAGAGCCATGGCCAGCATGGGTGAGCGGCGATGTAACCCAGCCAGTTGGGCGATCTTTAGATCACTACCGTCATAGGCCACTTTCACCACCACCAAAAAGCAGGTAAACTTCATTATCAAATATGCCATGGCATAAAAGATGGCACCGGCATATCCACTCTGATCCATACTGAGAATCCCGATAAGCACGTAGCCTGCATGGGAAATACTGGAGTAAGCCAGCAACCGCTTCATGTCTTTCTGCACAATTGCCACCAGATTACCCAGAGTCATTGAGGCGATGGAGAGAGTAACCAGTACGTGAACCAGGTAGATGCTGCTGCCGCTACTCAGGGCAACCATTCGGGTGAGGATAGCCACCGCCGCCACCTTTGAGGCCGTGGCAATGTAAGCGGTGACCTGATTTGCCGCTCCTTGGTAGGCGTCAGGAGC
>JAJDNT010000130.1 GCA_022340515.1 Deltaproteobacteria bacterium
TTGAAAATATCCGTAATATTAAGAGTTGTCATATCCATGGCAACAGGGGTGCTCGTCTATAGATATAACAGAGTTCCTGGTTTGTATACCACATATGTCATGCCAATACCCCCCCCCTTTTTCTCTTGACATTGCAGGGGCGAACTCGATAAAAAGATTGACACACAGAGCCCATTATGGATTAAGGCTCGAAGAAGCTTTACTATCGGGTTATGCTCTAGGTGAAAGCCATCCAGACTCGTGCTGGATGGCTTTTGAAGTTTAGGGAGATGTTGTGGGATTGCTTGGATTGTTTTTAGGGAGGTGGAAATCATGAACAAAAGACCTTATTCTATTTGGTTCACCATCGTATTCGTCCTCGGTTTTTCCATCTCAGCGTCAGGTTTGTACGCAAAAGCACCGGAAGCTATTAAGATAGGAGCAACGGTTTCCGCTTCTGGCAAGTTCTCCACCGAGGTTGGACCTTTCCAACGACTCTTTCAGGCCTGGGTAGATGGGGTAAATCGCCAGGGAGGAATATACTTAAAAGAATACAATCGAAAACTACCTTTGAAATTAATCACCTATGATGATCGAAGCGATGCGGCCACAGCTCGGCGGTATTACGAAAGGTTAGTCACCATAGACGGAGTTCACCTGCTTTTGGGTCCCTACAGCAGTCCTTTGACCTTCACTGCCAGTGCAGCCTCAGAACAGCACCAGGTTCCATTCATAGCCATTTGTGCCAATTCACCCAAGATATATGACCGAGGTTTCAAATGGATCGTTTGCGTCATCGATGCCGCAGCCCGATACACCTATCGCTACTGGGAAATGGTCAAGGCTGAGGGCAGAGCCCGCTCTGTTGGTTTTGTAGTTGAAGACACTCTCCATCCGGTGGGAGTATACAAAGGCTCCCGAGTGCTCGCCGAGCAAGCAGGACTCAAGGTTGTTGCAGGCGACATCCTCCCGCCTGACACCAGCGACTTCACTCCGGCCATTTTAAAGCTCAAGAAGCTAAAACCCGAAATCGTTTACGTCTCATCAAACATTCCTTTTGCAGTTGCCTTTATGAAACAGGCCAGGGAATTGAATCTCTCCCCCAAAGAATTTCATTGCATACATCACAGCGGGGTATTTCGCCAGCCTCTGGGAGATGCAGCCGACTATGTAGTGGGGCAGTCCTACTGGGAGCCCGGCATGAAATATAGCGACCCTGACCGCTTCCTCTCAATCCTAGGGGAGGCCAACATCGACCTGGATGATTACCCATGGTCTCCAGCTTACATGATGGCTTTTGAAATAGCCGAAGCTGCATTAAATCAGGCGGGCACTCTAGAGCCAATACCTCTGATGAAGACCTTGAAGAACTTGAAGATCACAACCCTTGGAGGGGTTGTTTGGTTCGCAGAAAACGGCGTGGGCACAATTAATACCTACCCCTCTCAGATCCAAAAGGGGAAGTATCAGATCATATGGCCGCCAGAGGTTGCAACAGCTGAACACATTTACCCGACGCCAGCCTGGGACCAGCGTTAGGTCTGGGTCCTGTGCTAATGATCAGTTTTCTTAATGCATGGTTGATTGGCAGATTGGGATGATCCCAGCCGGTAAATCCGAAATCCGAAGCACGAAGCACTAAACAAATCCAAATTACCAAATTCTGTAATGTTCAAAACAACGCTGAGGGAAGCTCGCGCAAGAGGTTTTGGACATTTGGATTTTGAATTTAGGATTTGTTTCTGATTTCGATATTCGAATTTCGAATTTCCTAACCCCTCTGGAGGTGTCTAGATCATGGACTTTACTAGTTATATCCAGTTATTATTGAGCGGCCTACTTTTGGGTGGCATTTATGCAATGGTTGCCGTGGGCTTAGCCCTTTGTTTTGGAATCCTTGGCCTACTAAACCTGGCCCATGGGGCATTTCTTGTACTCGCCGGGTTTGTATTCCAGGCCGTGCAAGGGTTCTGGCCTACCCGTACCTTGGTAAGTTTCATCCTGGTGCCATTATTTTTCGCCGGTCTTGGCTGGCTGACCTTTCGCTGCTTCCTGCAATCTTCCCTCAAACGCTCCTCTCAGGATTTTTTGGTCCCCGCCTTGCTCATAACTCTTGGCCTGGCATTCATCATTGAAGAAGGAACTTTAACCCTGTGGGACCGATCTATGGCAGGCCTTGTAAGCCAGTTTGCCACTATAAAGTGGGGACACATCTATCTTTCGGGCAACAGGTTGGTGGTGCTAATCCTCATGCTGGCCATCTCTGTAGTACTGCAAATATGGCTCACCAGAACTGACAGTGGTAGGCGTCTCCGGGCACTTTCTCAGGAACCTACTGGTGCCACCCTGGTGGGTATCTCCTTAACCCAAGAAACTGGCATTGCTTTCGCAATGGCTACAGCACTTGCAGCTATGGCAGGCCTGTTTTATGTCACCCTTTTCACTGTGAGTCCTCACCTTGGCCTGCCATTAACCCTGAAGGCTCTGTTTATTGTGGTCATAAGTGGGAGCGGTTCTCTTACCCGTCCTCTCGCCGGCGGCTTGGCCCTTGGCACGCTGGAAACCATGTTGGCTGTGCCTTTTGGGGCCCATTGGGCCAATTTCCTCTCCATTGGCTTATTGCTGGCCTTCCTTTGTTGGCGGCCGCAAGGATTGTTTGTCAGTAAAAGAAAAGTCCGTATTGCCTAGGATGACAGGATGGTCTATCTTTCCGTTAAGCCAGCAAAATTGAAACGGTCAGGGTTGCTGATCATTCCTCTTTCAGCCCTCGTATTACTCCTATTTCTCGTCCCCACCCTTTGGGGTAGTTACGCCAGAATTCTTATCTTCACCATTCTGCTTTATGTCACTCTGGCAGTAAGCTACGATGTGGTTGGTGGTATATTGGGTTATCTTTACCTTGGCCACGGCTTGTTTTTCGGTCTTGGAGCCTACATCACAGCGTTAGCCCTAAAGCATGGGCAAACCCTACCACTAGCCCTTCTGCTAGGAGCCTCTTCAGTTTTGCCTGTGGCAGCTCTCTTAAGCCTTCCACTTTTTCGACTCCATGGGGCTGTGTTCGCTCTGGCAACCCTAGGCCTTCTTATGCTCGGTGGCCAACTGGCCAGCAATCTAGCCGATTTTACCGGAGGAGCCGCGGGGCTTTCTCTGCTTCCAAATACAAAGCCAATGGTGACTTACTCCCTGGCTTTGGTCCTCGCCCTGGCAGCAGTCTTGATGCACTGGCTTCTTGGTAGTTCAAGTTTAGGTTTAGAGCTCAGCTCCATTCAAGAAAGCGAAGACATGGCGGAATCAGTAGGTATAAATTGTGTGAAGGCAAAAAGACTGGCATTGATAATAAGTGCGATACCTGCAGCCATGGCAGGAGGGCTGCATGCCAGAGAGATATCTTTTGTCATTCCGGCAGAAGCTTTTGGGCTTGAATATTCTCTGGCACCGCTGCTCATGTGTTTGCTTTTCAAACCAGGAACCACTTGGGGGCCCTTGCTGGGCGCCTTAGTCCTTTCAGCTGCCCAAGAATTCATCTGGACCACAGTGCCTGGTTTTCGCCTTAGTCTCTATGGTATTCTCCTTATCTTCATAGGCATGCAGAGAGCAAAGCGTTCTTAAGCCAGACGGGATCTCGAGCGAGACGAGCGAGACGAGGTCTTTATATATCCCCGCCCTCACGTCTCGCCCGACCTCTCGTCCTCTCAAGCAAAGCGTACCGCTTTGCTCAGCTTACTCCAGCACATACTCCATTTCGTTGTAGTGTTGAGAGAAGATGGAGGCAGCTCCTTTGAAAATATTGAGCTGCGTAAAGACAAAATCAGCAACTTCCTGCCGTTTTGTCAGACTGAGTGCGTTGAAGCACTCTCGCATTTCTTCAATGGAAGAGCACTCTTCCAACGTTTTCCATATCTCCTCAGAGCTATGGAAATCAGCTAAACCTGTCTCACCTTCGATCTCGGTCTGGTATTGTTGGAATGCTGTTCTGGCTCTTTCCAATATACTGTCCATGCTTTTCTTGAGGTTCCCCACCGCTTTCTCGAACCCTTCCATTGTTTCACAATCGGGGGTCAGAGAAACATATCCCCTCGAGTCTGAAGGATACCCCCTCACCATGAGTCTTAAGCGAAGCGGCGATAATTCCCCCTTCTCTTCCTGGATCAGGTCCAGGTGCAATACTTCCATGCTTGCTCCTCTTCCCTTTCAGTCTGTAACGGACTGGCTACCCTATGGATCCACCATACCACCATTGACAGTCCGCCGACCTTATTTTAAGCTGAATTAAAAGCGTCCGTTGTCCGTAGTCAGTTGTCAGTCGTGTAAATTGATAACTCTTGCGCTCGCCGCAGCAGGCATGGGGCATAAAGAAAGTATCCCCCTTCTCATTGCCCCACGCTCCCTGCCACTTCAACAACGGACCACGAACCACATACAACGGACACCTTCATGGACCACATCTTTCTTTATCAACAATGGTTGCACCAGAGATTGCACGAATATAAAAGCTCCTCTAAACCACCTCAGCTCCGCGGCAGAGATATCGCTTTGTCCACAAGCCAGTATGGAGCTGCCTTGATGCAGGCCTATCTTGGCAAAGCCTCCTTGAGTTGGATAGCTGACCACTCATCCATCTCCCTGGAGCTTTTGCGTCAATGGCGACAAGAACCTCGCTTTCTCCTGGTAATGGATTGGAGTAAAGCGATTTTCGCCAAAGTTTTTCAAGAAAATCTGGCTCTCCAAGATTATACTTTAAGGCAGTACTACTACATCGCAGCGGAGATTTCCTTGCTGGAAGAGTCGCTGCGCGTAGCAGTCAGGGTGCCACTATATCAACGCTTCAAGAAACTGGGCCGGCGTCTTATCAGTCGCCGACAAAATAGCCTTTCTCTGCCCAAATATGATCTCAGATTGTTTAGGCGTTTGTTTCTTTTCTTTCTGAATCTGGAGCAACACTGGCCCAGTTCTGCCAAAAAGCGTATAGCCGAGGAATTTCTTCCTCTGGCCAGAGACGTGGTGTGGCCTCTGTTGAATGAGGAACACTGGGTGGAACCAACTCTTAAATCACTGCAGCAAACGGATCCCCTGCCCCGAATTCGCCGTGAACTCGCAAACAAATTGAGTGAGACCCTGGAGCATTTCGTCTAAGGCCCGGCTAGTCGATTGCTTGCAACTCTAATACCTTTTAAACATGAGATGGAGCTGGCAGGGAGTCAATTCATCCTGTCACCTCGCGCTCTCATATCGCCTTTCTCATTTCACCCTAATTACGTATAACTTTTAAAATGATTTCATCAAAATGAAAAACCTTAGAGGCAAAATGAGAATTGATAAATGATAAACACGGATAGCGTTCATTCCTAGCCAATTGCCGGCCTGAGATGCATACAGTATTATACTAGCCAAGTAAAATTCTCTTCGATCGGAGACCACAAAGATGTCAAGAGACAAAAAACAGAAAAGAGTGATCATAATGGGAGCGGGCGGACGTGATTTTCACAACTTTAACATGGTATTTCGCCACAACTCCGACATCCGAGTAACTGCTTTTACAGCTGCACAAATTCCAGGTATTGAGAAGAAGATCTATCCGGCAGCCCTAGCAGGGACCCTGTACCCTCAAGGCATACCTATCGTATCTCAAGAGCGGCTATCTGAACTCATCAAGAAACATTCGGTTGACCAAGTCGTCTTTTCCTACAGCGATATATCTCACGAGATGCTAGGGCACCACGCCTCAGTAGCGTTGGCGGCCGGAGCCGATTTCGTCCTTTTAGGACCAGATGGGACCATGCTGGACACAGATATTCCAGTAATATCTGTGTGCGCCGTGCGAACCGGCTGCGGCAAGAGTCAACTTACAAGGCATATTTGTGACCTCCTCAAGAAGTGGTCCATTACCACCGTGGTTATCCGCCACCCCATGGCCTATGGGGATCTCTATAGACAGCGAGTCCAACGCTTTGCCACCATTGATGATATCAATGGACATGAGTGCACCATAGAGGAGAGAGAGGAATACGAGCCTCTCATAGCAAGAAATGCCGTGGTCTTTGCCGGGGTGGATTATGGGGAAATTTTAAAACAGGCTGAGGCAGAAAATCCCCAAATTATTCTCTGGGATGGTGGCAACAATGACTTCCCTTTTATACGGCCCGACCTAGAAATTGTTCTTCTGGACCCCTTCAGACCTGGCCACGGTGTGCTTTACCATCCAGGAGAAACCAACCTGCGCCGCGCCCACGTGCTAGTGGTTAACAAAGTTAATAGTGCTCCTTCACATTATGTAGAGCGCGTCTTGGAAATCGCTTTCCAGACAAATCCGGAAGCTCAGATTGTGAAAACAGCTTCCGTTTATCAAGTTGACAGGCCTGAAGCCATACGAAACAGGCGGGTGTTAGTGGTGGAAGATGGTCCAACTCTCACCCACGGTGAGATGTCACATGGTATCGGCTATCTCGCAGCCCAGGAGTTGGGCGCCAGGGAAATTGTAAATCCCAAGCCATTTGCCCAAGGCAGTTTGCGGAAAACTTTTGCCCTATATCCCCACATCGCCGAATTACTCCCCGCCATGGGTTACGGAGCCGAACAAATGGCTGATCTGGAGGCCACCATAAACCAAACTCCAGCCGACGTTGTCCTGGTGGCAACTCCCGTGGACCTAGCAAGTATAGTCAAAATAAAAAAGGAATCTGTACGGTTGGTTTACGAAATCCAGCCTATGGACAAGCCCCGGGTAGAAGATATCCTGGCGGAGTTCCTCAGGAAACAAGAACTGCTCTAAAGCAGGCCTACTGTTGATGACAGTAGTTTCCCCAAAACTGTTTCCCAACTGACTGTGGACTTAGCCCATTATAGAGCTGTGGCTGATTTGGAAAGGAAATATTGTCAAACAGCAAGCAGCCACAAGGAAGGCCAAGGTTACCTGCGAGGCAAACAGTATCGGAGCAACCGGTGCGAAGCCTCCGCTGCCTGCAAGGGCCAGCATCTGCATCGGCGCAATGATAGCCTAATCGACACAAATCTGTATGATGAATGGCAGCGACTATGCTGGTTTACCGAGTAGCTTACTCTGGCCTTGCAGGTATTCGCCACAGCAGATGGTAAATCCAAAAGGAGAAGATGGGAAACTCCTGACTGGTCATGAAGCTTGACATGAAAACACACCTAGAGTAGCCTTAATATTCCTCTATAAATAGTTATATCCTTGCTCCGCAGGGATGACCAAGCAAAAGGGGCAAACTTTGAGATGACGGCTGAGAAAGAAAAAACAATAAAGGAAGAGGAGAAAGATCTCGATCAAGATTTTGATTTCGATTTTGACGAGAACGAGATTGCACCCCTGAAGAGTTACCCTGCAGACACCCTCGTTCCTTATGACCCCCTCAAGCACTACCTCATGGAGATCAAGAGGTATCCCCTTCTGAGCCGAGAAGAAGAACAGCGACTGGCCATTCGTTATAAAGAAAAGGGGGATATGGAAGCAGCCTACCGGCTCATCACCTCCAATCTTAGATTGGTTGTGAAGATTGCCCTCAGCTTTCAGCGCCACTGGATGCGCAATCTGATGGACCTGATTCAAGAGGGCAATATTGGACTGATGCAGGCGGTAAAGAAATTCGACCCTTACCGCGGCTACAAGCTCTCCTACTATTCTTCCTTTTGGATCAAAGCCTACATAATCAAATTTATTATGGACAACTGGAAGCTAGTCAAAATAGGCACCACCCAGGCGCAGCGTAAGCTTTTTTTTAATTTGCGCAAAGAAAAGGAGCGCTTGCTGTCTATGGGGTTCGAACCAAGGCCTAAGTTATTGGCTGAGCGACTGGATGTAAAAGAATCTGAAGTTATCGAAATGGATCAAAGGCTGGGTAGTTGGGAAGTGTCTTTGGACGCGCCCATTAAAGAAGACTCGGAGAGCGACCACCAATCTTTCATTCCCTCTGATGAGATTGGCGCAGACGAACAACTGGCAGACTATGAAAGAAGAGAAATTCTCAAAGAAAAACTGGCCGAGTTCAGAATTACTCTACCGGAGAAAGAGAGATTTATTTTCGACAAAAGACTAATGGCCGAAGAACCCCTAACTCTGCAAGAGATCGGGGACGTTTACGGAATCAGCCGCGAGCGCGTACGCCAGATACAGGTTAGAATCACCAAGAAGATTAAGTCTTATCTGCGGGAGGAGATAGAGGGTATCGAAGATTTGTATTCAGAGTTGCTTTAGCCCGAATGTTTCATAAATGGCCTACTGCGACCGCGGATATTGTCGTGCTTCCTGGCGTACTCGGGTCACGCCCCCTGCGACGTACTGTCAAGTACGTCTCGGGTTCGAGTCCCAGCGGTTGCCAGGTAGCAAGCCCATCTTCACGATCTCGTGACGGCAATTCATGAAATATCCGGGCTAGAAAAACCTACCAAAAAAAAACCCCCAGCGATGTTTAAGTTAAACACCGTTAGGGGCAACACGGTACGAACCGCGCAGACCTTAACCCACTATACACAAATTATATTAAAGCGCAATACGAAAAATTCGTATTTTGCCATCTTTTTTCTTCCTTTTTCTCCTAACGAGGAATTTCCTTAAGATATTTGTAAAAATCGCTGTCAGTGGTCAGAATCATACGAGTATTTTCCTTGTCCTGCTCCCGCATGATTTCTAGAGTTCTAGAGAATGAGTAGAATCCCGGATCCTGGTTATAGGCGCTGCCGTAGATTTTCGTGGCCTCGGCATCAGCTTTCCCTCGAATTTCCTGTGCTGTGCGAAAGGCTTCCGAGGAGATTCGTTTCAGTTCCTTTTGCATCTCCCCGTTGATTCTCGCCGCCTCACCCTCACCCTCGGAGCGATACTGGGCAGCGATTCGTTTACGCTCGGAGATCATTCTTTCAAAAACCTTCTTCAGTACGCTATCCACGTAATTGATCCGCTTGATCCGCACATCCACCAGTTCGATGCCGAACTCGGGAGTGAGTTTCGAAGCAGACTGCAGCATTGCCCTGGTGATCTTTTCACGCCCCACTTCCAGGGGACGACTCACTTCCTCCATTTCCTTCTGAGCGTAGCCAGCATCACTTACCTCCGCACCCACCGCCCCGGCCCAACCTTCACTGCGTATAAGTTCCACTAAATCGTTTTCGGAAACAGCGTCCCGGACCACAGAATCGATAATCCCATCCAGCCGCGAAAGTGCGGTGGTAATGGTGGTCACCCGGGTCAGATACAGGAGCGGATCACTGATACGCCAGCGAGCAGTGGTGTCCACCCAGATGAGCTTTTTGTCCTTGGTAGGAATCTGGTTGGGGCTACCATCCCAGTTAAGAAGGCGCTTCTCAAACCGGTTCACCGCTTGAATGAAGGGTATTTTGAAGTTAAGACCGGCATCCTTGATTGCCTTACCCACGGGCCTGCCGAACTGGGTGATTACCACCTGTTCACCTTCATTTACTACATAAAACGCGCCGGTGGACACTATAGCGGCGACTACAATCAGGGCAAGCAGCGCCTGCATTGCTCTACTTTTCATTTGCCTTTCCTCGCGCTTTCTGGAGATCAAGCAGGGGAACCAGTCCCTTCTGGTCTGCGTCAATTACGTAGATTTCATCTACCTTGTCGAGCAATTGGTTCATGCTCTCTAAATAAAGACGTCTTTTGGTAACATCCTTTGCCTGGCGATATTCTCTAAGCACGTCGAGAAAACGTTTCGCCTCGCCCTGGGCCTTATTCACCCTTTCCAAAGCATAGCCTTCGGCCTGTGATATGGTCTGCAAAGCACTACCTTTAGCTTTAGGGATCTCCCGATTATAGGCGGCCTGAGCCTGGTTGATCTTTGACTCTCTTTCCTGCTCAGCTTCGTTCACTTCATTGAAAGCAGCCTCCACCGACTCTGGCGGAGTTACATTCTGCATCTTGACGTTGACCACCTGGATACCGGTGCGATAGGAGTCCAGAACCTTTTGCATTTCCACCTTAACTCTATCGGCGATCTCGGCACGTCCCACTGTAAGGACGAAGTCGAAAAGTCGGTTTCCAACCACCCTGCGCATGACCGATTCGGACATATCTCGAATGGCACTATCCACATCCTTAACCTGAAAGAGAAAATCCTTCGGATCCGCGATCTTGTACTGCACAGTCCATTGAAGATCGACCACGTTTAGGTCACCGCTCAGCATGAGTGACTCCTCTTTGAAGCCACGCTCTGTAAAGCGCGAGCGCACACCTGCTTCTACCGTCCTGTAGCCAAACTCCATCTGGAAATTTCGACCTGTCTTGACTTTGCCCACCTTCTCAATACCGAAAGGCAGCTTGAAATGCAGGCCCGGCCCGGTTACTCGCACAAAGCGACCAAAACGCTGAATCACCCCAGTCTCTTCTGGAGCCACGGTATAAACGCTGGCATAGCCGCCGGCAACAATGAGCACCGCCAGAAACAAGAGCCACAGGGAGCCGCCCAGGCGAAACCTGCCTCGAAATTTTTCGCGGATCTTTTGCAACATTTCCTCGAAATCTTTTATGCCCCCGGGGCCTCGCGAGGGTGGCCCTTTCCAGTCCATTGGACTCATTTGATCACCTCATATTAGATTTTATCTATAGCTGAAAAGATTAATTAACATTAGTCAGAAAAAAATGGCCTATTTTTAATAATAAATATTACCAACCATTTCTGCAACCTACAACAGTCACCTCAGCCGCTCTTGACCCTGTCTTCTTTCCCGCAAATGGGCAAGTAAGTATGCAAGCCCTACAAAGAAGACTGCAAAACCTGCCACTGTCAGGATACCGCCGCCAAGGTGAAATATCTTCACTACAATAAAGGCAAAGAGAATGCCTAAACCCATCCTCATTAAAAAGATAGAGCCAGCCATGGCGATTGTCTTGCTCCTTAAGTTGCTAATCTAAACCATTGCCGAGTTGGTAAAGATGGATACCGTAACACTTTTGACGGGGTTGAGCAAGGCATTACTAGACACCGGGCAGATTGCGGATTCCGGATTATTAAATATTAAATTCGCAATCCGAAATTCGAAATTCGAAATTTTGGCCCTGTGCTCCATGCTCTATGCGATTTATTGCATTTTTATGCACTATCGGTTATGGTAAACACGCATTTTGGCCCAACAGGAGAGACCTTGAGTAGATTCGCAATGGATAAAGGGATAATTTAGAAATTAAGGCATCGAGGTATTGAAAAATACATAATAATCAAGTGAGCCCTTGGAGTTACCATGCCCTAATCTCAGAATTCCTCAATTCCTTAATCCCTAAATTCCAGAATTCCTTGACTCCTCAATTTTTCAGAGGGAGGTTCTCACATGTTGGAGATAAATGACCTCTGGGTTGATGTTAACGGTAAAGAGGTTTTGAAAGGCGTCAACCTTACCATCCCTAGCGGAGAAACCCATATCCTTTTTGGCAAGAACGGATCGGGAAAATCTTCCCTTCTCATGACTATAATGGGTTTCCGCAGGTACAGGGTGCGCCAGGGCCGAATTTCTTTTAAAGGTGTGGACATTACTAAATTACCCATTCATGAACGGGCAAAAATGGGCATTGGCTTGGCCTTCCAACGTCCACCTAGTATCCGAGGGGTTAAGACCCGTGACGTTTTCAATGTCTGCAACATTAATTCGGTATCATGTGATGAGCTGGCAGATAAGTTTAATTTTTCTGGTCTCTTAGAACGAGAACTGAATGTTGGCTTTTCTGGCGGTGAGATGAAAAAATCTGAGCTATTACAGCTACTCCTCCAGGACCCTGAGTTGGTCATGCTGGACGAGCCTGAATCCGGAGTTGACCTGGAAAATCTTCAAATCCTGGGAAAGGCTATAAATAAGCTGCTAGAGAAATATCTCTGGCGCAAACGGGCCAAGTCAGGTCTGGTTATCTCCCACTTGGGTTTCATTCTTAACTATATAGAAGCAGACTCTGGCTACGTGCTCCTGGACGGCCGTATCCATTGCCATGGTAATCCTCGCGAGCTCTTTAAGGGAATCCAGCGACACGGATATCGGGAGTGTATCGAATGTCAGAGGTGAGAAGAACACGAGCGCAACAGGCGAAAGACAAGAAATCTACTTTTGGCACAGATGTTGACCTGCTTAAGTACCAACTACTTTCAGACGATAAAACTGATCCTTTGGGCCTCGACGGACTGACTCACGAAGACCGAGCGAAGATTATCCAGTCAGGTATTGATTTGGATGATCAGGACAGGGCGGGAACTTTCTTCCAAACTGACCATCGCATTGTCCATTGCGCCGTGAAGCAGCCGGGGTTGGAAGTTCTACCCATGGCTCAGGCCCTGAAGGAACACGCCTGGTTGGAGGAGCTCTACTGGCAAGCCGTCCCGGTAGACTCTGACAAATACACAGCCCAGGCAGAACTGCATTTTCAAAACGGTTATTTTATCCGGGCTCTCAAGGGACAGCGTGTCACCACCCCCATTCAAGCCTGCCTTTACATGAAACATGACAACACGGCCCAAAATGTTCATAACCTCATAGTTGCCGAAGAAGGCTCCGAACTCAACATCATCACCGGTTGCGCCACGGCTCCCAGCCTACAATCAGGTATTCATATAGGTATCTCTGAATTTTACGTCAAACGAGGAGCGAAACTCACTTTCACCATGATTCACGATTGGGCTGAAGAGGTAATGGTAAGACCCCGATCAGGTATCGTGGTTGAAGAGGATGGCTTGTTTCTCTCCAACTATGTGAGCCTAAAGCCCGTGCGCTCGCTGCAAATGTACCCAACCACTCGCTTAATAGGGCCTGGGGCAGTGGCCCGTTTTCACTCAATTTTGCTGGCTCCCCCAGGGTGTGAACTCGACACGGGCGCCAGGGTTGTGCTGGAAGCCTCCAACACCCGGGCTGAAATAATCTCCAGGACTATTACAACCGGAGGAGTAATCAAGGCGAGGGGACATTTAGTAGGGTTGAAGCCGAATGTCAAGGCGCACCTTGAATGCCACGGGCTCATCTTAACTGAGGAAGGAATCATCCACGCCATACCGGAGCTGGAAGCTCACAGGTCCGGAGCGGAAATGTCGCACGAGGCAGCGGTGGGTAAAATCGCCGAAGAGGAAATTGAGTACCTAATGGCCCGCGGTCTCTCTGAAGAAGAAGCCACTGCTACAATTGTTAGGGGTTTTCTGAATGTGCAAATCGAAGGCTTGCCTCCGGAGCTACAAGCAAAAGTAGACAGAGCTATCGAAGAAAGCGAAAAGAGTATGCTTTAGATCTCCCCTCAAATCTATAAGGTTCAAAGATATTAAGGAGTGAGGAGTCAGAAGCCAGAATTAGATAACCAGCAGACAGTTGGCACAGGGCGCAGGGCACAAGGCACAAGGAACAGGCAAAGCATTTTTAATCCTTGAGTCTTGCGCCGTGAGCCTTGAGCCACTTGTTAGACAGCCCCTGCATTCAGCTGCTAGATCTCGACGGCGGCTAGATTATTTCTGGCTTTTCCTACGCACATCCAACCATGACCCATTATCGTATCCTTCTTCCCTATTTCCGCCAAAATCTCGGCCTAATTGCCATAGGGGTCGCCTCGCTGCTACTGGTAGATTGTTTGCAGCTCCTGATTCCAAGAATAATCAAGTTGGCTGTGGACGATCTTACTCTTTACCAGGCCACCAGCACCAAATTGCTGCTCTATGCCGGCATGGTTCTAGCCCTGGCCCTGGGCATCGTAGTCTTCCGTTTTGTCTGGAGACGATGCCTCTTTGGCCATTCGCGTCAAATTGAAGAGGCTCTGCGCAATCGTCTTTTTGCCCACCTACAAACTCTTCCTTTCTCCTACTTTGACAGGGCTAACACCGGCGATCTCATGGCTCACGCCACCAATGACATCCAAGCGGTGCAACTGGCAACCGGTATGGGGCTGGTAGCCCTGACTGACACCCTGGTTCTGGGAACTGCTGCAGTTGGCTTTATGCTCTACATTAATCTCCATCTCACCCTGATTGCTTTGTTGCCCATGCCCTTCATCGCCCTTTTCGCCCGCACCATAAGTAAGATTTTCTACGAGCGCTTTCAAAAAGTGCAGGCCTCCTTCTCCCGTTTGACAGAGCGCGCCAGAGAGAATCTTGCCGGTATACGCGCTATAAAGGCTTATACTCAGGAAGAGGCCGAAGCCAGCCGTTTTGATAAGACTGGAAGGGAATATGTCGCAGAAAACCTCGGCATGGTTAAAATTGGCGGTCTATTCGGCCCCATGAGCCTTCTATTTACCAACCTGAGCATGGCCCTAGTCCTTGTAATCGGCGGCAAGCTTACCATTCTAAACACCATTTCAACTGGCGACTTCGTCGCCTTTAACAGCTATTTGCTCATCCTGAGCTGGCCAATGATGGCCCTCGGCTGGATGATAAATTTATTTCAACGGGGATCAGCCTCCTTGGGCCGACTTAGGAGAATTCTGGACACTCCGGCTGAAATTGATGATAAGTCAGCACCGATCGAGCAACCCATTACCCAGGGCGCCATTGAGGGTAGGGGGATTAGCTTTACCTATCTCGGTTCCACATCGCCGGCTCTGGATGATGTCCATCTTAGGATCAAACCTGGACAGGTGGTGGGAATTGTCGGCCGCACCGGTGCTGGGAAAAGCACCTTTTGCCAGCTATTACCCCGTCTTTACGATATACCTCACGGCAAGCTTTTTCTTGATGGGGAGGAAATACACCGATACCCTCTGCAAGAACTTAGGCGAGCCATGGCAGTGGTACCCCAGGATCCCTTTGTTTTTGCCGATACGGTTCTGGCTAACATTTGTTTCAGCAATCCGCAGGCCAGCCAGGAAGAGATTACTAAGGCAGCTGAGGCGGCTTATTTGTTAGACGAAATACTCGCCCTGCCCCAGCAATTTGACACCATATTGGGAGAACGCGGCGTGACTTTGTCCGGTGGTCAAAAGCAGCGCCTCACTCTTGCCAGGGCATTGCTGTTGCCCACGCCATTGCTAATTCTCGACGACTGTTTCTCTTCAGTGGACCTTGAAACAGAACTGGCCATTCTCAACAATCTAAACCGCTATTTTGAAAACAGAACTACCATTATCGCATCGCACCGCTTAGAGATCATGCGCACTGCTGAAGTGGTTTTCGTCTTTGACCAGGGGCGCCTACAGGAGCAGGGGAATCACGATCAGCTTATGGCCCAAAATGGGCTCTATGCGGCCTTGTACCGTCGGCAGAAATTGGAGGAAGAGTTATTCGAGGAAGCAAGGATTGAATCCGAGGCCAGAGATTAGAGGACAGAGGACACAATTTCGGATTGCGGAAAGCATAGAGCAGAGGGCATAGAGCATAGGGAAACAAAGCTGGCAACTGGCAGCCCTTTCCAGGTGATAGGTGAAGGGTCATTGGTGATGGGTAAAAACCTATGACCTATAACCCATGACCCATAACCTGGAAGACACGATTTCAAAGACTTGAACGAATTGAACGATTTGAACGGTTTGGAAAATGCACGGTAATTACGGCTACTTTGAGGAAGGGAAGTTAGGAAAACCCTATGACTGGCCGCTCTGGCGTCGCCTGGCCAGCTATGCCAGATCCTACCTCAAGGTTATCGGTTTGAGCTGTATCCTTATCTTGCTCGTAACCGGATTCGACCTCGCCCTACCCTACTTGCTTAAAGTGGGTATAGACAGATACATCTTGCCTTCTGCCCGACAAGTGAGGGTGCCGAAAACCCCGGCGGAGCCACCACTCACAAGCTTTCTCAACCAGGTCCGTGGAAGATTAAACTTGGGCCCTGAACCTGGACAATTTTTCATCACCGGACAGACCTTAAAACAGGTGGATCCTCGGTTGCTTCGATGGCTTGAAGATAAGGGCATCATTACAGACCAGCGTTTCTATTTCACCCCAATCCAAAACGAAGCTCAAAGAAAAATAATTCTAGCCCATCCCAGCCTTTTTTACAGTACTAATGGAATTGCCTACATTGCCTACCAAGATCAGGCCAAACTGTCAGCCGCCGAAATTGTTACCTTGCGCAGGCAAGACATCTCCGGGCTCTACCGCTTGGGGCTCATTTTTGTCTCCCTTCTTCTTTTGAGCGCAGCTTGCACCTTCGGCCAAAATCTCTTGATGGTCTATGCAGGGCAACACATGATGCACGACTTGCGCATGCAGCTTTTTAGCCATCTGCAAAAGATGTCCCTCTCCTTCTTCAACCGAAATCCGGTTGGAAGACTGGTAACCCGTCTGACAAATGACATTCAGAACCTGGACGAGATGTTTGGATCCGTGGTGATGACTCTTTTAAAAGATGCGGTGTTACTCTTTGGTATTCTGGTGATCCTCTTTGAGCTCAGGTGGGACCTCACCCTGGTGACCTTGTCCGTTATCCCCCTGATAGTCGTCCTTTTTCGCGCTTTCGGCATACAGGTTCGCTCCGCCTACCGAGAGATCAGAGCCAAGTTGGCCAAGATTAATGCTGTTCTTAATGAATACCTTTCAGGCATTAGAGTAATCAAGATTTTTTGCCAGGAGAGGGCAACCTCGAGCCGTTTTGAAGATCTCAATCATGCTTACTACCGGGCCACTGTAAGACAAATAACTCTTCAAGCAGTATTTTTCCCCTGCATTGAATTACTGGCCACCACGACCATCGCACTGCTCATCTGGTATGGGGGCCGGCAGGTTTTAGCGGACAAGCTGACTCTGGGCGCTCTGGTGGTATTTATTTCCTACCTGCGGATGTTCTTTGGACCCATTCGAGATGTCTCACAAAAATACTCCATTATGCAATCCGCCATGGCATCCGCCGAGCGCATCTTCCTTCTTCTGGACGAAAAGGACAAGGAGCGATACAACTCCGGCAAAGCCAAGCCTCACACCCTAAAGGGTGAAATTGAGTTTCAACGGGTGACTTTTGCTTATCACCCCGACGAACCGGTGCTGAAAGACATCTCTTTCAAGGTTCGGAGTGGGGAAACCCTCGCAATTGTTGGTGTCACCGGCGCCGGCAAAACCACTCTCATGCATCTCTTGGAAAGATTTTACCAACCACAGGGCGGAAGGATCCTTCTTGATGGGAAAGACCTTCGAGATCTGGATCTGCCATGGCTTAGGTCTCAGGTGGGACTAATAATGCAAGATGTATTTCTCTTCGCCGGAAAGCTGAGGGAAAATATCGCCTTAAATCGTCCTCTCTCCTCAAAAGAACTAGAGAGGATTGTTCGGCTGGCACACTTGGAAGATCTGGTTTCCCGCCTTCCCGGCCAACTGGATGCAGAGGTGCACGAAGGCGGAATCACCTTTTCTACCGGCCAGCGGCAACTCCTCGCTATTGCCAGAGCTATGGCCTATGACCCGAGAGTACTAATTCTCGA
>JAJDNT010000132.1 GCA_022340515.1 Deltaproteobacteria bacterium
GAGACCATCATTAGAATGCGGTCCGGCCCAAAGCCTTTCTGTCGAGAAGCTACAGCTCTCTCCACTGCCATTTCCCTTATGGTGATGGCAGTCGTTTCAACCTCCTTGATACGATGGGCGACCAGCTTACTCGTATAGAGAAGCTTCATGAGTTCATCTGCGTCAGCGAACTGAGGCATTCCCTTGGGGTTACCGAAATTCGTCACCTCGATCCTTTTGAACCCTGCGAGAATTAGTTGCTCTGCTAGCCAAAGCTTGGCTCTAGTAGGAATAAACTTCTCTTCGTGCTGGAGCCCATCTCGCACACTGATATCACCGATTACCACTTTAGAGGGGTATTTCAGGCTCATTGAGTCTCCTTTCCATCGTCATCAAACCCTGAAGAAAAAATTCAACCACAAAGGTCACAAAGAACACAAAGAGGGTTCTTTAGTAAATATGATAAACACTCGATCTCTTAAGTGAGGCTACTATTCTTTTCTTTGTGCTCTTCGTGTCCTTCGTGGTGCAATCTCAATGGTATGTTAAAAGCGAAAATTACCGAAAGTACTCTCGGGAATGGGTTTCAGAAGACTGACTTCCAAGGCAAGAGCTAGTGCGTCGCGAATTTCCCTAAAGAAAAGCACGCGGTCGTTAAAAAGTCTGGCGCCGCAGTAAAACGGATGAGCTTCTAACTCATATTTTTTTAGCAGTTCGTCTCTAAAGGAAGCAGCCTCCGCCTCAGTCATCTCCTGACCCTCGGTTTGACGCTTTCTCTTTTCGAGGCTTAGCAGAACTTCAGCGGCAGAACGTCCTGACATTACCGAAGTTCTTGCCCGCATGGTGGAGAAAAGGAAATGAGGCCGATATGCCCGTCCACACATCCCATAGTTGGCTGCACCATTGTCCGGGCCTATAACCAGCTGTATTCTCGGCACTCTGGCATTGGAAACCGCCCGCACCATGTCTGCCCCGTATTTGCCGATGCCACCTTGCTCAGCCTCTGATCCGACCATATAGCCCGGTGAATTCTGCACAAACAAAAGGGGTACCCTTTCCATGCTGCAGCGGACAATGAATTCAGCTGCTTTGCGCGCCGCTTCTACAAAAATGATACCGGAATCATTAGCGGCCACTACCCCCACGGGAATGCCTTTGATTCTAATCTTACCGGTGATAATCTTATCTCCTCGACCGGGAGCATAGTCACCCTTGTATCCCCTAAATTTAACCCCATCTGCAAAGCATTCAATAATGCTGCCAACGTCAATGGCCTGGTGAACTCTGGCAGGCATCAGCTCGTAAATGCTCTCCTCACTTACGGCCGGGGGCACCTCTTCCCACCGGCGGCAATGTATTTTCTGGGCATGCTCCTGAGATAATATCTCGCGAACTCTCTCTATGCCCTCCATTTGATCCTTGCATATATGGTCTGCACCTCCTGATATCTTGGCGTGCACCCCAGCACCCCCCAGAGCCTCAGCGTCGATCTCTTCTCCGATTGCAGCCTTTACTAGTGGTGGACCACCTAGGAAGGAATAGGCAAGATCTTCGATCATTGCCGCTTCATCTGCCATGAAAACGATGTAGGCGCCGCCCGCTGTATTACCACCGGTGCTCAGGGTAATCTGTTTCAATCCCATAGAAGACATGCGAGCCATATTGTAAAACATGGAGCCAAAGTGGCCGTCATCTGGAAAAACATCAGCCTGCATAGGCAGGAAAGCCCCTCCAGAGTCTGCTATATATACACAATTGAGGCCACACTGCTCAGCTATGGCCTGGGCTCTCATGTGCTTTTTCAGAGTTATGGGAAAGTAGGTTCCCGCCTTAACCCTACTGTCATTGGCAAATATCATAGTCCAGTTACCATGAATCTTGCCAAGACCGGTAACCAGACCAGCGCACGGCACGTCCCTCACGCCACCAGGGTAATCCATGCCGAAACCGGCAATCACCCCCAGTTCAAAAAAATCTGTACCAGGATCAATGAGAGCCCAGAGCAGTTCTCGTACCGGTTTTTTACCCTGTTTGGCCAAACGGGCTATGGCTCGCTCCCCTCCTGGGTTGATGGCCTGTTGAATGCGCTGGGCCAAGTGCTCTTCTTCCTCAAGCCAATGCTCTTGGTTTACTTTCCTCTGGGTATGCTGGTCTTCCTGCATGTTCTTGGCTCACTCCGTTCGCCGCATACGCTAAGCGCTTTGCCTATGCGGCCGACTCTAACGCCCCTTATAAACCGGCTGGCGTTTTTCTTTGAAAGCCTTTAGCCCCTCCAGGCGATCTTCCGTTGGAATGCATTTTTCATAGGCGCTGGCTTCAATGGCCAAGCCTGTGTGAAGCTCCACATCTTGTCCCTTGTTGATAGCAAACTTCGCCTGTGCCACAGCAATAGGGCCACCTTTGGCAATCTCGCCAGCCAGTTCCAGGCACTCGTCCATGAGCTTGTCTCTTGCCGTGATCCGGTTCACCAACCCCTTTGCCAATGCCTCCTGAGCCGTAAGCTGCCTTCCAGTATAAATGAGTTCTTTGGCCAGTGGAGTACCTATTAGCCGCGGTAGACGCTGGGTGCCTCCGGCTCCAGGTATAATGGCGAAGCGTGTCTCCGTAAGCCCAAGGGTGGCATCCACCACAGCAACTCTCAAATCGCAAGCCAGTGCAAGCTCTGTGCCGCCACCTAGAGCAAAGCCATTGATGGCGGCAACCACCGGCAATGGTAACTCCTCAATCTTGATTAACAACCTGCGAATGTCAGAGAGGAAGCTGCGCACTTCGGACTCGGACATGGTGAGCCGTTCTTTTAGATCGGCGCCCGCACAAAAAGCCTTGTCACCACCGCCGGTGATTATCAACACCCGCAATCCCTCCAGGAGCCCAGCTTCATCAATGGCTAGCTCCAATTCCTTAAGAAGTTCGAAATTCAAAGCATTTCGCACCTGGGGTCGATTGAGGGTGAGAATCAGGAAGGGCGGCCGCTGTTCTTTTAAGAGTACCTGTTTAGACATGGCATTGCTCTCCTTTGAATTGCCATCAACTCATAGCCCATTCAAAGATAAATCGAAGCTCCCCGCAGTCTCGGCCGGGCTGGACTGGCAATGGACTCGCTGCTTCAGCTGTGGCCGCAAGACTAGGCAAAATAAAGCAATTTTTCTGGATTAATGTATATCCTAACTCCCTTTACAATCAAGATTTTTTCAAAACTCTAAGTACCTTCCCCATATTATGGCGCTTCAATTTCTCAATCCCTATCAGGCGGTGGCGATGAGCACACTGACCCTACCCCTCAGATATTTCCTATTCCAATTTCTCCAGAAATATTCTATGCTGTCACACGTGAAAGTTATTTTTATCTCTTACTTTCTCTTCAGTCCTCTTTTTCGACGCGAGTGCATGCTGGTCAAAATGGAGTGATAGCAGGCCATGGCGCAGGTTCAATGGAAAGACATTGTCTGGACGGGTGAAGACAGAGAATTAGGCATCAAAGAGCTTCTAACGATCCTCAAAGGCTATGGACCCATGGAGGTACTCCACTTTGAAAAGCCCAGCCATTACAGAGGCAAAATTGGCGTGTGGTTGGATGAAAAAGGGGTCAGGCATATAACTCTTTATCATCTGGAAGTCTTGGGCGAGAGACGCCAAGGTGTCGGGAGACAAGCATTACAACATCTTCACAATATATTTGGTGGCGACGTTCACGTGGAGGATCCTGGCGAAACGGTATCTTCGGAGGAGAAGGCCGGCGGCATCCATGTGAGCCAACCCAACCGAGAAAGCGCCATGTTCTGGATCAAGATGTTTACAGAGAATCTGGTTCAAACGGTGGAAGGCGATATCATGAACCTAGATGATAATACCTCCCCCAGTGATTTAGATAAGCTTATATATAAGTTTTCAATCGAACCTGAGGATGATCAGAAAACCACCTCTCTAAAGTACAACTCATCCTGACGGTTGATATGTCATCAGCCGATCGCGCTGCTCCCTCCTTTGCGCCTTTGTGGTTGGCAGGTAATAGCGAAAGCCACCGCACTCAGATACCCTTATTGTTCCATCAACTGCAAGGCCGCAGTTCTGCTGAGGCTGCCCTCCAATGTTTGAGTTAGTCTGATGCTTGCAGTTGTAGCACTCCTTGTAACGGCAGCGGCTATCTCTAGGGGCGCTCATAGGGGTCCTCCTTTCCCATCCAAGGGTTTTGTAATGTAATCGGACCGGATATTTGCGCGCAGCAATGCAGCTTTCTGAGAGGAACGGTGTGGAGAGATGATCGTCTTATAAGCTTTGGCCATCTCTAAGGAATTAATGGTAGGTTCGGGACACAATCAAAATGCCTGCGCTTTAATTTTAATTTTATAGGTTCATTTTGCAAATGGCAAAGTCTTTTTTGAGATTTTTCTCTTTTAAAAAAATCTTCGCCGCTTGTCAGCAGCTTATCTGAAGAGTAAGGTTATGTCTAAGGATCGCAATGCGCATGGCGCATAGCGTTAATAAGCCTTCATTGGGAGATTGGTGAGTGTCACTGCTGAGAGCTGAAAGCTAGAATAAAAAATGATTGAGTTGAAAAAAGGAAACGAAATCGAACTGGTGGTGGAGAACCTTTCCTTCGGCGGCA
>JAJDNT010000037.1 GCA_022340515.1 Deltaproteobacteria bacterium
TGCTATCTCATCGCTTATAATGAACATCAAGATTAGAAAGGAATGGCAATGAAGGACCTCTTTCCAGGCACCTGTGTCGCCCCCTCAGGTGAATTTGTCTATGGAATCCACAAGCCTAGTTTCAATGCCGCCAATTTACGGGAAAATGACTACATTGTGGACCTGGGACGAACCTCAAATCAGGAGCCGGTCAATAATGCAGAGAACTTCCCTGAAAGTGATGTAAAGGTTTCTCCTGGTGAATGGATTTTCGAAATTCCCAATGCATTTCCCTTTATGGGGGCTACCTATATTCTAAAATCCAAGGCCGACCAAACCGTAGACGGCTGTAACCCCTTCAGCGAACTCCCCCAAATGGTGGATGTTGAAAGCGTTATTCCCGATCTTCAGTCTCAGCCGCGTCTGGCCCTGTGGTATCTGGCTTCCTCTTCCACCGATCCGAAACTGCTCGCCTCTCTGGCTGAACGCTCGTGTGCATTCATCCATGAGGAGAATACCAATACGGTTTCCGGAAAAATTTACCAGCAAAATGAAGCAGGTCAATTGCGTCCGGATATTTTTGATCACCATTTATTTCAGTTGGTGTCTAATAATCCTTTTCTACCCGACGTATACAAGCGACAGATGGTTCTAATCCCCGGCGTGCAAGGGGAAAGCCCCATTGTTGGTGAGTACCTCGGGGGCGACACCCACATTTGGGAATACCTCCGGGAAAACAGCTACATTCCTTGGGGTCATTATGCGGCCAACATGGCACACGATGCTGTTCGCTACAAGATCAGTTCACTCACCTCAAGGGATGTTTCCGGTCTTCGCCACCTCTACTATCAGCGAATATATGTTCAGCTTGCAGGTGAACTCGGCCTATCCGCATCGACTGCAAAGAAAGCCTTGGGAGAAGACGAACTGGAAACCCTGCGATTATCACTTCTCAGCGAGATAGAGCATCGTCATAATTCAGGAGGTGAGTTACCGTTTAATGCAGTTATTTGGGGCCAAAATTACGGCTTCGATCTGTCTGTTTCGGGCTATAGACTTGGTGGCTCACATCAGCAGATACACCAACAGTTTGCCCTCGTGCGCACTGATATACCTGTGTATGTGGGCGGTAAAAACGAGAAAAGTTCTCACTCTATGCCTACCTATGCCCAGGGCGACAGGATAGCTCAATTCACCAAGGAATATGAGGAAAAGACAGGTAAGCTTTTCTTTGAAACCTACCTTCGGGCAATCCAAAACAACAAGAGATTGGACGGCCAGACAGACAAAGCAAGGGATCTCACCATTTACCAGGATGAAAACGTTGTGGTCTTTGTGCCCAAAGCCCAGCGCTCGCAAGGAGAAATCCAGATTCTTTCCAAGGTGCACTGCGGCAATATCGTCGAGGCTGATACGGGGCTTCGTCATTCCCTAGACCGAGCCATCCTGCTTACTATGAAAATATTGGAGAACCTGGGTGTAGAACTATTCAATGCTTTCGAAATATCAAAGAGGTTGGATAGTTTGGATAAAGACCAGCGCCTTCTCTACTGTTTTTTCCCCAGGCATCCTCAGTCTCCCGGAGGTTTTAGTGAATTCCAGCAGCGGTGGATAAACAACCATTATCCCGAGGACTTCGCAAAAACATGTCGAGACGAACTGGGCAAGATAAGGGAGTAAGGCTGAGGCTTGTCTTTCTTGCCATGGTGTTATAAGAAACTCCATTGCTCCATCTTTCTCTGGAGAGGGTATATAGGATAGAAAATGATAGCTTTTCTGGATTACGGTGCTGGAAATGTGAGGAGTGTCATCAACGCCATCGAAAGTTTAGGCGAGAGGGTAAAGGTTGTCGAGACGGCAGCAGATATCTTGTCTGCCGAAAGGCTGGTATTCCCAGGAGTAGGCGCCTTCGGCAGCATGATGAACATCCTGAATGATAAAAACTACGTCGAACCCCTCAGGGATTACCTGAACTCGGGCCGTCCATTTTTGGGAATCTGCCTGGGCTTGCAGGCTCTATTCGAAGGCAGCGAGGAAGCCCCCGGCGTCAGGGGTGTAGGTTTCGTTCCAGGAATGGTGAAAAGATTCGACATCGACCTTTCGGTTCCCCACATTGGCTGGAACGGTTTAAATATCAAAAAGCCCTCCCGGATTTTTTCAGGCCTTGGCGGGGAGGAGAAATTTTATTTCGTCCATTCATACCATGTGGTTCCTGAGGATGACGAAGCTGTCCTTACAACCACCGACTATGGGTGCCAGTTCGTTAGCTCGATTCAAATAGGCAACATTATCGCCACCCAGTTTCACCCGGAGAAAAGCGGCGGTGCCGGGTTACAGCTTCTAAAAAATTTCCTTGAAACCAGGGGGGAACAAACCATACCTGTGAGGCAGGCACAATCAACTAGACTGGCAAAGCGGATCATAGCCTGTCTGGACGTTCGCACCAACGACCAGGGGGATCTGGTTGTGACCAAGGGCGATCAATACGACGTCAGAGAAAAAGGTGTGGTCAGGAATTTTGGTATGCCGGTTGAACTGGCGAGACGATATTACCTAGAAGGCGCCGATGAGATTACTTTCTTGAATATCACCGGATTCCGAGATTTTCCTCTGGAAGACATGCCCATGTTGGAAGTGTTGCGTCAAACTTCCAAGAATGTCTTTGTGCCCCTTACTATTGGAGGGGGTATCAGGGACTATCAGGACAAAAACGGGCGGCAATACAAGGCACTCGAGGTTGCCTCCGAGTATTTCAGGTCCGGGGCAGACAAGGTCTCCATTGGCAGCGATGCAGTACTAATTGTGGAGGAATATCTGAGAACCGGCCAGAAAACAGGGCAGAGTTCCATCGAAGAGATATCCCGCGTTTATGGCAACCAGGCGGTTGTCATTTCCATTGATCCAAGAAGGGTCTACGTAACCTCGCCGAATGAGGTCAAACATCAGGTTATCCAAACGGCCATCCCGGGCCCGAAGGGTGAAGGCTACTGCTGGTACCAGTGTACAATCAAAGGGGGCCGGGAAGGAAGGGAATTGGACGCCATCACCCTTGCCCGGGTATGCGAAAAACTTGGCGCGGGGGAAATTTTGCTGAACTGCATTGACAGAGACGGAACTAACCTGGGTTTTGACCTTGAACTGATCAACGCGGTGAGCGAGGCTGTTTCCATCCCGGTTATCGCATCCAGCGGCGCCGGCCGGTTGGAACACTTCTACGAGGTCTTTACCCAAACAGAAGCCGAGTCGGCTCTAGCCGCCGGTATCTTTCACCGACAAGAAGTCCCCATTGCTGAGGTAAAGAATTATTTGAAGGGCAAGGTAGAAGTGAGAATTTGAAAAAGCGGAAATGTGTGCCTTGACAAGAGAGTATGCAAAGAGTTTATCTATAGGCTAGATCGTGCTGGAAGGTGGTGCTGAAGAGGGGATGGATTTCTTTTAAGTATCCTGATTCCTTCAAGCCAACGTGGTTGAAGAGTCGTCTATCTTGCATCTCTTTATAATGCTGGCAACCTTTTTAAATACATCATACAGTCGCAAAATGCCGACAATTCTGTTGTCTCCTTCTCGCGTTACTAACACATTCTGATGATAACCGACGATGAGCTGATGTATTGCCTGATCGAGTGTGGCCTCCTCTTCAATAAAATTTCCTTCGGTCGTGGTGTAGTCGATATTTTTCACTTTTATCTTAAAAGCTTTACCGCATATGTCGCCCAGAGGTTTTTGCCAGAGCTGATAGTTCTCTGCCAAGGACTTCAAAAAATCCTGACTTATTCCGGAGAGTGCCATAGTTCGGACATCACCAATTTCTTTGTATGCAGGTTCCAGTCCGCTGAGTACCTCTAGATCTGTCAACATACCAACGATTTTTTTATTTTTATCCAGCACGAGTATAGCTCGATACTTGTATCTTCTTTTGTCGTAGTGTCGGTGTGCCTCTTCAAGAGTTAAAATCGCTTCATAGAGATTAGCTTCTTCTGAGATAGTTGCATATTTGTCCAGCGGCACCATCAAGTCCTTCACTTTTATGGTCTTCATCAAGGTGCTCCTTCTAGTCTACAGTCGACAAACAGGAAGGACACAAACGATACCAGTGACAAAACCCTCTAGCCATGTAATAAGCTCTTGGGTGCTGCCATTTCGCTTTACCCAGTTGCTGCATTCATCTCGCACCTTTCTGATTACGGCTTCTTCGAGCAACCCTCTTGTTTTTCTATCGGTTATTTGCGCCAAAACCCCTACTGAACTCATGCATTCTCTAATCCTCGTCTGGAACAAATCTGAAGAGCTATCAAAATCAGTCTCTACATACCCGCGGACAGCATCCTTGCACCTCTTATTGAGATCTTCCCTGTCAAGCATGATTTTTCCTCCCTCATCTCATTCCGTACTATGTAAATGACTTCACAGTACTCCTTGTATGGAGATTACCATTCAGTCCCTTTGGCCTCTTACTGATGACCATATGGGGCAATACAAATCACCTACAGAACATTTTCTCTTACCACGCACACTGGCCGCGAGCACAAGTCGTGCCCGGTGGACAGTGCAAAAATGTGGTCGCTTAGGCTGCGAGTTTGCCTCGCTAAACCAATTAATCAGGACAATGGGCAACATTTGTGCCACTCAGGCCAGTGCTGCAAATTCAGCGTAAGATCAAGTAATTGTTACGATTATACTTAAGAGTTTTCCGAGGATTACAGTGTAGGGATTAAAAATACTGCCAAGTTTTTTTACAGCGTGTAAACGACCGTTGGAGGCCTCAAGCTCAGCTCTTTGTTCTCCAGTGCCCTCCCCTTTTTTATTTATTACAAACAGTCACTAACCCACCAAAGCAAATCATAGCCGCCAACTCAGGCGCACATGACTGCATCACTCTCCAGGATAGCCTCCGCCATCGGGCCTTCAACTACTTGGCAGTTCGTCACATACCTTGCCTTGATTCACCAGAGTGATGCTACTCCTGCCCGCGCCTAGAGGTTTTTGTCTCTTTTTATTTTTCATTTCCTTGTCACTTTTATGAGGCTGCCTGCAGCAACAGTTTCATCTAAGGTTGAACTGTTGAGTTAGGCTGCCTCTTGAAGTAATTCGGCCTCCCCTTCTTTGCCTAAGATTCGTATTCTGCCGAAGGTTTGCGGCTTGATTCTGCCGCCCAGATGTTCAATGTATTCAATGAGGACGTCTCTTTGAAACATGGAGCTATCATAAGCATCCCTGGCCTTCAGCAAGATCTTGTATCCGTCTCCGCCTGCGGCCAAATAGGAGTTGGTGGCAATCTTATAGGTTCTACTCGGATCAAGGGGTTTGCCATTTATCATGACCTGTGTACATTCCTCTTTACTCCTGTCGATTACAATTGACACTCCTGCCGATACCTGTGGAAAACCTCCTTGGCCACTTGAGATTGTGGCCATGTATTCAAAGAGAGATTGCACAGTCTTGCCGTCCAGGGTCAGCACAACCACCGTACTGTCGAATGGAAGTACTTCGTAGAGCATCTTCTCTGTAAGCTCACCTTCAGGAAGATCGGCCCGTATAGCTCCTCCGTTCTGCAGGGCAAAATCCGCCCCTAGATATTTAGTAAACCAAAGCATGGAATCTGCAGTCAGGTCGCCCAAGGGATTTTCCTCTATTCTGACACCATCATAAAAAAAAGTTGCTTCCGCCCAGCCTATAACCCTGGAGAGAGCCGCCTCCGCTTTGGCAGCGTATGGCTCCAGAAGCTCCAAGAGCTTTGCATCTTCGGGGATCTTCTGGCCGACGTAATGAGCCACCTTGGTTCCATCCGATTTTTTCTCCATCTCTTTGAGATTAAAGGGAATTGCTTCAAACCTGTAATCAACGACTCTTTTGTTCTGAACAAACAGATCGACCTTGCCCAGAATCAGGCCCCACTTCCATGCCTGGACGATTGGTGTCTTATGACCCGTTAAGGGATGGGTAACAACTATGGGAGAATCAAGTTTTGTGTGGCTGTGTCCGTCAACAATGAGATCAATACCACTTACCTCATGAGCCAATCTTTTGGAGCCCTTGCTGTAGAAGTCATATATACCCAGGTGAACAAGTCCGATCACCAGATCAGCTTGCCTCCGCAACTTTGGTACCAACTCCTTTGCAACTGCAACCTCATCCTCAAAGACCAGATCCTTGACGT
>JAJDNT010000144.1 GCA_022340515.1 Deltaproteobacteria bacterium
CGCATCCAGGGTCTGCTTGATAGTAAATGGAAAGGAAAAAGCACACTTGTTGCCGTGGTCCATCGCCTCGACATCATCAAGGGCTATGACAAGATTGCAGTGATGAAGGCTGGAAGAATCGGCGAAATAGGGAGCTACGAGGAACTGATTAACAAGAAGGGGATGTTGTATGAACTCATCTATGGAAAGAGGGCAGCCGTCTGAGTCCAGTGAGTTTCAGCAGAATCTGGAGATCTTACGACAGATGGATTTTTTCTCAGCCCTGTCACTTGAAGCGCTCAAGGTGTTTGCCTATCTTTTCACCAGGGAGAAATTTAGGCCTGGAGATCACCTCTTTTACCAGGACGATAATGACGGTAAAGCCTTTTATATTATCTCCGGAACAGCTGACTTAGTCAGGGACGAGGGAAGAGGTGAAACAACCTTTGGGGAATTCACTGAGGGCGATTTTCTCGGGGGCTTGGCACTGTTGGGGGACGTGCCTCGTCTTTTTTCTGTAAGGGCTCAGACGGACATTATGTGCATGGTAATGACCCGAGAGAAGTTCACTAAAGCCCTAGAACAATTTCCAGAACTTATGCCAAAAGTCATGGAGACCATGGCGAAGCGGGTTCGTCTATGGGAAGAGAGGCTCTTGCTAGAACAAGGGGGACTCTGCGACCAATGTCGAAAAAAAGTCGGTGTAAGCTTGATATAAACAAGCTAAAATTCATTAATTATAGTAGCAGTGGTTCAGCTTTCGGCTGAGCAGAGGCTGATTGTTGAACTTCCCGGAAAAGGTTGCAGTTATGATTGCGGATAGAGTTTCATTAGAACTGAGGAACAGCCTTTCGGAGTTAGATACACTAGGCCAAATCCTGCAACAGTTTGGAGAAGAGCTAGGCCTCGCTAACAAGACCTTATTTCAAATCTGCCTAGCCATGGAGGAGATTGTCAGCAATATTATATCCTATGGGTACACCGACGATGATGTTCACTGGATCAAAATCGCCCTTTCCTACGATAAAGGGATTATTACAATTCGGTTGGAGGACGACGGCATACCTTTTAATCCCCTGTGGGCGCAAGAACCAGATTGTGAATGTCCCTTGGAGAAGCGAAAAGTAGGGAAACTAGGCATCCACCTTTGTAAAAAGGTTATGGATGACATGATCTATGAAAGATTTGGTAACAAGAACGTACTAACCCTAAGAAAGGACATAAAGGATAGCTAGCTGCAAATTCAAGGTTTTGCATCGGTTTTATCACGGCTTTAGCCAAGGTCGGAACGGTTGATCTCATGTTCCGGCAGGAGCCGTTGCAGTAAAGGAGAGAAAGGCAAGGAGGAAAGGATAAATGGAAGTATTTGAGAAAAGACAGGACGGAATTTGTATTTTGGGACTCCTTGGACGCCTTGATTCAAATACGTCTCCGGAATTCGAGAAGAAAATTTTTGAAGTAATCGATGATGGTACTAAGAGTGTAGTAGTTGATTTTGCCAGCTTGGATTACATTTCCAGTGCAGGATTACGGGTATTGTTAAAAGCGGCCAAGGAACTAAAACGTTCCGAGGGAAAAATTGTGCTTTGTTCCATGAAAGACTACATCAAGGAGGTCTTTGAGATAGCCGGATTTGTTTCCCTCTTCCCCATAACTTCCTCGGTGGGGGACGCTGTAAAAGAGTTTTAGCCAGAATGTTTCACGAATCGCTGCAAAGGTCCGGGTTGCCGCAGAGACCATGAGGAACTATGAGCTCACTGGACTGCTGGGAGGTTTTAATTAAAAGCGATTCGACTTGTTAGTTTGCAATGTATAGCATTAGATATCCGAATCGAGCCTGTATGTTTAATTTCCCTCTGCCGTCGGATTGACCAAACAATTCGGCAAGATCACCCCATAAGTAGAGAGCCTTTGTGTTAAATGTAACTTATTAATATTACAATTATATTTATAACTACCCTGACAATTACAAAAAGTAAGACCATTGTGACTTGCTATTCTTCTAGTGGCACGAATCATGCTTTATATTTGGCTGTCAAAGTTAAATGAAATCTCGGAAGGAGAATCCCATGGAGGAAGTGCACCATGAAACGGTGCTTGATTACCTGCAAAGCTTCAAAGGATTAGGACCCGAGCAGTTTCTGGCAACATACAAGCATCCGTTCCTGGTGGAGAATTATCTGGCCCCCTCCAGCAAAATAAAGTTGGCCAGAGTGGAAACCATCTCCGAATTTGAATTGAATGACATCCCTCCGTCAAGAAGCAACGAAGAGGATGAGTCTCTCCTGCAGGCACGAGTGATAACCCTGGAGAAAAGAGACATAGATTCGGCTGAACGTATGATTTTCGTTGGGCGTACAGCCAATAACGATATAGTCCTGCCTAACAAGATGGTATCGAAGCTTCACGCCTACTTTAGTCAAGTCCCCGGCAGCGGAGTTACTCAGTTAGTTGACATGAATTCCACCAACGGTACTTTTATCAATGGCACCAGGCTGGCACCATCAGTGAAGTCAAGCTTGCAGGACGAAGATGTAATTTCCTTTGGTCCCGAAACCAAACTAGAATTCTTCAGCCCTGCCTCGTTTTGTCAACTACTCCAGGAGCTTTCTTAACTCGGACACTTCATCAATTGTTTCTGGGTTAATTACCATGTCCGGGTCAAAAGATTGAGCACCCCAATTAATAATTTTCTTGACCAATTAATCACAATAATGTAAATTGTCCAACATAGGGAGATGCCAGTCTCCCTTGGTGCCCCTTGCCCCTATCGGCCATCGTGCGCCGGGCCGATAGGGGATCTTTTTTTGGAAGCAATTAATAGAAAATCGTCCTTGTTCGATGATAGGGCAGGGTGCGATAAGCATCATCTTGCCCCAGATACCAAAGCCAGTTATCAAGTTGAGGGGTATTTGCCCTGCTCCCCGCCTTGATCAATTCCTCTCGAAGAAGTTCCACGGCGCAGATCGTTGCCGCACGTATCTCCACCTCTTCAGGACTACCCGCGGGTATATGAACTAGGTTTTGTATGCGATCTGCCAGCCTAGGTTTGTAGCGAAGTATGCCCAGATGGCGAAGGACCTGGGGTAATTTGTAGTCAGCGAAAGCGGTGAGATATTCTAGATCAATGAAATTTCCCCAGGACTGACCTGAGAAGGAGCAGTGCAGATCGTGCACCAGCAATTGGGCCCGTTTGTAAAAATAAACCTTTTTGCCGCCATACGTAGCTGTGTCATTGAAGCTAGGAAACTCCTTTGCTAACAAATCAGTCAACTCTGTGGCCGAAGCGCCAGCCTCCTCAAGCACATTAATAAAGCTCCCCTGGAAGCGATCTAGCAGAACCTCTCCGGCTTGACGAAGATTTTTTAGTCGTTCCTCAAAGAGAGGAATATTCCCTCTCCCTCGAAAGATGTGAGCCAAGGTCCTTGAGTCCAGGTGAGCAAGAGTTGTTGCTCGCTGGATGGCAAAGCCCTCCTCCATTGCACGTTTTAAACTGGCAGCCAGAGCCCAGTAGCCGGAGAGAGTTTCATCTTTGTAATGAACAGTCCAGGGTGGGGAGTCCACATCTGGCCAGAAGCAATGGTTGACAGTGTCAAGCAGGAAAAGCCACTCTGCGGTGGTGGCGGTGGAGTCAAAAAAGTGGTATGGGGCAGGCCCAAGGGTGAGGGGCGGGATCTCGAGGTGCGAGCTGTCAGCTACAAGATTTGATATGGCCTCAGTGTCAATTTGTACATGTTTGCTATGTTCCACCACAGTCAAACAGGAGGATAAAACAGAGAGGAGGCTCATGAGCTTGATGGTCTAGTGTCTATGAGGCAAGATTTGGCTGGTCTATTCGGTTAAATAGCTCCAGTACTCCATTGCTCCACTTTAACTAAGAACTGGCTAAGGATGCAGCCTGCAAGGTGATCCGTCGCAGCCTTTGTACAAGGGTGCGGATGATCTTACGAAAGTCGGGAGAGAGGCTGTCGTATTCCCGCCTCAGTTTGTCGCGATCTATTACCCCCAACTTGACTTCTCCCTCAGCGACAACTGTGGCCGAACGGGGTTCTTTTCCCATGTCCAAGAACTCAAGTTCGCCGATGAATTCGCCCTCGCCGAGCTTGGCAACTGTTACTTTGCCTCTCGAGGTATTTTTGGTTACCTTAACTTGGCCCTCCATGATTACATACACCCAATCGCTGAATCCTCCTTCATCGAAGATAACAGTTCCGTCCGAGTGCGTTTCTTCATCGCGGATATACAGCAGATCTATCACTTGCCCCTCCTTCCACCTGGGATTGAATCTGGTGAGTAGCAACTAGTATAGTGTTTTTACTTGCCTTTATTCAAGCCAAAAGCAAAAAAGGGAAAGTAACTACACCCGAGAACCCGCTAATTATCTGGTCTAGAGGTTGTTTGTGGGGCAGCTGTGACAGGTGGTCGCAAAGGTGATGTGGTGGTAGTTATTAGAGATTGTGGATTGCAGATTTGAGATTTTAGATTTAAGATTAAAAATTGTTAATTTTAAATCGAGGAGCCAGGGAATGCGAGCTAGTGATTTTCCGGCTGACATTCAGCCCCATCTTTTTCCTAAGCCTTCAGGTGATTTGATCTATCGCTGCCTTCACTGCGAAGAGGTCTTTACTATCGAATCGTTACTCTACACCTGTCCTAAGTGTAAAAGCGTGCTTTTGATCGAAGATCGCAAATGGGAAAGGTTGAAAGAGTTCAGCGGCTCGTTTTGGCAGCGGTTGTTTGACTACCGGAAGATGCTCAACCATCCAGCCATGAAGGGGATTTTCCTTTACTACGAGATAATTGCCCCGGTGATACCGCTGGAAGACATTATTTACTTGGGAGAGGGTCATACCCCAGTAGTCCGGGCAAACGATGGACTGCGCGATTGGGTGGGAGTTGATTTCTATTTTAAAAATGACGGGCAGAACCCGAGCGCTTCTTTTAAAGATAGAGGCATGGCGTGTGCCTTGAGCTACTTGAATTATCTGGTGCGCAGTCAAAATTTGACCGAGGTGTTGTCCATATGTGCTTCCACAGGAGATACTTCAGCTGCCGCAGCACTCTACTCTGCCTACATGGGCAAAAAGGTTAAATCAGCGGTCCTGTTGCCACACAAGAAGGTCACGCCCCAACAAATCTCTCAGCCTCTGGGCAGCGGTGCACGGGTTTTCGAGATCCCCGGGGTATTTGACGACTGCATGAAGGTAGTAGAGCATCTTGCTGATAATTACCATGTGGCCCTACTAAATTCAAAAAACGCCTGGCGCATCCAAGGGCAAGAGTCCTACTCTTTTGAAGTGGCGCAGGGTTTTGACTATGACCTGGAAAACAAGGTGATGCTGGTTCCCATTGGTAACGCTGGTAATATTACCGCGGTTATGGGGGGGTTTCTCAAACTGTTCGATCTTGGAGTGATAGATACTTTGCCCAAGATTATTGGCGTCCAGTCGGAGCATGCCGATCCAGTTTACAAATACTATCAGGAAGCCGAGCCAAGCAAGCGGACTTTTCGTCCTGTGACTGTAAGACCCAGCGTGGCTCAAGCAGCCATGATAGGTAATCCCGTTTCCATGCCTCGGGTAATACGCTTGGTGGAAGCTTACGAACAGATTCCAGGCAGTCCAGGGGTCTTTGTAGTGCAGGTAAGCGAACAGGAGATCATGGACTGCCAACTTATTGCCAACCGTAATGGCCATATTGCTTGTACTCAAGGAGGAGAATGTTTGGCTGGTTTGCTCAGGGCCCTAAAAGCAGGGATCGTAACTGACCAGGAGGTGGCGGTGCTGGATGCCACCGCTCACGCTCTCAAATTTGCCGGGTTCCAGGAGAGCTATTTTGGCGATAATTTGGATGCCGCCTATGAGATTGTGCCCAGAGATGAATTGAGGAATTTCCCCACCTTGGTGGAAGCTCCGGGAGTGGCAAGGCTGCCCGCACCGGGTAAACCCTTGCCTGAAGGTGAGTTCCAGAACTTTGTGGAGGCAACCGCCAGGGAAATTGCCCGAAAACTTGATCTGAAAGAGAAGGAATCGGGATAGTCGATGAACCTTCCATTCAACGGTGCTGAGCCGGTAATAGATCCCAGCGTCTATGTGGCCCCTGGAGCTTTCATTATCGGGGATGTTGTCATTGGCCCGCAGTCGAGTATTTGGTTTGGAACTGTAGTTCGTGCTGATGTGCACTACATTCGAATAGGGGCCCAAACAAACATCCAAGACCAGTGTATATTGCATGTAACTGGTGGAACCTATCCCCTAAACGTAGGTGATCGGATTACTATAGGGCACAGGGCCATTATTCACGGTTGCACCATTGAAGAAGGTTGCCTCATTGGCATGGGAGCAGTGTTACTGGATGGCTGTCATGTGGGTGCCGAAGCTATAGTTGCTGCAGGATCCGTAGTCTCAGAAGGAAAGCGCATTCCTCCCCGCACTCTGGCCATGGGGGTGCCTGCAGAACCTCGCCGAGAGGTTACCGAAAAGGAACTGGTTCGGGCCAGGGATTCTGCCTCTCATTACATAGAACTCGCCCAGATATACCTTGATGAACATCCAACTGGGAGATAAATTAAAGTGGGCTTATGTGCCTACACTTCATGGTCTCAACTAGGCACTAGACAGTAGGCACTAGGCACTGAAGATTTTGCCTAACAGACGACCAGTGCTTAGTGCCTAGTTCCTAGTGTCTAGTGGTTTTCAATCTATGCATTGGCAGGTTTTTTCCAGCGGTCAGATGAATTGAGGTAATATTGCCGCATTTGATTGGCATCGAGTGCCTCGACTATTATGCAGTGGCCCTTGAGTTCTTCCAGGGCACTTACCAGTGCCTCCGATGTGTCATTCCAAAATGTTCCCGCCGACTCAATGGTGATTGGTGTGCCGCTCTCGGCTAGATTGCAGATCAGTATATAAGCTGAAGTAGCTTCCACAGACAAGTTCAAGTTGAAAATCTCCCTATCCATCATCATAGATCTCCTCGTTCTCTAGTCGGTACTCAAGGCTATAATAATAGCTGATGAAGGATAAGGAAAGATGTTTAGACCATTTAATCCCGAACATTCTGACTCCTGTTAGCGTTTCTGGCATAGGTCAGGCCACCCCTGCATGAGGGTATTTGCCCAAAAATTGCAATAATATGATTACACTTTTGTAGTTGCATGTGATTTTGTTATTGAGTATGTTTTTTATTATTTCCAACAACTTCACTTAATCCTTTTGCAGGGTTTGTGGACGATGATGAAAGATATTGCGGGCAGGATAAAGCGATGGCAAATGTTTATGATACCGTCTTACAACTAATTGGCAACACACCTCTGGTTCGGGTAAACCGCCTAAATTCAAATCCAAAGGTGACTATTTATGCCAAGCTGGAGGCTCGAAACCCAGGTGGTTCAATCAAGGATCGCATTGCTCTTCAGATGGTCGAGCAGGCGGAGCTCAGAGGAGAGCTTACACCTGAAAAAACCATAATCGAGGCTACAAGTGGCAATACTGGCATTGGTTTGGCCTTGGTGGCCGCAGTGAAAGGATATAGCATTACTCTTGCTATGCCTGAGACTGCCAGTCAGGAGCGCCAAAAGATACTCAAAGCACTTGGTGCCGAGATCTTGCTCACCCCTGGGGCCCTAGGAACGGACGGTGCCATAGAGAAGGTTTATGAACTGGCACGCCAGTTTCCTGATCGTTATTTCATGCCTGACCAATTCAATAATGAAGATAACTGGAAAGCGCATTATTACACAACCGCCAAAGAAATCTGGGAGCAGACTGAGGGTAAGGTCTCTCATGTTATAGCGACTCTTGGCACTACCGGCACGGCTATTGGCATAACGAGACGCTTGAAAGAGTACAACCCAGCCATCTGTATTATTGCGGTGGAGCCCTATATGGGACACAAAATTCAAGGGCTCAAAAACATGAAAGAGTCCTATGTTCCGGGGATTTTTGCTAAAGAGATTCTAGACGAGATAGTTAATATCGAAGACGCCGAGGCTTTCGAAACAGCACGGAGACTGGCCCGGGAAGAAGGCCTTTTTATCGGTATGAGTGGTGGAGCTTCCATGGCGGCGGCCCTCCGTACTGCTCTCAGTCTGGAAGAGGGATACATTGTGGCCATCCTCCCCGACGGTGGTGAACGTTATCTCAGCACCAACCTGTTCACCACTCTGTCGGAGCCGGATTTCCGTTTCTACAATACCTTTTCGCGTCAAAAAGAAGAATTTAAGCCGATTTCGGAAGGTAAGATCTCCCTTTTCACCACCGGTCCAGCGGTGGGGGAATCTTTCGAGTTAACCGAAAGTCGCCGCTTGGTGGTGGCCGATCTTCTCCGGCGTTATCTGGAATATAAGGGTTTTGAAGTGAACCAGGTGATCAATATAACCGACATGGGAGAAAAAGCCATACTGGATTCTAGTCATGATTTGGAGACTGACGCCAAGCGGTACATGGAGATCTGCCGGCGGGACACAGAGGTTTTGGGTGTGCAACCGGCCACCTACTATCCCCGCACAAGCGAATACGTGGATGATATTCTGGAGATGAGCAAGACCTTAATGGACAAGGGTGTAGCTTACGAAAAACTCCGTTCGGTATATTTTGACATCTCCAAATTCCCTGACTACGGCAAACTCTCTCGCGTGGATTTGCAGAAGATAAGGCTCGGCAAGACAGTTGATCTTGAAGCGTATGAGAAGGAGAATCCCCGTGATTTTACCCTCCTCAGACGAGCAACCCTGGCCGAGCTGAAACGGGGAATCTATCTTAAAACCACCTGGGGAAACGTGCTACCCTCCCTGCATCTCGAGACCGCAGCTTTGGCCATGAAACAGCTAGGAATGACCATAGACATTCATGTTAGCAGCTTGGACTTTTTATTTCCCCACAATGAAAACGAAATAGCTATCGCCCAAGCAGCTACGGGTAAACCCCTCGCCAATTACTACATTCATTGCGAGCGGGTACTTGTGGATGGCAAGAAGATGTCAAGAGAAGGTGAGGGAAGGGAAACGGTGCAGCAACTGCTGAATCGGGGTTACACTGGCAGACAGATACGTTACTGGTTGGTGGCAACAAATTACCGTAAACCACTGCATTTCGAAGAGGACAGATTAGAGGAGGCTGCACGGAGTCTGGAAAGGTTGGATGAGTTTATCCAAAGGTTGCAACATGTGGTTACAGGTGAGGCCGCAGGGGAAGTCGATCAGTTAATTTATGAAGTTGAGCAGAGTTTTGACGAGGCCATGGGCGACGACCTGAACATTTCATCAGCCCTTGCTGCTATCTTCAGTTTTATCCGCAAACTAAATCCGTACATTTCTGAGGGCCGTCTCAGTGAGGACCAAAAGGAAGCGACCCTTGCAGCAGTAGAGAGACTGGATTCTGTATTGAATCTTATTCATTGCGCAGAAGCTGACCTAGACGAGAAAGCCTGCGGACTCCTTAAAGCCAGAGCTGAGGCTCGAAGGGATAAAAAGTGGGAAGAGGCTGACCGGATCCGGCATCAACTTCTTGAGCTTGGTATCAAGGTTGTTGACACTCCGGAGGGCACGCGCTGGAAACGCTTGAACTAATATCACTTCTGTAGTTGGCGGATCTCCACATCCGATCCGTTACCAACCACCACAATACGAAGGGAAATGGCTTTTTGATTCTGGGGATTAGTTGATCTATGAATCTCCACCTGGCTTTGATCCAGGTGGCCTATCTTGTGCAATTCGCGGAGAAGGTGAGAAAAACGCTGCTCTGGCACTTTGAGGTCGATCAAACGAGCTGAGCTCGAATTAAGGGAACGAGTCGGCTTTCTTTCCTCTAACATTGACCCAGAGATAGAGCGGAGCATAGATTCAAGTTCTCGATCAGCCCTAGAGAAGTCCTTGACTCTGAGGACCATTACCGGGACAGTAACTTGGCTCCCCCCCCGTGTGGTTGTGAATCTGGTTGCTGGCTGACCGGAAGGTCCACTTATGTTCAAGGTGTTATCTTGGCCTGGCAAAAGAGACCGGAGGGAAAAGGATGGCGGCAGAACCTGCCACAGGGTAAGGGAGATGATTAACGCTGCAGCGCCCAAGGCCAGCGGTAGCCATCTGGGGAGATACTCGAAAGGCCATTGACTTTTATGCAGGCGCCGTCCCTTCAACCTTGCCATCACCACGGCACTGAGATGTGCGGGAGGATCCAGATTTGGCAGTCGACTGAGGATCTCCTTGGTTTTCTGCAGTGAGTTCCATTTGCGATAGCAAGACAAGCATTTTCTCAAATGGAACTGCAAAGCTTCGCGCTCTCTTAAAGAAAGAGAGCCGTCTAGATAATCATTGAACTGTGATTCGTACTTGCGGCACTCCATGGCCTACTCTAGCTTATCTCCCAAACATTTCTGTAAAAAGGCTCTAGCTCGATG
>JAJDNT010000170.1 GCA_022340515.1 Deltaproteobacteria bacterium
ATATGTTCTGAGAGGGCTGCCAACTGTACAATGTCAAAACCTGTGTCCCTATTTGTTCCCTTCAGCGTCATTACTAGTGGTTCAATGGCGGGATGCGAGGTCCGATAAGCCCAAGGTGACAATACGGTGTCAACAATGTCCACTCCTGCTTCTATGGCCTTCAACAGGGCCATAGAAGATTGGCCGGAAGTGAAGTGGCTGTGGAGGTGTATGGGCGGTTTCACCTCTTCCTTCAGGGCCTTTACCAGCATATAGGCATCATAGGGCGATATGAGACCTGCCATATCTTTGATACACACACTGTCCGCCCCCATATCCTCGAGCTGTTTCGCCTTCTTAACGTAATATTCGACGTTATATACCGGCCCGCCCATACGGGGCTCTGTAAGGGAATAACAGATGGCTCCCTGAAAATGTTTGCCCATCTTTTTAATTACAGGCACAACCGTCGAAAAATTACGCAAATCATTCACCGCATCGAAAACTCGAAAGACATCGATGCCGTTTTCCGCTGCTCGCTCAACGAATATCTTAGCCACGTCGTCGGCGTAGTTGCGGTAGCCCACTAAATTCTGCCCGCGAAGCAACATTTGTAATGGTGTTTTCTTGACATACTTCTTGAGAGTCCGTGGTCTTTCCCACGGATCTTCTCCTAGGAAGCGGTGCATGGTGTCAAAGGTTGCACCACCCCATACACCCAAGGCCCAGAAACCCACCTTATCCATTTTCTCTGCTATGGGTATCATGTCTTCGGTGCGCCCGCGGGTTGCGAAGATTGATTGGTGCGCATCACGAAAGGTCAAATCCTGAATCTTGACCGGATTGGACACTTTTACTTCCTCTTCCACCAATCCAGCCGTAAGTTTCCCATGTTTGTCTGCCATAATCCTCTCCTCTTTGGCTCTCGTCTCTTTTTCTATAACTCTGAACCGATAGAAGCCCCTTTCTCAGTGAGCATTCATTATAAGTAAAATGGAACAGAAGGAAATACAACTAGCAGAATGTCTGCGAGGGCTGATTGTCTAGTGCCACCAACAATCAGCGCATCAAACGCAACTGAAGCAGTCGGCGCATGTCCATCGTCGCCTGCCTCCCTGAGGAGGACCAGAGGCTTACTGCACCCACAGCCGGTGCTGAGCCTGGCCGACTTGCCGCTGCCATTGCGAGCTGTTGTTCTTCTTGGCTCCTCAGATACCTATAAACCGCAGTAGCCGCTGCAACAAAGCGTTTCTTCTGAAGTGTGTCCATTGTCTTAAAATAGATCCTTGTATTCTTGACCTGCTTCTGAACAATACCCAATCATTCAGAGGCCAAGTTCGTGGCTGATCCCTTGCATGGCCCTCAGGCTGAGCTCAGCAAAGTCAGCCAGGGATAATCCGATTTCCTCACAGAGCCTTATTTGGTCTCGATTGACACGCCTGGCAAAATCTTTTTGTTTCATTCGTTTCAAGATGGACTTGGGTTTAACGCTCTTCAGACGTTTATCCGGGTAGACGAGTGCCGTGGCTATCACCATCCCGGTAATAGACTCGGCACAGGTGAGGGCAAAATCTAGCTTAGACTTTCTCTCCAGTCCCAAGACCTCAGCGTTGTGCGCTTTGATCGCGTTGATCACCTCAGTTGGCAAGTCGCTCTCGGCCAGAATGACAGCCGTCTTTAGCCCGTGCTCTGAGGGATTGTCAGCTGTCTCCTCATAGTCCAAGTCGTGTAAAAGGCCTGCAATACCCCACAACTCAACGGGCTCATCTAAGTGCTCTGCCAGAGCCCGCATTATTGCCTCAGTGGCAAGGCAATGTTTTCTCAAATTTTCGGCCCTCATATGGCCATCCAGTAATTCAAGGGCCTGCTGCCGGTCCATGTTCTAACTCGCAGTTTCTTGATGAACAAAAGGAATTATTAATTACAGAGGTTACTGAGCAAGCAATTTCAGATTGTTGCGTGTAGATTGCGGATTGCACAGAAATCATTAAGCACTAGAAACTGGGCACCATAAGAGGTAGCCACTCGCCAGTAGCATTTAGTTGAGAGAGACTAAATTTTGATTGCTTTTCTCCTGAATTCTCCATTTTGCCTAACTGCCCAAATCTGCAATCTTAAATTTTAAGTATCCTGTTGTGGTCTCAGTGGTTAAAACCCTTCTGCTTTACAATTTAATGAATTAGTCTATGCTGCCTTGGTGGCGGCTCGACGGGTTTTCTTTTTCAGACGGCTAATTCGCCTCCTAAGCATCTGCAGTTTATCTTTTTCTCCCGTCTCCCTCACTGCTTCTCTCTGGCTCCTGAGTTCCCTTATTTTTTTCTTGATGCTACGAACATCAACGCTCTTGTCCCCCTTTTTCTCATCTTCAATTCCCTGGGCCTTCTTTAGGGCGGCAATTAACTCACTTTTATTCATGGCATGAACGCCGACAATACCCTCAATACCAAGGGCCAGCTCGCGCAGTTCCTTGGCGGTCATCTTATCCAGGGGTTTCTCCTTTTTTTCCTTTTTCTCTTTTTTAGCCATTTACTTTTACTCCTCCATCTAATGCCAGTCGAGCAATGAGAATAGGGTGCCTTTCCCCAGGCACCTTACTTTTCAGCGTCAGCTTTTTTACTCTTCTCAAGCACTTCCTGCAGCTGAATAAAAGGTTTGAACAAGTCTATGGGAATAGGGAAAAGGGTGGTGGAATTGTTTTCCGCCGATACCTCCCTCAGTGTCTGGAGGTATCGCAGCTGTAAGGCCATGGGATGCTCAGCGATTATCTCTGCTGCCTGGGCTAAGCGGGCTGCCGCCTGGTGTTCACCCTCAGCATTGATAACCTTGGCCCGTCTTTCCCGTTCGGCCTCGGCCTGCCTCGCCATGGCGCGCTGCATATCTTGGGGCAGATCGATGTGTTTGACTTCAACCGTCGTGACTTTAACACCCCAGGGGTCTGTATGCTTGTCCAAAATCTCCTGCAGTTCGGTGTTAATCTTCTCTCGGTCAGATAGCAGCTCGTCCAGTTCCGCCTGTCCACAAACGCTTCGCAGGGTAGTCTGGGCCAACTGAGAAGTGGCATAGAGATAATTTTCAACCTCTACTACCGCTTTAATGGAATCCATAACTCGAAAATATATAACTGCATTTACCTTTACAGACACATTATCTCGAGTAATCACGTCCTGAGGCGGCACGTCCATGGCCACCAGCCTCAAACTTATTTTCACCAGCCGGTCCACTACTGGTATTATGATAATGAGTCCTGGGCCTTTGGCTCTGGACATTACTCGGCCCAAACGAAATACAACTCCCCTTTCGTACTCGTTGAGGATCCTAATTGCACTGGCCAAAAAAAGGACCGCGAGTACGATCAAAAAAATAATTGAGTAAGACATAAAATCCTCCTGTGGGAGCAAGCAAAAAAGCTGTAAATCCCCGCTCTAGGCGATCAAATCATTGCTTTGTATCACCTATTTTTCTCACTTTCAACAACAAATTTTCAACCCCAATTACCTCTACTCTTGAACCAACAGGCACGATTTCATCTGAGGTGGCATTCCACAGTTCGCCATGGACGAACACCTTTCCCTCTGGCGCTAAAGACTCTTTGGCAACCGCTATCTCGCCGATCAAGCCCTGATAGCCTGTGCGCGGTTTGGCCATGTGGGCCCGAACAGCCAGAAAAGCCACAGTAATGAAGAAGCCTGAGATGACAAGCACTGCAGGAATCAACACACTCCAAGAAACCCGCAATCCTGTGGTCCCGGTGTTAAACAGCATGATGGAACCCAGGGTCAGACAGATGACGCCCCCTATACTGAGTAAACCGTAACTGGTTACCTTGATTTCCAGAAGGAAGAGAATGGCTCCCAAAAGAATCAACAGCACACCGGCATAGTTCACTGATAGGGTCTGGAAAGCATAGAAGGCAAGGATCAAGGAAATTCCACCGATCACACCAGGGAAAATAGCACCAGGATGCGAGAGTTCGAAATAAAGGCCTGCCAAACCAATGAGCATGAGTAAGTAGGCGATATTGGGGTTGCTGATGGTTTTGAGAATCTTATCTCGCAGATTCTCTTCGACTCCTTCGGTGGAGAGCCCTTTTAGGGATAGCTTTTTCACTCCTTCTTTGGTCTGCACTGGCCAGCCTTCTAGTTTGAGCAATAGATCGTTCATGTCTTGGGCGACCAGATCAATTACTTTCAACTTCAGAGCCTCTTCGGCGGTGATGGAGACGCTTTTTCTCACTGCCTCCTCGGCCCAGTCAGCATTTCGGCCCCTCTTGCTGGCAATGGATTTGATGAAAGCCACCAGGTCATTAACCATCTTGGTGTCCATGGTTTCGTCCATCTCTTTGCCTCCAGCCACAACAGGATGTGCCGCACCAATATTGGTACCTGGCGCCATGGCAGCAACATCGGCAGACATTACAACAAAGACACCTGCTGAGGCAGCCTGGGCGCCACTGGGCGACACGTATACCACCACGGGAATGGGGGCGTTCATGATAGTCTTCACCATGGTTCGCATGGAGGAAACCAAACCGCCAGGAGTGTCCAATTGGACCACGAGGAGCACTGCCTCGTCTTCCACTGCTTGCTGTGTCCCTCTGGCCAGGAAGGCTGCTGTACCCGGATTTATACTCTCTTCGATACGAATCACCTTAATGTGCTCGCCAGTCTCCGCCGAAGGGGAAATCCCAGAGGTCATGAGTAAAATAAAGATTAAACCAGCCAGAAAGCAAAAGCCTCTCCTGAGTCTGGCGGGTTCAGTTAATTTCGCTACAAACCACATTTCCATTTCCTTTCTATTTCTCCTAAACCAGAATTGGATTTTCTGCTCCGACCCCGTGGGGGGTTGCAAGATTCACAGGTCACCACCCTGAACTATTTTCCTATTCTACCAGAGATAGAAGCACCTGGACATCCTTCCAAGCCTGGCGTTTCTGCAGAGGATTGCGGAGAAGATATGCAGGATGGTAGGTGGGCACCAGGGGGATTCCCTCAAATTGATGAACACTATCCCTGAGTTTTGATATTGGTTGCTGCGAGGAGAGTAGAAATTGGGCGGCAAAACTTCCTAAGGCCAGAATGGCCTGCGGCCGGATGGCGCGAAGCTGACGGCGAAGGAATGGACCGCACGCTTCAATTTCTTCTGGCAAAGGGTCTCTGTTTTTCGGTGGTCTGCATTTGATCACGTTGCAAATATACACCTCTTGGCGGCCCAATCCCATTGCTGCAATGATCCGGTCCAGCAATTTGCCGGCTGCACCCACAAAGGGCCGCCCCAATCGGTCTTCGTCCCGCCCTGGTCCTTCTCCAACGATGACAATTCGGGCTGAGGGGCTTCCTTCCCCAAAGACAATGTGTCTTCGATTGGAATGAAGCCTGCATCTGGTACATTCTCCCAGCTCCCCCCTTATCTCATCCAGGGTGTCCGGCATAACCTGGGTGATGGGTACCAACTCTGACGGCAGCCATTCAAGACCCATCAAGGCCTGGTAGCTAAGATGCTGGCGAAGGGAAGCTGCTAGTTCAGCCAGATCTCGGCGAAGCGATCTCTCTACCTCCCCGTTACCATGGGATTTTCCCCTATGGCTGCCGAAACTCACATTTTCCTCATTCTGCATAAATTCTCTTTGATCAACACTATAACAGGTTTTCTCCATCTCCATAAGTTGAAGACAGACTTATCTCCAAAGATGACAAGCAATGAATCTCTTATTTTTGCCACAGACGCTCTACTCGATCCCATATCTCCATGGCGATCAATTCTTTGCTTTTCAACTCTAGTTTCTCTACCTCGCCTCCCGGCCATAAAATGGTCACTTCATTGGTATCAAAGCCAAAGCCAGCATTAGCTGCGGTGAGATCATTGGCCACGATGAAATCCAGATTCTTCTGTCGAAGCTTTTGCTTTGCATTTTCCAGCAAGTCTCCGGTCTCCGCTGCAAATCCCACCAGTATTTGTCCTTGCTTGAGTTCTCCAAGACGTAAGAGGATATCCTCGGTCTTTTCCAGTTCAAGAGATTCTTTAGCTTTTATCTTTTTTATTTTCTCTCCTGCAATTTTCATTGGCCGATAATCCGAAACTGCCGCCGCCATTACCACCGCCTCCATCTGGCTGAATTGCTCCATAACAGCCTCGTGCATCTCCTTGGCAGTGGTCACCAGGACCTGCTTAACCCCCAGAGGTGGTGCCAGAGAAGATGGTCCGCTCACAAGAGTGACCTCAGCTCCTCGGCGTCTCGCTGTACTTGCCAGAGCATACCCCATCTTTCCAGACGAAGGGTTGGTCAGATGTCGTACTGGATCCAGCATCTCCCTGGTGGGACCAGCGGTAACCAAAACCCTTTTTCCCTTAAGGGATTGTGATGTCAACACTAGTCGAATGGACTCCAAAATTTCATCTAGGGGAGCCAATCTACCCAACCCTTGAGCCCCGCAAGCGAGGTCACCGCTTTCGGGACCCACTTGATGAAACCCCCTACTCGTAAGCTTGGCGAGATTCTCCTGTACAACCTGGCTTTCGTACATATTTACATTCATGGCTGGACAAATAATCTTGGGAGCGGTGCAAGCCAGCATGGACGTGGTCAAGTAATCATCGGCAATGCCGTGTGCCAGTTTGCCAATTATGTTCGCTGTGGCTGGAGCAATTACAGCCACCTCAGCCTCGGTGGCAACTTGGATGTGACCAATTCGCGATTCCGCCTCTAAATCAAAAAGATGAGTGCATACAGGCTGGCCAGAGAGTACCTGAAATGACAGTGGTTGTACGAACTCCATAGCGCTTCGGGTCATGATCACCCTTATTTGAGCTTGCTCCAAGGCCAAAAGCCTGGTCAACTCCAGGGCTTTGTAAGCTGCAATCCCTCCAGTCACACCCAGGAGGATTTTCC
>JAJDNT010000198.1 GCA_022340515.1 Deltaproteobacteria bacterium
GTTCAAAAAGAGATCGGCGTAATCGTATCTGAGTTCTTTGTAAAGCTTATCCGCACCGTTGCTCCTCAGATAGGCGGTCATCACCTCCGCCCCGCTTATGAGGTCGATGAATCCACACCCTTTTACCGATTCGTTGAACCCGTGGAGAAACTCATCTTTCTGCATTGCCTCAATGAGCTCAAGGGGTATTTCGTCACGGAATAGAGTCGAGAGATACTGGTATCTTCTTGCCCTGGATTTCATGAATTCTGCATCCATAAACCGCTTTCCTCCTTCCTCATGCTGTGGTCACAATCACAACAACCCTCTTCAGCACATCTCTCTAGGTGATACATCTCCTCTGCTTAACAGTCCTGACCATCAATTGTCTTGCCAGCAATGGTGCAATTCACCCGGCAGAATCGCCATGGAAAAGAGTCCCATTGAAACAAGGAAGTGGGCTTTCACCTCCGACATTTCACCTTCATCATACCACACCAAGGTGACCCCGGAGGTGATCATATAAACCGGTATTGCCGCGAGGTGGATCATGCCATGGCTAAAAAAAGCAACCCCTGGCACTCTTCCGAAGCGACGGGTTCAGTTAATTATGCATAATTTTAGAGAAGAGAGCAGATTTTTGGGGAGTTACGGGCACAGGCGGTGGCAGGTTACTTGATCTTGGCGCGGTAAAGTCGCAAGCTATTTGAGACTACCGTGACGCTGCTAAGTGCCATAGCCAAAGCTGCCAGGATGGGATGGAGCTGCCTAAGCACGGAGGGTAAGAATTCTAGGGGATACAGCAGACCTGCAGCGACTGGGATGAGAATAATATTGTAAATAAAGGCCCAGAAAAGGTTTTCTTTCACCGTTCTCATGGTGGCTCGACTCAACTGGATGGCCCGAGATACTCCCCAAAGGTTACCACTGGCTAAGATGACATCAGCGGTCTCAATGGCAACATCAGTGCCGGTTCCAATGGCAATTCCCACATCTGCTTGGGCCAGGGCAGGGGCGTCATTGATGCCGTCGCCTACCATGCCAACCATGTGACCTTTGTCCTGCAGTTCCCTCACCTTCATTGATTTTTCTTCGGGGCGAACTTCAGCGACAATTTCATCCACCTGCACTTGTTCTCCAATGGATCTAGCGGTCTCAGTATTATCTCCTGTGAGCATGACCACTTTCAGACCTTGAGCACGAAGACTGCCGACAGCCTCCTTTGACTCAGGCTTAAGGGAATCGGCAACCGCAATCAACCCCGACAGCTCTTTTTCCACCACTACTGCCATCAAGGTTTTCCCCTGACTCTGAGAGGTGTGGACATGTTGTTTGCCACCCTCCATATCCACGCCCATTTCTATAAACCAGTCCGGCTTGCCAACGTAGACCATCTGTCCGTTTATCCTGGCTTGAACCCCAAGACCACCGGATGCCTTGAAGTCCTCTGGTTCGAAGAGCTCCAAGTTTTGCTTTTCCGCCTCCTTCAGCATTGCCTTACCCACAGGATGCTCGGAACCCTTCTCGGCGGAGGCGGCAATTCGCAGTAGATCTTTCTTATCCTTGATTGGTGAGGAACTGTTGAAGACAATCACCTCAGCCACTGCTGGTTTGCCAAGGGTAAGAGTTCCAGTCTTGTCCAGAACAATAATTTTCAGCTTGGTGGCTTTTTCAAGGGCTTCACTGTCTTTGAACAAGATACCTTTCTCTGCACCTTTGCCGGTTCCTGCCATAATGGCAGTGGGCGTAGCCAGACCAAGAGCACAGGGACAGGCAATGATAAGAACCGCCACCAGCCTGATCATGGCAGGCACGAACTCGCCGCCAAGGCTCCACCAGAGGATAAAAGTCATTATGGCAATGCCAATAACCCCGGGAACGAAGACAGCTGCCACTCGATCGGCAAGAGCCTGGATCGGAGCTTTGCTCCCCTGAGCCTCCTGAACTAGCCTGACAATTTGGGCCAAGGCGGTATCTTTTCCTACCTTGGTTGCCCGAAACTTGAGAAGGCCCTCTGAATTGATAGTGGCACCAACAACTGTGTCTCCGGTGCTCTTATCCACGGGAATCGGCTCACCGGTTAACATGGACTCGTCAACAGCGGAGTTTCCCTCCAGTACCACGCCGTCCACAGGAATCTTTTCACCGGGACGGACAACTACCACATCACCCACCTTTACTTCTTTGAGGGAAACATCCACCTCCTTGCCGTCCCTGATAATAGTTGCAGTTCTTGGGCGCAGACCCATGAGCTTGCGGATGGCGTTTCCCGTTTTCCCCTTGGCTCGCGCCTCCAGCATCTTACCCAATTTGATCAAGGTGATGATCACTGCCGAAGTTTCAAAATAGACGTGGCTACCAAAGGCAGGGTAGAGGAGAACCGCAAGGGAATAGAAGTAGGCAACCGAAGAACCCATAGCCACCAACACGTCCATGTTGGCACTACGGTTTTTCAGGCTTTTCCAGCCGCCAGTATAATAGTCCCAACCGGTATAAAACTGCACAGGCGTTGCCAGGGCCCAAAAAGCCCAGTTAACCCAGAGAGCATGACTCCATTCACCCAAAAAGCCGAAGTCTCTTCCCATGCTCCAGAGGAATAAAGGTAGGGTGAAAAGAAGACCGACAATGAATTTTCTGGTTTGATCGGCAATTTCCAGCCGTCGCGCCCTCTGTTCAACGTCCTCCTCCTCTCCAGTCTCATCTGGAGGAATAGCGTCATACCCCGCCTGCCTGACGGCCGCAATTATCTCCTCTACACTTGTGAGATTGGGAAGGTATTGGACGGTTGCTCTCTCGCTGGCAAAATTGACTGAAGCCTGAACTACCCCCTGAACCTTTTTATTCAAGGTTCTCTCTATGTTCATGGCGCAATTGGCGCAGGTCATGCCGGTTATGGGAAGTTCAACCTTAGCAGCGGCAATTCCATAACCGGCGTCCTCAATCTTTTTTATGAGATCATCTATGTGGATCTTTTCAGGATCAAATGACACTGATGCCTGCTCAGAGGCGAAATTGACATTCGTATCCTCCACCCCCTGAAGCTTTTTCAAATTCCTTTCAATGTTCAGGGCGCAATTGGCACAGGTCATTCCGGTTATGGGTAAGGTTATATTTTTACTGGCCATATTGGCTCACTTCGTTCGCCGCAAAGCGCAGAGCGCATGGCGCATAGAGTTAAAGTCTTAGGGCGCAAGGCTCAAGACCAAAGGCGAAAGGCGAAAGCGTAGTATTCAGTAGCCAGTGGTTGAGAAGAACTCTGTTGTGATTGCTTCTCTCCTGACTTCTGGATTCTGAATTCTGGCTTCTAACTCCATGCCCTATGCTCTATGCCCCATGCTAATGATCAACGGACGACTGACAACTGACGCGAGCTCTAATGCTTGCTAATCAGTTGTCGGATAATTAATCTCCCTAAGCACCTCTTTGATTTTCTCGAGGGTAGCTGGCGCATCCCATTCCAAAGTAATGCTTTTGCCGGCTGGATCTCCTTCTACTTTGCTAACACCTGCAACATCTCCAAGCTCTTTCTTGATGGTCATTACACAATGGCCGCAAGAAATGTTTGGTATTGATAGTGTTTTTGTTTCCATGTCAACTCCTTTTATAAAAAGCCTAGCGCTAAGGGCAGAGCGCATAGCCTCTATTCTTTCCTCGCTGTAACGCCGTTTCCCCCAATTGCCCCTTTCCTTGCTGAGATCTAACAACTTGAGCAGTTCGGAGGGGTCGCATCTGTCGATTGCTTTTTGAACCAGTGGGCAAAAATCGCCCAGGCACAGCCGACTCCAGTCTGCACCTTGACTGCCTCCGCCGGGCAGTTCATGGCGCAGGCACCGCATTCCATACAAGAATCCCTATCCAGGATTTGAATACCATTACCGTCTATTGCCAAAACCCCGTGAACACACACCTTGGTACACATTCCACAGAGAGTACATTTGTCAACATTCAGCTCCAGAGTGACAACATCTCTTAAGTACTGAAAACCCATTCTGCTCCTCACAAGAACTTACCAAGCATCAGTGCAATTCCGCCCGACACAATAAATAAGATAATCACTGGCACTGCAATGCGCATCTCTTTTTGGACACCAGAGAGTGAAGTAAAGGTACTACAGCCGGTAAAATTCATAGCAAAATATGCAGCTATGGCAGGAGTTATGAGAAAAAGGGCCATGATACTGCTCACGCTCCAGCTAGAAGCCAAAGTGAACCTAACTATAAAGGCCCATAGTAAACCAATTTGTGCTCCCTTTAAGAAGAAAGCTCTCCCGGGAATCCAGGGTAGGAGAAGAGGGGTCACAAAGGATCCCATGAGGAGGGCGCCCAGATATATCAAAGCGGGAGATAAGCTACGCGACCAAGCCTCCTGCAAACCAGATTCATGCCCGCTCAATCCTCCTATCACAAAAACCAGGAGCAAGATTACCAGGGAGGGTTTCCAAGCAACCACCAACTCCATAGGGGTTAACACCAATCGATCTCGAAGGCTAAATTGAATCCGCCTTTTTTCCTCGCTCGCTTTCATGCCATTACTAAGAAACAAGGGTAGGTCATGAGCCCGAATAGGGCCATATTTGACTCTAAATCTGGTGGCCTTTTTTACTTTGTGGGCGGCCACACCGCTGGCTCCCAGTTGGGGCAGGATTATAGTCTTGTGCTTTACTAGTTTGTCCAACTGCACTTTCTGCACACGACTTATTAGTTCAGTGGTGCCAAATGTGCCCTTGCCGGCAGCACACCAAACATTTATGCCAAAGGTCTCTAGGACTAACAACCAGAGGTCCTTGCCCGAAAGCTCACGCCTAAGCAAATCGAAACTGAGCTTGTAGTTTGCCGTAACCAGAACAGGAGATTCAGGGGTGGGTTGGCCAACAGCATAGAGTCCAGCGGGAACATTGTAATGCATCCGCCGTATTCCCCATCTCACCCTGCAGCCTCCCAGCTTGTCCCTGAAGCCCATATGAGTTGAAATGCGTGCCACTCTGCCAACAGAGGTCTCCAACCAACCTCTAAACCAGGTTGCCTTTTCATCCACCACTTCCCCACCGGGGACAGTCTTCGGTCCTCAGCAGGGCTCCACTTGTTTGCTCTCAACCTTGGAAGTACTGCACTGTTTGGTCAGTAACTCACCCGGTTGTAAGGTCTTTGGCTCCATCTCTTTCACTCGTTAGAATAGTTGAAAACCCAGCTAATGCCAAACTTTGCCATAACGACTGCTTATTATAACCGATAATTCCTATTTGTAATGTGGGAATAGTTTAGGATTTTAGATTGCGGATTTGGCTCGTCTGCGATTTCATAATTGACAGACGGACCTTGATAGAAATTCCAAATTACAAATCACAAATAACAAATGGTTTGAAAAGCCGTTCGACAGGCTCACGGTCCTGAGCCAAGTCGAAGGGCAAATCATAATGACCGATCCGCCTCCGGCGGACCAAACCTTTGCATCTTTTTTTGTAAATGACATTCCAAAGACGTTTAGGTCATTGGATATGGAATTTCGAATTTATTTGTAATTTGGTGCTTGGGATTTGCGATTTGGCAGTGAGGATTTAGGAAGGCATCTCACATCACACATCTCATATCACTCATCTCTGATTTCTCATCCAGAATCTCTCGGATGGTCTCGAGCAGGTGACTTACGTCAAAAGGCTTACCCACAAAACCCTTGGCCCCCGCCTGTATGGCTTCTTTACCGGGACCGTTGGCAGAATAACCGCTCACTATAAGGATCTTCGCTTTTGGGTTTATCTTTAGAATCTCTTCATAACACTTCTTGCCGCCCATTCCAGGAATCACCAGATCCAAGATGACCAAATCAATTTTTTCTTGCTCATTACGATAGAGCTCTAAACCGCTCTCTCCGTTAGTTGCTGTAAGGACCTTATAGCCGGCGTCTGTGAGCAACTCCACCCCCAACTCCCTGATATACTCTTCGTCGTCCACCAACAAAATGGTCTCGTTTCCGCCTTTGAAGCAACCTTCCCCCTCACCGGCTTTTTGCTTCTCTCCACTCTGTTCCATGGCAGGGAGATAGATTTTAAATGTGGTTCCTGTAGCCAGTTCGCTATAGCAAAGAATATAACCTTCATGGTTCTTCACTATGCCATAGACCATGGCCAACCCCAAGCCTGTGCCTTTTCCGACATCCTTGGTTGTATAGAAAGGTTCGAAAACATGGTCAAGGATCTCACGGTCCATTCCGTGGCCGGTATCGGAAATACTCAAGAGGATGTATTCGCCAGGTTTTGAACCCAAGTGGGCCTTACAGAAGTGCTCGTCGAGTCGCACCCTAGCGGTTTCAACTACTATCTTTCCTCCCTCGGGCATGGCGTCCATGGCATTTACCGCCAAATTCATAATGGCCTGTTCAATCTGAATGGGATCGGCACTCACTACAGCAGGGCTGTCGCTAAGGTGGACTTCAATTTCAATCATCTTGGGAATAGTGCGCTCTAGGAGATTTTTTACCTGGATAACTTCCTGATTAAGGTCTAGAGGCCTTCTTTCACTCTGAACCTTCCGACTGAAGGTAAGCAGCTGCCTGGTCAACTCAGCACCCCTCTTGGCAGAGCGGTGAATTTTTTGCAGAGCTTCGAAACCAGAATTATTTCGATCCACTTCGGACTGCAGTACTTCGGTATAGCCCTGAATGACCTGGAGCAAATTATTGAAATCGTGAGCAATGCCTCCAGCCAAGGTACCTACGGCTTCCATCTTCTGGGCTTGAAATAGTTGGGCCTCAAGGGCGACTTCTTGGGTCACATCCCGATTCACCGATACAAAGTTAACAATGACTCCGCTACTATCTCTGATAGGGGAAATTGTCGTCTCAAATTGGCGTAGTGAGCCATCCTTCATCCTGTTGCTTATCCTACCGCCCCAAGCCTTGCCGCTGGTTATGATTTTCCACATTTCGTGATAAAAGGACTCGTCGTGTCTATCACTTTTCAGAACACGAAAATTTTTTCCAACTATATCCTCACTGCTAAAGCCGCTAAGCCGAACGAAAGCAGGGTTTACATACTGGATGGTTCCTCGTCTGTCTGAAATGATTACGCTTTCAGCCGCCTGCTCCACGGCAGTGGCCAGACGAATGCGTTCTTCCACTGCCTGTTTGCGCTCGGTGATGTCCAGAATCATTCCAGATATGAAATCTCCTTCCATCACCCCGGTCATGATCACATTCTTCACGGCGCCGCTCTTGGTCAGCAGATCCACTTCGAAGTGATTGACTTTACCTGTTCCCTTAAGGGTTTTGATAAAGGTGTCTCGATCGTCAAGGTTACTGTATCTGGCAAGGACACCTACAGATTTCATATCCTCGTAAGACTCGAATTCCATCATCTTAATTAGGGCTTCGTTGGCATAGACAACGTTGCCCTCCAGATCTGTTCGATAGATGCCGACAAGGGCATTGTCTACAAGATTTCTGTATTGTTTCTCCGATGCTCTCAGCGCCTCTTCTCTCCGTCTGCGCTGAGTAACATCTTTGTAAATTGCATAAACGCCCACCTGCTCGCCATTGTAGGTTATGGGGTATCCCAAAATAGAAACATCAACCAAACTACCTCCCTTACGTCTTCGCACGGTCTCCTTTGTTACAACCTGATTCTCTAAAGTGCACTGGGTTAAAGCTCTGGCTTCATCACGCAGGTCTTCGCTAACTATTAAATCATTGATATATCTTCCTTTAATCTCCTCAACAGAATAGCCGAATAGCTTTTCAAACTCTGAGTTAACGTCAACGATCCTGTCCTCTTTATCCAATATCACGCTTGCTTCCGGTGAGCTCTCAAAAAGGTGTTGAAAATATGTCTTCTGGAGACTAAGCTCCTCTTCAGCGCGCTTGCGTTCCTCAATCTCCAGCTTGAGCTGTTCGTTAGCCCGTAGTAGTTCAGAGGTACGCTCTGCTACGCTTCTTTCGAGGTCGTCGTGAGCTCTCCGGAGTGCCTCTTCGGCCTGTTTGCTCTCAGTGACGTCCCGGAGAATCACTATGTTACCAGCGGGATGTCCGTCACGATCAAGAAAGAGAGAGGTGCTGAGCTGAATGTCCAGCAACCTACCGTCCTTGGTTAACCGCCTTGTTTCGAACAATTGGACTTTCTCCCCCCGAAGCATGCGGTCTATTGCTTCCTGTGTCTCTTTCCAATTCTCCTCGGGAACGAAATCTATACGTTTGCCTCTTAGTTCCTCGAAAGACCAGCCAAAAGTATCAGTAAAGGCTGGATTTAGATAGGTTACCTTCCTCTCCATGTCATAAACCACAAGGGGATCAGCAGATGCTTCCAGGAGGGAGCCATGGCGCTGCTCGCTTTCAAATAACTCGGCAGAGCGCTCAATAAACCTTTTCTCCAGTTCTTCGTTGAGTTTTCTTATTTCCTCCTCGGCTTTCTGGCGTTCGCTGACGTCACGAATGATGGCTTTTTCGCCTTCTCTGCAAAGGAGGCCGATCAAGACAATGATCAGGAAACACACACTTAAACTTAAGCTTGAGGTTGAGCCTGCGAGGGTAGAGAAGAGGTAGCCGCCAGTCATGGCAGTAAATAAGGCCAACGAAGCCAAAACCAAGAAAACCGTCCTGAGTTTCATCTCAAACTTTCACCCCTGCAATAAGTGCGAGGGTATCTTTTCGCAACCCCAGTGATAAACGTGGGATCACCAAGCTTATGATAGTAAGTTTTGATATCTCAAGGAGAGACTTACAATCGAGATCAGCACAAATCATGCCAAAGAGGAGGGTTACCTCCGGTAAAGAATCCGCGCACCAAGGACGCGGATTCTTATTGGAGTGTTGGAGCGGTGGAGTGTTGGAGTTTTGCTAGTTGTGGCGTTCAATCATTTTCCAATACTCCAGTAAGCCATTACTCCAGATAATAAAAACCCCGCCTTCGTATCACGGAGAGCGGGGCTTTATTCCATCTACGGATTTACTTTTTGTCTTGCCACCTTACTTGTACTTGTCAAACACCTCAGCAGGCTTAGTGGTATTCCCTGTCGCATTTGGATAGTCGGGAAATTTATAAGCCTTTTTGTCGTGCTCCATGAGGTCGCGGGCTTTTTCCATGAAGTTGTTGTAACGTTTCTTGCATTCATAAAAACCATGCCACCAGGCGTAGTCCGGTGCCATCATGGCCGCGCCGAATCGAGCTCTACGGCCTTCGTGGTGCCACAGCTCATAGAACTCCACTTCAAGTTCCTCATCGAAGTACTTGGTCTTGTCAAGGAGACCTTTCTCGTAAAGCTCATCCAGCATCTTTTTTGCTGGTTTGAAATAGACCTCGTTGTATTCCTCGTTTACCTTGTCGTACATGATGAATTGGCCGTCCACCCATTCTCTGCCGTGACACTGCTTGCAAATCTCTTTCATCTTCTCCCGTTCAACCTCATGGTTGACCTTGGCTGGGAAGGGTTTGAAGTCTTCCGGCCGTATGGACAGAGGAGCCTGAGACTCCCAGGCCAGTCTCTCGGTTACATCGTGGCTGGTTAGAACGGTTCCTCCACCCGACATGTGGCAGGCGGCGCAGGTCGGCCCTCGAAAGTCAACACCCGCAGACCAGGTGCCCGGTGCGGCATTCCAATTATACTGGTCACCAAAGGCCGTATACATATCACCATGTTTAGACTCCATGTAAATTTCTATCTGCGGATGATCAGGGCCGAGGTGACACTGACCACAGGCCTCTGGTTTTCTGGCTTCCATGACTGAAAACCGATGCCGGGTATGGCAACTGGTGCAGCTTCCCAGGCTGCCGTCCATATTTACCCGTCCCACCCCCACGTTCGGCCATGTCAGTGGGTCAAATTCACCGTCCTTGGTTTTTTTGACGACTGTGCCGTGGCAGTGGAAACAACCACTGGCCCGTTCGAAATCACTGTTCATTCCCTTGTTGAGCCAGGGATCAATCTGCCAAATGATGTACAAGGTGTTGGCGTGCTTGCTCCTGGCGTACTGCTTGGCCTCATCAGGGTGGCAACGGGAACAGTCTTTAGGTGTTACCACCGCAGCCACCGGCACCCGGTAATCTTTGTTGCCGTACTTCATGTCACGCCGCTCGTACTGCTTATAATGTTCCTTGCTCACATCTGGATCGAAGGACTCCGCCTTATGGCAGTCGTAGCAAGTAACATTGGCGTTGGCATGTCTGCTGTTGGCCCAATCACTAAAGATGCCGGGATGTTCGGCCTTGTGGCACTCTATGCATGCCACCGCCTCCTTGGGCATACTGCGCTCCAGTCTGAATTCCTTCACCTTCGGAACATTTTGGCCCTGGGCTAGCACATTGACCGCCCAAAAGATGGACATCACCCCTGCAACCAAAGCCGAAACAATCAGGTACCTTCTCACTTCTTCACCCCCTTTCTAGCTGAACCTTAGCCACTTGGAGCGCTACTCTCCACTCCAGGCAGCTTCGGTCATATGAACCACTGCTTACGAGCCTAAACCACGGTAAGTTTCTCCATATTGTTTGTAATCGTAAAACTCTCTAAGGTTGTGAACCAGATTCTTATGACAATCTACGCATTTCTTCTCATAACCCGGTCTGGCATAGACCACGTCACGGTGAGCAAGCATAGCACCACGTTTGTTGGGAATGTAAAGGAGATTACGATGGCATTTCTGGCACTGGTCATTCTTGAAGGAAGCATAGGCCTTCTGTCGCTGTTCATCGTGGTCATATTCGCTCTGGAAAAAATGGACGAGAATATCCTTGGCACCGTGGAAGGTTTTGGCATAGAAAAAGTCAAAGGTGTCGTGGGGAGCCGGCAGATGGCAATCCATGCAGTCGGCCACAAAGCCCTGTTCATTGTTCACATGAGTAGAGGTCTTCCAGGTATTGTAGGCAAACTGAATCTCGTGGCAGGTGGCACAGAATTCGGGCGTGGTTGTGCGGACCATGGTGTAGTAGGTAAGACTGAATAATGGAAAGGCGATAATTATACCGATAAAGATGAAAATTGCGGGCTTGATGAACTTTTTCATGGTTCCGTCCCTCAATAGGATTTTAGGTTACTTCCTTTGAGTTTTGTCTACCACTAATTAGTTTAAGCTCATAGAAGGCGCCTCATAATCTTACGAGGCATTTTTCAAATACGTTCTGGATATCAAAGAGTAGATGTCGAAGAATAGATATGGAATCGCAAATAAACTCAAACCGAATGAGATGCAATTGTCAAGGTTTTGACATGAAAAAAATCCTCGAATTTTCCTCACCTAATCCACTAGATACCACCTGCTAGGCGCTAGACAGATACATTTTTTCCCGCAGCCGCTGGGAAAGCTTTATGATTGTCTCGAAAGCCTTCTCCACGGTTCGCTCGCCGTCAGGATTTACCAGACAGCAAGTGGCGGGGGAGAGCATGCTACGTGAGACAAGAAACTCTCGATCTATCCCTTTTTTATCCAGGGCAGCCCAGATATCTCCAAGACGCCGCTCCAGAGTATCCAGGTTTTCTTTGGCGAATGGTTCCACGTTACTGGGCACAATACCCCAAACCAGCCTGCCGCCCCGGTCCAGAAACTTCTTGATAGACGGCCCATACTGGCTAAACACTTCACCATTGCTGTAGACATCCAGTGAAAGCACATCCATGTCCAGCCCGAGAAGAAAGTCCCAGTCCGGATTGCCGCAAAGGTGCACTCCCCGGGGCCTTTCGATCATGGCGAAGAAGTTCTCCATATCACCCCGCGCAGCCAGGTCACTGTAGCCGGCCAAGGCGCTGAAGAGAAACTGCAAACCAGGCTCGTCAACAAACATGAAAGCACTGGGATTAAGTTCCTTTAACCGCTGCAGTTGCACATTCACCCGCTTGGCCATGAATTCAAGAAGAAAAGGACGCACTGTGTCATTAAAAAGGATAGGACGGTCGTCCTGATCAACCACGTTGAAGCCGAAACTGATGGGCCCTTCAATCTGGCCCCGGATCGCGGGGCGATCAGAGAAATCCATTTGTAGAAACCTGTGGTAGACTACTGAGTACTGCTCACTAATATCGAAATATTCCGGCTCATCAAAGTGAGCCATGGTTTCTTCAAATTCGGCGATAAATTTTTCCATGGAAAAGCGCAAAGTCCGTTTTTCCATATCCAGAAGGATTCCGGGGAAGTGCTCTGAGGCCTGGACATACATATCCTCGTAGTAGCTCACCAGCGGCAGTTGCGGCCAGAAAGGTACATCCAAGGAAAGAGCTACCTCCAAAGCTCGATCTACATCTCTGTGGGGCATTACGGCCATGGCCGTGGTTAGGAGGTTTCCAGGTATGGGCATCTCTTATTCTCAGCTAGCGTTCAAAGTTTACATCCGAAATAGCAATGACCAAAGGTTTCAGGTGTCAGGAAGAGGAAACACAGAAACCGAAAGCTGAACACTGAAACCTGAAATCTGAAATTACAAATCCGCAATTCGAAATTCGCAACCCTTACCCTATGCTCTATGCCTTCTTCTCGCGTTGCTCCAAGTCCGCCAGTCGTTTTTTGAGTTCCTTCTGCTTCAGAAAGCGTTCAGTGACATCTCGGACAATGGCGGCGGTGCCTAGGGGGTCACCTGCCTCATTGGTCACCAAGACTATGGTAAATTCAATGGAAATGCGGTTGTTGTCCTTGGTAATTGCGGGTACCGCCAGGGTTTCCTGACCGTATTTTGTCATTCCCGTTGCCATCACCTTGCGGTAGCCCTCCCAGTGCCTGTTTCGCAACTTCTCCGGCACAATGAGATCAAGGCTCTGACCTAAGGCCTCTTCCGCCGGGTAACCAAAGATAGTCTCAGCACCGGTGTTCCACAGCCGAATAATGCCCTCTTCATCAGCGAATATTATCGCATCTGCTGCCTTTCTGACTATCTGCTGGCTCAACCATTCTTGGGTATATATAGTCATGGGCTAATCCCGTCCATTGAGACAATGGTAGTAATTGGAGAAGACTTTTTCTATAGAAGTAGATTGACAGTACTGACTATATGGCTTCAGAGAACTCACTCTTCCCAGTGAATAGCTTCCATAGGGCAAGAGTCTATTGCGTCTTGAATCAAATCCTCAGGTCCTCCTTCCGGTTTGACCACTAGGGTGTAAGGGAGGGGACCAGCCCCTCCCACCATGACATAGCTAACTAGCTTAGCCTAGTATCGCCTTCAAATCCTCGTCCACCGTGGTAATGGGCTTGATATCAAAGTTCTTGACCAAAACATCAAGGACATTGGGAGAAACAAATGCCGGTAGCGAAGGTCCAAGGCGAATGTCCTTGATACCCAGATGTAACAAGGATAGGAGAATCGCCACTGCCTTTTGCTCATACCAGGAGCAAATTATGGACAGGGGCAAATCATTTACCCCTACGTTAAAAGCGTTGGCCAGGGCCACGGCAATCTGGATTGCCGAATGGGCGTCATTACACTGTCCGATGTCCAATAACCTCGGGATTCCCCCTATGTCGCCTAGGTCCTTGTCGAAGAAACGAAACTTGCCGCAAGCAAAGGTCAAAACCACAGTATCCTGGGGAACCTTTTCCACAAACTCGGTGTAGTAGTTCCGACCGGGCTTGGCTCCATCGCAGCCTGCCACTACAAAGAAATGACGGATGGCTTTGCCTTTCACTGCCTCGATTACCTTGTCTGCTACACCAAGGACTGTGTTTCTGGCAAAACCTACCATTACTTCCTTGCCGTTTTCATCCTCCTGAAATCCAGGTAAAGCAAGAGCTCGATCAATCACCGGCTGAAAGTTGCGATCCGATATATGGGATATTCCCGGCCAGCCAACCAGGCCACAGGTAAAGATGTTATTCCTGTACTCCTCCTTGGGCCTCTGGATACAGTTTGTGGTCATCAAGATAGAACCAGGAAACTTAGTGAATTCTTTTCCCTGATTCTGCCAAGCAGTTCCGTAATGACCATAAAAATGCTCGTATTTCTTTAGCTCCGGGTAGCCGTGGGTTGGTAGCATCTCACCGTGAGTATAGACGTAGATTCCCTTGCCTTCAGTCTGTTTTAGCAGTTCTTCCATATCTTTGAGGTCGTGACCCGACACCAGGATGGCCTTGCCCTTCTTGTGTCCCAGGGGAACCTTCGTTGGCACTGGATGCCCGTAAGTTCCTGTGTTTCCAGCATCTAAGAGTTCCATGGTCCTAAGATTTATTTCACCGCACTTGAGGGTCAGACCAACCCAATCTCCTAGTCCGAGATCGTCTCTCCAAAGTGCCGCAAGAGCCTCGTGGACGAAGCCATAGACTAGGTCGTCCTCTTGCCCAAGAATCTGGGCATGATCAGCGTAAGCGGCAACGCCCCTGATGCCGAATAGCACCGTGTGCTTGAGGGAGAGGATATCATCGTTGCCAGCGGGATAGGATTTGATACCCACTGCCTCCCCCTGCTGGATCAGTCCGTCTAAGCTGGTCTCAGGTTTGAAGGTGGCGGGGCCGCTGGTGAAATCAACTTTGCCGCCCGCAGCCTTTACTTTCTCCCGTATCTGCTCCCTCTTCTCCACCACCCGGTTTATTAACTCCACTAAGCGGTCAGGATCGAAGTCCACATTGGTCAGGGTGGAGAAAGCGGCCTGCACCGTCAATAAATTGACATCTCCATCACTGACACCGACTTTTCGCCCCTCCACAGCGTACTGCGACAAGCCGATAAGTCCATAGGTTAGTAAGTCTTGAAGAGCGGAAACTTCTGGTTCCTTCCCGCAAACCCCTATCTTGGTGCACCCTTCGCCTTTTGCCGTCTGCTCACATTGGTAACAAAACATGATCTTCCTCCTTTTCTAAAGCGTAACCAATTTCACCTAAAAGTTTTTTTGCTCTTTGAGTTATGTTGATTGTAAGCGTAATAAATAGCAGCGGCACCTGCATTGACTTAAGTCAAGGGGAGAAAAAATGTCTACCGGAATATGCCCGGATAGCAAAATAAAAAGGTTGGATTGGCCAGGGGGGGAACAAAGCCTCAAGGAAGAATAGCTGATCATAAAAGCAAATTCCGGTAGAGCCAAAAAAAGACCAGAAAATTATAGATCCTCCTGTCTCGAGATTTGCGATCACCGAGGATAGCGTGGCAACTCTTTTTAGGATATGCACCAAGACAACTCCAAAATGGAATAGTAAGATTCCATAATGGCATAATCCAGAAAGAAGCATTTTTATCTTTAAATTGTAACTATTCGATATTAAATTGCTTTTTGAATTGACCCCTCTGGCACGATTACTGCTCCCATAATAAAATCTATCCAAGTATAAGAAGTGATTTTAGCTTATCAATAGTAAGATCCAGGGAACAAAGTTATCTAAATCTTTTAAGGAGAAAAACATGGCAGAAGAGGTAAAAGAGAAGAAGAAGAAGGAGCTGCCCATAGCGCAGGCAACCATTTGCAAATCGACGCAGCAGATGTTGCGCAAGGCGGCTGAAGACGGGGTAGAGACTGCCTTTCACCGGGCGGCGGAGATGAAG
>JAJDNT010000199.1 GCA_022340515.1 Deltaproteobacteria bacterium
GAGAATACTATCTGAATAAAAACACGACTGCTGGTAAATTGGGTGTTTACAAAAGAGTTGTCCATTATGACGATAAGGGAAAAGTAACTTATGTGGAAGACCTAGACCGGAGGGGCAATCTTGTCCTTATAGAATAAAAGACTCGTTAGAATTCCAAACTACTCTCCTTTGCATACATCCTCTCAACACAGACGCCCATGCTATCTATGACAACAATGCCAACCTTAGCCTCTTCGTAACTTGGAGTGAGAACCAGGCCGGTGGTATGACTCCATCTGTTGTAAATCCACACCTCATAATGGTCTTCTGCGAAGCCATGCTGAGAGGCATCACTGAGGCCAATCCTGCTCAAATAGTTTTCCAATCCTTGCTTATCTAAATTTAAAATTTGTTCTGGCTTCCCTAGTGTTTCAGCAATCTCGTTCTTGCTGGTCTTACCATTTATTATTTTTTCCATTTTGCCTTTGGAGAGTTTTGAACTTCCAGCCGAAACGCACGAGGCTGCAAAATACATAATCACTGCAGACCAGAACAAAAAAATCACCGTCTTTTGCCTAATCTTCGAGCCCATAAGCTACTCCGCCTGAAAAGACAATGTCCTTCGGTAATCTTAGAAATGCTACGTTACTCGGCCGCAGATTTCAAGTAGTGATTGGCCTAAAGGCTGGGATATGTTCCACCTTGCGGTTCAATTTAGATGTTAGGTTCTTACCACAAAGGGCACCCCAGTTAAATAGATAAGGATTTAACGGGGCAAGCAAAGAGCACAGAGTTCTACAGATATACAAAATACTTCCTGTTTGCACTCTGTGATCTTTGTGGTCGGAGGTAAAACTTCACTCACGAAAATGAACTAACTGTTACGGCTGATGTGGGATAAACCCGCCTTATTTATTCACCCGCTTTTTCAATTCCTTGCACATCTTGAAATAGGGAAGCCTTTTGCCATCGACACCTATAAGTTCGCCGGACTTTGGATTTCTTCCCGTATAGGGTGAATACTCTTTTAGTTTAAATGTTGCAAATCCCCGGATTTCGATGCGGTCTCCCTTGGCCAAGGCAGCAGTCATAGCGTCAAAGACCGATTGGACACATGCCTTGGAATCAGTTTTTGTGATGCCCAAGCTGTTAGTGAGCATGTCGATGAGTTGCCCTTTGTTCATAGCAAATCCCCTCTTTTTTAGTAGTCTGCTTCTTAAGCTTTCCCCATGTAACTACCTCTCCATTGATTGAGCTGATTTTCTACTGTCTTCATCAACTTCTGGAGAGAGCTATTTAAGGCCTGAAGTTCGGTGTTTTCTTGTTTGAGCCGTTGATTTTCCCTTTTCAGGTAATTAATTCTCTCGTTCATGGCTCGAAGTACTTTTTTGCCCTCTTCTGGGAACCCTGCCTTTGACAAAAGCCGACTGATCTCTTTTTGTGAGTCCGAATCATTGCTTTCCTGGCCCATACCGCTCTCCCATCTCATTTATGCTTCAACGAGAGTATGTAATCCTTGTTTAGGATTAGATCGTTCGGCTCTCGGCACAGGTAAATGAATTGGGGTGTGTGGTTCAAGTAATCGCTGAGTCTCAACTTGTCTGGCGGTAGGTCGGTGAAAAAACTACCTTCCAGGATATCTCCATTAATAAGCTCTATCTGCACCGGAATTTCCCGCCCCCCGAGCGCTTCAACTGAGAGGTCTCGCTCTGTTAGTTCCACCTCCATAAATCTATTCTTGCCAATCATGAGAATCTCATCCTTAAGGATATCCTCGAGGGGTATGAAGCTTATTTTCGAATTGAGCACGTCGATGATGAGTTCTCTGCCCGGGCGTTCCTGGGTGGAATAGTTGAGAAAAAAGTTTACATCCAAATTGCCGCCTGTGCTTACCCGCAGGGTGGCTTGTTTTTTAAATTTGTCGATTTTCATGGCAACTGGCGTAAATTCCCCTGTTTTATTTTTGTGCGCAGTACACGTGCAAGAATCATGCAGACAACATGCCGATATTGAACTAAAATTCTTTTTTGTTCTCAGCTTTTTCGCCAGAAAGTTGCCAAAACTCCATCACAAACGATCTGACTTGGATGAAAGACCAGAGCGGGAAGAACAGCCAGCGGATAGGCTTCGGCAAAGGCGATGGACCAAACGGCAATGGCTATGGGCAGGGTTTTCTGAGAGCAAACAATAGCCAAGGAGCGGCAGGCAGGTTCCTGCAGGCGGAGAAGGTATCTGGCACCCATATATCCAGCAGCCAAAAGGAGCAGATGTACTACCACCGATGGCAAGAGCAAAGAGCCAAGATGGCTTAGTGTCAGTTCCTTTAAACGATCTGCTTGCGATGAGCAGGAGAGGTAAACGATTATCCCCAAGGCTACAACGGGGAGAGTGAGGATTAAGCGCTCCTGTTGATTGGCCCAGTTAGGCCGAAGTCCTTTGACTGCCTGGCCAATCACAGCGGGGACTAATACCAGAAGTACCAATTTAAAAAGAAGCCCCGCGGTGTGCAAACGAACAACCGTCCCCAACGACCACTGCAGATTGAGGGGTATTGTCAGAATACCTAAAAGGTTGAGCCCCACCGCCAGGATGAGAGCAGTGGCAGTGTCCCCCCCTGCCCTTCCTGCCAGAACTGCCCCAGAGACAAGAGTTGGGGCCATACAGCATATCACCATGAAGCCTATTTGGTTATCGGAACGCCAGTTGAGCAGATGGACGGCAGAATAAGCCAGTAGAGGCCCAATGATCTGGGAGATGACAAACCCCCAGCCGATTGCCTTCGTCAGCTGAGATGTCCTGCGCAACTCCCTGCCTTCGAGTCCAAGACCTTGGCAAAAGAAGATTGCAAGTATCAGGGGATTTGACATCCCCCAGTGCTTCAAAAGTCTCCCCGGCTCAGGCAAAAACCACGCAAGAACAATGCCTAGACAGATGGTGAACAGGAGTAGGTTTTCTCTAACTAACTTCAATTTATTCCGAGATAGGTTGCTATTTAAGCGGACTCAAGCCAGTCGTGGATTTTACCATCTTTCTTGCAGTTAGGTTCAAAGGGGGGCTGAGGATTGGTTCTTCTTCTTTCATACTCCTGTGATGTTTTTTCGCTTTCTCCGGTAGCTAATACATTCACCAAGGCAAAGACGTAATTACCCTCGCCATCCACCCCAAAATTTACCGTAGTGTTGTAGCCACACTCTTCTGGGTGGTAGTCTTCATTGAAGGATACTTCGGCTGAAAAAGGACCGAAGACTTGGTAGAAGGCGAGAAAGAATCTTTTATAATTTCTATAGGTACAGCTCGCAGTAAATTCGAATTTTCCATCTCTTAGGGCTGCAAAACACTCTCTAAAATCAGCAAGTAAATTTTGCTCTTCCAGTAACTTATTGAAATTCTCCACCATATGCCAGTGGATGAGGCTGGAAGGTTTGATGGTGTAAGTATCTAAGGTGCGGTACATTTCTAGACCCTTATTAATTAGTGCTCATCCGAAAATGACCTTTTTCGGATGCACGCCATCAGCAATCAGCGCTCAGCTTTCAGCGGAATAATTAGAAATTCAAAAATTTAAGCTGAATGCTGAACCCTGACAGCTCCACCCGAAAACTTTCAATTTCCAAGTGACCACTTATTATCAAGATGAGTCTTTATACCATGCGCTCGAGTCACTACGCACGCAAATGTTTTCACACCTGTTGGCAGGCTGTACTCAGATATACCATTAGGAGGGATCAGTTAAAGGGATCTACCATTTGATTCCCATTGATGTCAGATAGTTTTGCGCCCTCTTGTGTTCAAGTTTGGCGGCGGCCTGTAAATCCTTCACCGCTTGATTCTTAGAGCCAAGATGCCAGTATGACACCCCCCGGGTGTAATAGCTGTTTGCATGCTTGGGGTCCAACTGCAGAACCTTATTGCAATCATTGATGGCTCTATCATACTGTCCTGTTTTCGTGTAAGCAACGCCGCGATTGTAGTAGGCTGTTGTGTAACTGGGGTTTATTGCAATGGCTTTGTCGTACTCTTGGATCGCTTCTTGGTACTTGCCCTTTTTTGAATAAGTGGTCCCTTGGTTGGTGTGGGCCAGCTCAGGCTTTGAGTCTTTCGACTTCTTGTATCGTTTGGCTGCTCTAAACTGCCCCCCGGACCTGGTAAGCGCAAAGGTCTCCTCTTCACCTGGCATATAAAGGAAAAGCTTGCCGTCACGCAATTGGTATTGCATGGTTGCCGCCTCAATTGAAGCCTTACATCTAAAAAAACCGGGATTGTCTTCTACGGCCATGCTCGATTCAAGAACCCGGATCTCATTGGGGGTTATCGCTGCGGGTGAGGAAGTTTGGGCTACAA
>JAJDNT010000057.1 GCA_022340515.1 Deltaproteobacteria bacterium
TTGAGGATGATAGAGGTATCCAAGCCTCCCGAGTAGGCCAGAACTACCTTTTTTACTTTTTCAGACAATTTTATTTCCTCCAACGGGTAGTTATGGTCAATCAGCTTATGGTCAAATGGTGGAAGAATCTAAAAATCAACGGCTCAAGAGCCAATCTAGAAGGGCCCGTTGCAAGTGCATGCGGTTCTCTGCTTGATCAAATATTGCCGAGTTCGGCCCATCCATCACTTCATCAGTGATTTCCTCGCCACGGTGGGCAGGCAAACAGTGCAAAACAATAGCGTCAGACTTGGCCTTCTTCAACAGATCTCCATTGATTTGGTAGTCTCGAAAGGCAGCCAACCGCTCTTGCCTTTCTTCATCCTGGCCCATACTCGTCCAAACGTCAGTGTTAATAACATCTGCACCCCTAACAGCTTCCACCGGATCGTTTCCGTAGATGATTCGCTCTCCCGCTAATACTTTCGCCGTTTCCAGAATCTCTTTTTTGGGTTCGTATCCTGGTGGACAGGCCAGCAATAATTGGAAAGGCAAGCGGGCCGCCGCATTTATCCAGGAGTGGGCCACATTGTTGCCATCACCCACCCAAGCTATTCTCAGTGATTTGAGGTCACCCTTTTTCTCCCCTATAGTCAGAATGTCACCCAGTACCTGACAGGGATGGTACAGGTCGGTGAGCCCGTTAATAACAGGGATATCAGCATGTCTTGCCAGTTCCTGTAAATCAGCATCGTCAAAGGTACGAACCACCAAACCGTCTATATAGCGGGAAAGAACCAAGGCGGTATCCCTCAGAGGCTCGTCGCGGGAAAGCTGAGTGTCCTGGGAACTCATAAAAATTACCCTGCCACCTAGCTGGTACATGGCAACCTCAAATGAGACTCTGGTCCGGGTGGAGGGCTTTTCAAAAATAAGCCCCAAGGTTTTCCCCTCCAAAGTGGGTTTGAGCTTGCCTTTTTTAAAATCCTCCTTGAGGGTTGATGCCCGTCTAAAAAGAGCGTCAATCTCCTCAGAACTCAAGTCCAGAATAGTCAAAAAATCTCTTTTCATGGCTAGCTTATCCGGCTCGCATAGCGCTTAGCGTTATCCCAAGGTTCATTCGGAATTTGTCTGGATGGTCATTTTTTAGCCGTTGATACTATGGCTACCCTGTCCCATCCAACTCTTACATCTTCTCGTCCAAGCAAATCTCAGACGAACCTGTACCTCAGTGTGTCTTGGGCTACTTGTCTTTCTGCCTAAAAACGCTTTCCAATGTTTCAATAAGGCGATCCACCTCCGTGGACGTCACTATCAGCGGAGGCAAAAAACGGAGTACTTTTTCTGCGGTGCAATTAATCAGGACACCTCTATCCTGACATTGCCTCACCATCTCACTCCCTGGAAAATCAAGTTCAATCCCCAAAATGAGTCCGCGTCCTCTTACCTCTTTAATAAAAGGATACTTTTCCGCAAGGGCCAGCAAGCGCTGTTGGAAGTACTCTCCAACCCTCCGAACCTGTTCCAAAAAAGAAGCAGCACTGATTTGCCGAAAAACCTCTAGGGCCACTGCTGTAACCAGTGGCGTACCCCCAAAAGTACTGGCATGACTACCGGGGCTAAAGGCCTCTGCCACTTTATCAGTGGTGAGCATTGCCCCAATTGGCATGCCATTGGCCAGTGCTTTGGCCAAGGTCATAATGTCCGGGGTTACACCTTCGTGCTGGTGAGAGAAAAGCTTGCCTGTTCTTCCCATTCCCACCTGAATCTCGTCGTAAATGAGAAGCAAGTCATGGCTTGTGCAGAGTTCCCGCAGCCCTTGTAAATACTTACTGTCGGGAACGCGAACCCCCCCTTCTCCCTGAATAGGTTCAACCAGCACTGCACAGACGGTTTTGTCAATGGCCTCGGCCACCGCATCCAGGTTATCGAACTCCACGTAACGAAATCCGTCAACTAAAGGTTCGAATCCTTCCTGAATCTTTTGCTGACCAGTGGCAGAAAGCGTGGCCAAGGTGCGCCCGTGGAAAGAATTCTTCATGGTGATGATACCATGGCGGCCAGGGCCATAACCTTTGCGGGAGTATTTCCGTGCCAGCTTGATCGCTGCCTCGTTAGCCTCGGCACCACTGTTACAAAAAAAGACTTTATCAGCAAAACAACTGTTAGTAAGAGCTTCGGCCAATCTGACCTGGGGTTCCGTGTAGTAAAGGTTTGAGACATGCACCAGTTGCTGAGCCTGCTCATACATCACCTGGGCGATCTCCCTGGGGCAGTGTCCAAGACTGCACACGGCTATGCCAGCAAGGAAGTCCAGATATTGCCGACCTTCCTGATCCCACAGGTAACAGCCGCTACCACGGGCAAGGGCCAGATTGTAGCGATTATAGGTCTGGCAGATATGATTTCGCGATTGTTCCATGAGATTTTGACTGTCCATAGCTACCTTTTCGTCCCCCATAGGCGAAATCGTTCAAGTCGTTAAAATCGTTATGTCGTAAATGGTAAACGGTGAACGGTAAACCGTATTTCACATTTCACATCTCACATCCTAAATTCGAAATCCGCAATCCGCAATTCGAAATCTGCTCTATGCTCTATGCCCCTAGCGCTCGGCGGGAATTATCTCCGTCCCTATACCGCGGTCCATGAAAATCTCTAGGAGCACGGCATGTTGAATCCTGCCGTCAATTATGTGAGCCTTGTCAACTCCATCTTTAACAGCCTCGATGGCGTAGCGCACTTTGGGGATCATTCCCCCCTTGAGAACTCCCTCTTTGCTTAGTTTTTCCGCCTGGTTCGTGTCCAAACTGGATATGAGTTTGCCGTCAGCGTCTAATACACCCGGCACATCCGTGAGGAGGATCAATTTTACTGCCTGGAGAGCCGGGGCTAGCTTACCTGCCACGAGATCGGCGTTTATGTTGTAGGTCTCACCTTGAGATCCCACGCCTACAGGGGCTATGACTGGAATGAATCTGCTTGCTTCCAAGGTCTTAATCACTCCAGCTTGAATGGCCTCCACTTCACCCACCATGCCCAAATCGATGAGTTCGGGAGGCTTGTCCCCTTCTTGATCTCGGTAAAGTTGTAGCTTTCGGGCTTGAATTAACCGCCCGTCTTTACCGCTAAGACCCACGGCCTGGCCGCCATGCTGGTTTATAAGAGCAACTATTTCTTTATTGACTTTCCCCACCAGTACCATTTCAACCACATCCATGGTTTCTCTGTCGGTAACTCTCATACCCTCAAGGAAGTCAGACTTTTTACCCAGTCTTGCTAGAGTTTGACCAATCTGCGGCCCTCCCCCATGAACCACTACCGGGTTGATGCCGACATACTTGAGCAAGACAATGTCCTGCGCAAAACTATCCTTTAGGCGCTCGTCCACCATGGCATGACCGCCATACTTGATTACAATGGTTCTCTGGTAAAACTGCCTCATCCATGGCAGCGCCTCGATCAGAATGTTTGCTTTTTCTATTAATTTTTCCATGGTCTCATGAGCATTCGGCGGTCAGTGATCAGCTTTCAGCAACAACAAAGATTTAGAACAAAGTCCCTAGATTCGTCAAAGGAACATACATAATATAATTTCTAACCTTCGCCCTTTTTTGGCTTACAGCTGACGGCTGACAGCCGAGAGCTGATCACAAAATATACCGGCTGAGATCCTCGTCCTTGACAATCTCCTGAAGTTTTTCTTGTACATACTTTCTGGTTATTAGGATCTGCTGCCCCTTCAATTCGTGGGCGTTAAAAGAAACATCATCGAGGAGTCGCTCCATCACCGTGTGGAGTCGTCTAGCGCCAATGTTCTCTGTGCGAGCGTTGACGTCATGGGCTATCTGGGCAACCTCCTCGATGGCATCCTCCTGAAAAACAAGCTCAATACCTTCTGTGTCCATCAAAGCTTCATATTGTGTGGTCAAAGCATTCTCAGGCTCTTTCAAAATACGGACAAACTCCTCCTTTCCAAGCGCATCCAGTTCCACTCTAATGGGGAATCGTCCCTGGAGTTCTGGAATAAGATCTGCTGGTTTGGTGGCGTGAAATGCTCCAGAAGCAATAAAGAGAATGTGATCGGTTCTGACCATTCCGTACTTGGTGTTGACCGTTGAACCTTCCACAATGGGCAACAGGTCCCGCTGTACTCCTTCCCGCGAGACATCAGGACCCTTAGTGCTTTCCCTGGAGGCTATTTTGTCTATTTCATCCAGAAAGATTATGCCCGAATGCTCTACCCTTTCAATGGCCAATTTGATTACTTTGTCCATGTCGATCAATCGCTGGGCCTCTTCCTGGGTCAAAATCTCCAGCGCTTCAGGCACCTTAACTTTCCGTCGCTTGGTGCGGCGAGGCATCACGTTGCCCAACATCTCCCGCAAGTTGATGTCCATCTCCTCCAGTCCTGCACTGCTGAAGATTTCGATCATGGGGTGATTTCTATCGCTTACCTCCAAGTCAACGAAACGCTGGTCAAACCTTCCTTCCCGCAACAGCCGGCGAAGCTTCTCCCGAGTTTCTGAAACAGTCGTCCCCCCAGCCTGATTAGCTTTGGCAACCCCATTGAGGTCAACCTCGGCTGGGTACTCTTGGTCTCTTTCGCCCGGCAGTAAGATATCTAGGGTCTTTTCCTCCGCAATCTCAGCCGCCCTGGCCATCACCTGTTCCTGTTCTTCCCCCCTCACCATATTGACTGCCAGTTCGCAGAGATCACGAACCATGGACTCAACGTCCCGTCCCACATATCCCACTTCGGTGAATTTGGAGGCTTCAACCTTTAGAAAAGGTGAATTGGCCAGTGAAGCTAAGCGTCTGGCAATTTCGGTCTTGCCCACTCCTGTTGGGCCAATCATGATGATATTCTTAGGCGCAATCTCGTCCCGCAGATGCTCTGGCACCTGCTGCCGTCGCCAACGGTTTCTCAGAGCGATGGCCACAGAACGTTTGGCGTCATTCTGGCCAACAATATATTTGTCCAGTTCCCTGACTATTTCAGGTGGAGTCAATTCCATGGTTGTCTTCTGTAAGCTCTTCAAAAACAAAATGATTGTTGGTGTATACACAGATTTCTGCCGTTATTTCCATTGCGGCTTCGGCAATCTGGCGAGCATTGAGATCACTGTGTCTAGCAAGAGCACGAGCCGCTGCCAGTGCTTGCGGTCCACCAGAACCAATGGCCAGTAGGCCGTCATCCGGTTCTATCACGTCGCCGTTGCCCGAGATGACAAGAGAGCTCTCTTGGTCAACCGCAGCCACCAAGGCTTCGAGGCGACGAAGCATTCTGTCGGTACGCCAATCCTTGGCCAGTTCAACTGCAGCTCTGCGCAAGTTGCCGCTGTATTGCTCCAGTTTGCCCTCAAATCGCTCGAAGAGTGTAAAGGCATCAGCGGTAGCACCAGCGAATCCGGCTATAACTTTTCCCTGAAAGAGGCGACGGACCTTACGGGCATGGTGTTTTAAAACCGTATCTCCCATAGTCACCTGTCCATCGCCTGCAACCACCACTTGGGATCCACGGCGAACTACCAGTATGGTTGTACCTTTCATGAGTAATTCCCCTTGTCGAGCGTTTCCATCTTCTACCACTAGGCACTAGGGACTAAGCACTAAGCACTTTGGAATTTCGGATTTAGGATCTCGGATTGCGGATTTAAAAATTCAAAATTTTCCAGATGTTGTCTGCTGTCGTCTGTCATCTGTTGTCTTTTCCCCGAGGCGCCGTCTCGCCTTTCTGTGCCTAGTGTTTAGTGCTTACTGCCTAGTCGCAGCCGGCAGCAACCTTACTCTCGCTCCGTGTCTGAAAAAATCTAATCTTCCCCTGTTTTTGGTTCCTTGGACTTCTGCAGCCGGCTGCGTGGGTGTGCCTTATCGTACTCAGCCATGAGCTTGTCCACACTCAGATGAGTGTAACGCTGCGTAGTAGATAAACTCACGTGGCCCAGCATTTCCTGCACCGCTCTGAGGTCGGCTCCGGCATCGAGTAAATGAGTAGCAAAGCTGTGCCTGAGTCCGTGGGGACTCAGTGGTCTACCTATGTTACATCTCAGCATGTGTTTCTTTAGCAAGCGTGCTATACTCCTGGAACTTAATCTACCGCCGCGATTGTTCAGAAATAGTGCGCCATGTTCCGACTGCCTGCTTAGCAATTCCTCCCTTTTTTTCATGTAGCCGGACAGTGCCTCTCCTGCTTTGCTGCCCACGGGGACCACCCTTTCCTTGTTTCCCTTGCCCATGACCCGAAGAATTCCCAGTTCCAGATCGACACTATCCAAATTCAAGGATGTCAGTTCACTTACCCTCAGGCCGCACGAATAGAGGATTTCAAGAATTGCCCGATCACGACTTCCCATTGCATTATCGGTATCCGGACCGTGCATGAGCTGGAAGGTTTCGTCCACCGACAAAAAATCGGGAATGGCCTTTCCCATTTTAGGGGCGGAAACCATGTCTGCAGGATTCTGTTTAATCTCACCCTGTCTGACCAGGTATTTGAAAAAAGATCTGAGAGCAGACAGCTTCCTCCCTACAGAACTTTTGGCATTTCGCCGATATAGCGAAGCAAGATAGGCACGAACATCTAAATGGCCCACCCGTTGCGGAACTATAGGACCTGACGCGCTCTTGTCCTCGCTCCTTTCTCCCAGGAAGCCGATAAACTGACGGAGATCACTCTCATAATTTCTCAAGGTGTGGTCCGAGTAGTTTTTCTCCACCTTGAGATATTGGAGGAAGTCCTGAAGCGCTTTCTTCACCGCGGCTTTCTCCGGATAAATAGTGGAAAACATAATATTTATCACAGTGCCAGAAAAAGAATCAACGAAAAAGTGGGTGCCAAACTTTTTCTTGACTTTGATTTCTGCGCTGAGGTAATTTCACATGTTACCTCTTTGTCAGGTTTTGCAATAAGGTAACAACCCCTTAATTAGTAAACAGAAGAAGGCGACTTAAGACGGACCAGTTTACCTGTGAATACCCTTCCGTATTCAAAATCCAATCCCACAGGCTCGTCAATCGCCCTGACAGGCATAACCTAATCTACAATAACGCCGGAGAGGAGTGTCCATGAGTAAAGACATAGCCAATCTGAGAACAGTAGGAATAATTTCCCATGGGGGTGCAGGCAAAACAAGCCTAGCGGAAGCGATGCTCTTTAACACTGGTAGTACCAATAGACTGGGCAAGGTGGACGATGGCACTTCTATATTAGACTACGAAGCCGAAGAGATTGCCAGACAAATAACCATAAGTTCCTCTTTTTGCAGTTTCGTCTGGAAAAAGTCACCCATTACCATCATCGACACACCGGGAGATTTTAATTTCCTTGCGGATACGCAAACCTGCCTAAGCGGGGCTGACGGCGCGTTGGTAGTCATTGATGCCATTGACGGAGTAAAAGTCCAGACAGAGAAAGTTTGGGAATTCGCCGACGATATCAATTTGCCTCGCATAATAACCATAAATAAAATGGACCGTGAGCGTGCTGATTTCTTTAAAGTAGTCAATGAGATTAAGGAAATTTTTGGTGACAAGGCTACCCCGGTGCACCTCCCCATTGGTTCTGCTGAATCCTTCAAAGGTGTTGTAGACCTTCTTGGAGGAAAGGCATACGAGTTCCAAGATGATGGAAGCGGAAAAATGAAAGAGACCAATGTTCCGGAGGATATGGCTGATCTGGTGGAAACTCATCGTGAACAAATAATTGAACGTATAGCCGAATCCGATGATACTTTGCTGGAAAAGTACCTAGAGGGCGAGGAGCTCACCGACAAAGAACTCCTCAATGGATTGCGCAGCGGCTGCATTGACGGTGAGGTAGTTCCTATTACCTGTAGCTCAGCCACTAAGAACATGGGTACCCAGATGATTTTGGATCTCGTTGTCCAATGTCTTCCCAGCCCCAAAGACCGGGGCGAAAAAGCCGGGATAAACCCCAAAAGCAAGGAAGAAGAAATGCGTAAACCTGAGGCAGGAGAACCATTGAGCGCCCAGGTAATTAAAACAGTCAGTGATCCTTATGCCGGTCGGCTTACGGTCATACGCATTTTTTCGGGGACCCTGTCAGCTGATGGCAATTTCTATAATGCCAATAAAGAGGCAAAGGAGCGCTTCGGTTCGCTGCTACTCATGCAGGGCAAGAACCAGCAGAATATTGCAAGTGCAGGGCCAGGAGAGATCGTTGCCGTTGCCAAATTGAAAGAAACTCTCACCGGCGATACCCTTTGCGATCCGAGTAAGCCTATCCTTTTCCCAGTTATCCGAATTATGGAGCCTATTGTCTCAATGGCAGTACAGCCAAAAAGTAAAGGGGATGAGGAGAAGATTTTTTCCTCTCTGGCTCGATTGATGGAAGAGGATCCTACTCTAAAGGTACGCCGGGAAGAGCAAACCAGGGAGACAATTCTCTCCGGTATGGGTGAAATTCACATTGAAGCCACCATGGATAAACTCAAGCGGAAGTTCGGGGTGGAGGTCAATCTTTCCCCGCCAAAGGTTCCATACCTTGAAACCATTAAAAAGCCAGTAAAGGGTATCGTTTACAGGCATAAGAAGCAAACTGGCGGTCGGGGTCAATTTGCAGAAGTGCACTTTGATCTCGCTCCCCTCGATCGTGGCACGGGATTTGAATTCGAAAATGCCCTGGTGGGCATGAATGTGCCCCGCGGTTTTGTTCCTGCGGTGGAAAAAGGAATTACCGAGGCCATGCAGACCGGAGTGCGGGCAGGCTATCCAGTGGTGGATTTCAAAGTGCGCTTTTACGATGGTAAATCCCATGAAGTTGACTCCTCAGAAATGGCCTTCAAGATTGCAGCCTCCATGTGCTTCAAGAAAGGAGTAGCAGAAGCGCAACCTACCTTGCTTGAGCCGGTTATGGAGGTGGAAGTGACGGTCCCGGATGAGAATATGGGTGATGTAATCGGCGACCTAAACTCCAGACGCGGTAAGGTACTGGGTATGGACAGCAAGGGAAGGAACCAGATAGTGAGAGCCCTCGTACCAATGGCGGAATTACTTAAATATGCTCCTGACCTTCGCTCTAAAACCGGTGGACGGGGCATGTTCACTATGAAACTCTCCCATTATGATGAAGTACCCGCTCACTTGCAGGAACAGTTGATAGCAGAAGCTCAAAAGGAGAGAGAAGATTAAGGGGCGTAATAATGGATGAGACGGACAAGCCTGCGGCGACCGATAAAGTCCATTTAACCAATAGCCGAATCCAGCAGATATTGGCTTTACCTGTTTCTGAAAAAAGACAATTGGCCCAGACCGGCAGCAGGGAGTTACGCGCCATTCTGGTCAGAGATAGTAATACTCAGGTTCAAGAGGCGGTGCTTGACAGTCCCCGCATCACTGAAGTAGAGATTGTTGCTTTTGCCAAATCGCCCAAGATCAGTTCTGTTTTACTTCGGAAGATTGCCACCAACCGCGCATGGTTGAAGAATTACCAGGTCCGTCTGGCATTAGTAAATAATCCTATGACTCCCCTTCCCCTTGCCCTCAAACTGGTGACCACCCTCCGGGACGCAGATCTCGCAGTGCTGGCAAAGAGCAAAGGACTGCCCGAGGAACTGCTAGTTGCAGCCGAGCGCACAGCTGCCCAACGTGCACCTGCAACTCCACAGCAGGCAAAGGAAGAGAAAAGGTCCAAAAGCCGATATCAAGAAATTCAAGACTTGCCGGTTCCTGAAAAGGTCAAGCTCGCCATGAGCGGCGACAAAGAGGCCCGCAGCATTCTCATCAAGGACAGCAATAAACAGATTCAGGAAGCGGTACTTGACAGCCCACGGATAACAGAGCAAGAGATTGTTGCCGTTGCTAATTCACGCAATGTGGGCGAAGAGTTACTTCGTAAGATTGCCACTAACCGGGACTGGATGAAGAATTACCAAGTCCGTTTGGCTCTGGCAAATAATCCTAAAACACCCCTTTCCGTCGGACTCAGACTTATTGGAACACTGATGATCTCGGATCTCAAAAGATTGTCCAAAAGTAAGGGTGTCTCCAGCGTCTTGACTGCTGCTGCGAACAGAGTTCTCATCAAAAAGGGTGTTAAGTAAATCGAACCCTAATGCTGCAAACCCAAACCAGCAAAAACCGCTGAGCTACCGCGATAGTACACCGCCCGCGGCGGCATTCCTCTCTTGCGATTTTTCCTCGCAATGACTCTGCACCATTAGGGTGATTTTAGGGGTAAACGGTGGGTATGCGGCGAGCGGCAATATTGACCATTAGTGACAAGGGGTCCAGAGGTGAGCGGGAGGACCAAAGCGGACCTATGCTCAGGGAAATTCTAGGCAAGGCTGGATTTTCAATAGCCAAGGTTGAGGTGCTACCAGACGATCAGCAACTGCTGGAACAACGACTCCGCCACCTTGCCGACGAATCCTGTCTGGATCTGGTGGTCACCACTGGTGGCACCGGTGTTAGCCCCCAGGACGTGACACCGGATGCTACCCTTGCGGTCATAGACCGCGAAGTGCCAGGTATGGCTGAAGCCATGAGATTAAGCAGCCTGGCAAAGACCCCTCATGCCATGCTTTCACGTGCCGTGGTAGGAGTTAGAGGGCAAACACTAATCATTAACCTTCCCGGCAGCCTCAAAGGAGCACGGGAAAATATGCAAGTCTTACTCCCCGCCCTTGATCACGCCCTGGACAAAATCCAGGGTGATCCCAGTGATTGCGGCTCACCTGACTGATCTTGCGATGAGTTCAAAGTTTAAAGTTCAAGGTTACAGGTTTTCAATTTGGCTTATCTAGCAGGCTGCAAACTTCGAACCTGGGACTTGAAACTTTGAATATGGATTTCCTTTACCCTTAAGGGTCTATTCTTCCCCTCTAGCCTCGATCTCGCTTTCCTTCTCTTTTAGCTTCCGCACCTTCTCCCTAAAACGGTCTTGCCTCTCCTGCAAACGGGATTTCAGCTCCTCTCTTTTTCGACTGCAATCCTCGAGTTCCTGGATAATTTCTTCCACCTTGCTGTCTCCGGGCCAATCATTCTCACCGGTTTGATGCAACTCCTGAATACGTCGACCCATTTTCAACAGTGATTTTTTCTCCCTGACTTTTAGTAGGCGGCGACGGATTCTAGTGCCACTGCCCATTGTCACTTTGCTCAACCAGTAAAGGAAAGTACGAAGCAAAGAGTAAAGCCACAGCCAAGATTTGTGCAACATATTCCCCACCATAGGTATTACAGCCTCTCCTTAAGTCAATTGCCTAAAATGAACTAAAATGATTTAAAATGTCTAAAATTTTCAGACCAGGTAGTAGCTCGCCACAGCCAGTATCCAGGATCCAGCAGCTAGTGTCCTGTATCTAGCATTTTAATCTTTTAGTATCTCCCTTAACTGTTGACGCATTCTCACTGCATGACTCCCGGGCCAGTATATTCTGCCGCAATTGTTACAGCGATGAAACTCTTTTTGCGTTTGGTAGATGTACTCAGGTACCTCCTGACGGACCTCTTCTCTACCTACTTTGTCAAGAGAGTGATTGCAGCTTAGGCAGCGACTGAAGATAGCACGGTCCAAATCCCGGAGTCCCAAGCCCTTTACTACCTCACGCAGCTGTATTTTGGGATCATTGTCCTTTACAACAAAAACTCTACCCTTACCCTGCCATGACCGTGCCCTACGGTTTCTTGTCAGCAGCGTGCGGCCTTCCTGAAGTTTCTCAAGAATTTCCTCCTCGGCAGCCCCTTTCAAATAGACCACATCGCAGCCGAGGACTCTCAGCCACTTCGCTAATTTTCCTAGCATGCGATCGGCAACAAATCGCTGCATCGACTTTAGACGACTACCTTTCCACTACTTGAGGAGAGAGGAGAGCCAAGTGGTTTGGGGTTGGAACTACCGGGGAATGATCTCTACCCCTTCGGGAAGATTAAGGTGAAAAACAGCTTGATCCAGGCTTTCGTTTACGCTGATTTCCTCATAATGGATACTCACACTCGTATTGGCTCCCTCCATCACAATGTTTTTTGGATAAAACCATCCCTTGATGTCCATGAAGTCTGAAAACGTGGCCTCCAGCTCCAGTTCATTACCTCGCATCCGCTCAATCCGTGTGGCAACCAGGCTCTCGCCTTCAAGCCAAACCCTCTGTGTCAGCCGCGAAGAAGCATCCTCGAGTTGCAGCAACATCTTCCCATTATCCGGCAATTTGAAAAGCTTCTTTCCTACTTGGTCCTCTGTAGGCACACCGCCGGCCAGAAGGATTAGTGCGTCCTGATCATGGAGGTGGAAGTTGATAAGTCGAGCTAAAGTCCCTTGGGTCGCTAACCCTTGATAGGCCCGGTTGTTACCGGGCTCCCAGATCATAAATTGGTAGCCATCGCTCGCTGCATAAAGGACCGGCTGTCCAAAAAAGCTTAAAACTTCCAGCCGCAACGAACCTGGAAGCTGTGTCAGGAGAAAGGCCCTGCCCGACCAGCGCTGTTTCTCGCCCTTAACCCGAATCGAACCAACTGCACGAAAACTTCGGAGCTGCTCTGTTCTTTCTTCCAGATGTTCTACAACCACAGAGGGTGGGATATCTGCCGGCTCGAAGGTGGGTAGTTTCCTGGCACACGAGATAAGAAGAAAGACAAAGCAGTTGTATAGCAGCAGACTTCTGAGCGGTAACGATACAATAGTCATATCATTTGACTAGCGGGGGACTAGCCCGGCCTCCACGGCTCTCTTGACTGGCAATAAACCAGGTCTTGACTTACCGGGCCTCTTTATTGTTTGCTTTTCTTCTGCTCTGCTCGATTTTACTTTCTAACTGACCTGGGTTCTCGTGACCCAAGCGTAAGGCCTTTTCATAAGCCTCCCGTGCCTCACGCCATTTGCCGAGAGCCATATAGGTGTCCCCCAGATGTTCCGTAATCAGCGGATCTTCGGGAAGTTTCTCGAGAGCTTTCCGGATGTAGACCAGGGCATCATCATGGCGGCCCATTTTGAAATAAACCCAGCCCAGACTGTCAGTGATATAGCCATCGTCAGGTCTCATTTCCAGAGCACGCTTAATAAGCCCCTCCGCCTCATTTAATCTGATCCCCATTTCTGCGAGGGTGTACCCCAGGTAATTGAGTGCGTTGGCATGATTGGGGTCCAAGGCTATTACTTTCTCCATCTCAGCAATGCTACCCTGACGCTCTCCCAATTTATCCAATACTACTCCAAGACGAAAATGAAGCCGCTCCCGATTTGGGACCATCTCCAGTCCCTGTTTAAGAATTTCCTCTGCCTCTGCAAATCGATCCAGGTTTTCATACATATTTCCCAAATAGAGGTAACCATCCTCTTCGTCAGGGTAATCAGCTATCACTTGCTGGAGAGTGACAATGGCCTCTTCTATATTCCCTTTCTTTTCCTGGATAAAGGCGGAGTGTATCTTGGCTTTAATCCCATAGGGCCCATCAGAAGGAATCGCTTCGAACTGTGCCAAAGCTTCCTCAAGATCGCCATTTTCTTCATGGGCTATTGCCAGATAATATCTGATCTGCCCGTTTTCAGGTTGTCCCGCCAGCAAAGCGCTAAACACCTCTATGGCCTGGTCGAATTCTCCTAGCTCCAAATGAATGAGGCCGATCTTACTCCGCATCTCCAAGCCCTTTTCCTCAGGCTCAGTTATTCTTTGATACTCGGCCAAAGCCCCACGGTAATTATTCTGCCGCAAATAGAGATCTCCCAGGCGTGTATGAGCCTGTCTATTCTCCGGGTCGAATGTTAGAATCTTCTCGTATGTTTTCTCCGCATCCTCAAATCGGTTCTGCACTTCGTACACATATGCCAAATCCATGAGAGCCATTTCGAGGTCCGGGCGAATTTCCAGAGCCTTTATATAATAGTTTTCAGCTTCATCATAATTTTTCAGCTCTAGCTCCATGCGGGCACGATAATAATTTGCTACCGGATTTTCGGGGTCCAGCTCCACCAGATTTTTCAGGACTTCAGCAGCCTCTGCATATTGACTCTGTGCAGCGTACAGGGAGGCCAACCATAACATAGCCTTTTGCTCTTTTGGATTCAGCTCGAGAACTCCTTTGTATTCAGCAATGGCAAGTT
>JAJDNT010000223.1 GCA_022340515.1 Deltaproteobacteria bacterium
TGGATCAACCGGCCAAACTGGGGGAAGTCCCGCTCAATGCACATGCCGATACGGTACCACAGCCGGTCGGTCTGACCGCCGATCATCATGTAACCATCCCGGCAGGGGTTCCACTCGTACTGGTTGAGGTTGGGGTCCCAGCCGCCGGTTCTCGCCTTGATGGAGGCGTTGAAGCCGTACCAGCTGATGTCAAAATCCAAAATGTCCATCTGGCTCTCAGCACCGGTGACCTCGCAGAACTGGCCTTCACCGGTGAACTCATTCCTCCAGTAAAGAGCCGCCAGCAGGGTATTGGCCCCCTGCTCGCCGGCGACAAAATCCGCAAACCACACACCGGAGCGGGTGGGGGAGCCGCCAGCCTCTCTGGGGAGCTGGTCCTGAGGGAAGCCGGTGTTGTGGACGAAGGCGTTGGAGCAGCCGCCGAAGGGATCAAGGGTCCACTGGCCGAACTTGGACAGCTTGTCCTTGTAGGGTCCCCAGGTGCCGCGTACGGCCAGATTCAGGTAGACCAGCCGGGGGAGCTTCTTGGAAAGGTGCCGGTAGCCCAGACCCAGGCTGTCCATGTAGCCCGGGGGCATCTCATCGATCACCCCGTCGGCCATGCCCACCAGCTTTTTGTAGATTGCTTTTCCTTCCTCGCTCTCGAGGTTAAGAGTTACGGACTTCTGGCCCCTCATCTCGTGGATGAAGTCCAGGCCGCACTTCTCGCCCGTGATCTTGCTCTCGAGCATGTACTCTTCCCTGCCAAAGGGAGTGAGTTGCCTCGCAGGGTCTCCTTCCGGGGGCTCGATGTTGATTACCTCGGCCCCGGCCTCGCAGAGCAGGCCGCCACAGAACTTGTGGGCCATTCTCCAAAGACCTACACAGACAAATCTCATTCCTTGCAGGGCCTCAGGTTTAGCAAAGCAGTACTCATACCTGAGGTTGTCCTCACACCATTTGCCGAAATCCTCCGCCTTCCTTCTGGCATACACCTTTGCTACTTCTTCCGGTGGTGGGGCGGGTGTCACCGGCCAGGGCCTGATGTCCGGATGCATCAGATCGATGGTGTCGGCCCTGCTGTTTATTTCTACATCTTTCTTTTCTGCCATGTTTTGACCTCCCATCTGTTGGTTTTTCTGAAACCAATGCCACATTCCTCCCCTAGTTGGTAACCAGGTTCGCTAACCCATATCTGCAAGATCACTTCACCTTAGATAGAAACCTTAACTGGGAGGAGGCGGTCTTTATATTTTAGTTCTCACCTCCTTTCTGATAGGGCAAACGGTTATATACTGAATTGGGTCAATTAAGCGGTAAGAGCAGCTATGACCCAGCCTTTGGTTCACCGCTGAAGGAGTTGACCTGAAATTCAGCAGGCTTTGGAGTCCACTTACTCTTGATTTAATATCTACAGCGGATGCTTACGAGCGAATAAGAAGAAAAATGGCTTGCGTTTTCTTGTAGGTATTACAAGTTTCCTGCCAGGAATAGATCAACGAGGCTACTTTTTATCGTATGTTTTAATGTGGTGTGATTTTAAATAGTTAATGGCTGGTGGAGAATAGAGTCTTGAGGCTGAGGTGGGGTGGGAACTTAGGGGAAATGGCCATTACCGTATAAAATCGGACCCTGTTTTTCTGGAATATTACTCTATGTTCAGTCAACTTAAGGTTTTCTGTACTGTCAAGAAAAGGACCCCATTATGTTCGTATCTCAAACAGAACGGATTCCTTTATCGAGACGATAGCGTCGGATCTTGCTGTACAAAGTGCTACGACTAATCTTGAGGCGTCGAGCCGCCTCATGTTTGTTCCAGTTGTTTTCCTGCAGCACGCCGAGAATCAAGCGCCGCTCGTTTTCGGCAAGAGAGGTGGAGGGCTGATCTGCCGGGACTTGTTTGAGAAAATGGGGCAGATGCATTCTCTCCACCATGGAATCCTGGGCGAGAATAACAGCGTGGCTTACGGCGTTTTCCAATTGGCGGACATTGCCAGGCCATTCGTAATCCATGAGGAGTTGCATAGCACCGGATGAGAAGGAGTGGATCGCCTTGCCCTCTTTGATGGTGTACTTGTTAAGAAAATGTTTGGCTAGAAGGGGAATGTCTTCTATACGATCGCGGAGAAGAGGTAAGTGTATAGAGATGACGTTCAGTCTGTAATAAAGGTCATCCCGAAATCTTCCTTGTTCAACCTCACGGTAGAGGTCGCGATTGGTCGCAGCCAGGACCCGTACGTCAGCCTCGAGGGTTTCCTCCCCACCTACTCGTTCAAAGGAGTGATCCTGGAGAAATCTGAGCAATAAGACTTGAGTGGCCGCAGCAATATCCCCAATTTCATCAAGAAAAAGGGTCCCTCCCTTGGCACGTTCTATGCGCCCCATTTTTCTCTTGATCGCGCCGGTAAAGGCTCCTTTCTCATGGCCGAAGAGCTCACTCTCCAAAAGGGTGGGCGAATAGGCTGAGCAGTTGGCAGCGATAAAGGGCCCTTTTCGGCGGTGACTTTGCCTGTGGATGGCTTGGGCGACCAGTTCTTTGCCTGTACCGTTCTCGCCCGTGATCAGTACGGTTGCGTCAGAAGCGGCCACCAGATCAATCAGTTCATAGATCCTCTGCATCTCATCACTCTGACCGATAATTTTTCCGTGCGAGGTCTTTTCGGCTACTTTTTCGCGGAGATGGTCTATTTCAGTTTGGTGCACAATAAGATGACGGACGTATCCAGCTATTTGGCTGAAGAAAGTCAGGAGAAACTGCAAATCCTCCCGTGGGTATTCTTGATGATTTGTCGAGCCCAAGACGGAATAGCCAATGCATTGGTGTGGTGAAGAGATGGGCAGGCCAAACCAGCTGCCATAGCTCTTTGAAATTACTTTCAGGAAGGAGGGAATGTCATTATTGTGCCCAGAACTGATTGTCTTGTGTTTATCGAGAGTTTTCAGATATTGAAGGAAATCTACAACTAATTCAGCTCGCTCGATTTGTTCTTGGGCGCGATGAGAAGGCTCCATCCCATGCGAAAGAACATCGGCCAATGGCAACAAACCTTTGCTTTCTGAATCCAACAAGAAAAGGAGAAGGTCTGAGTCGGGAAAGAGCTCTTGTGCAATTCCCTGGATGAATTCAATCAACTCTGGAAGAGAACCTTTGTCACTGACCTGGCGAGAGAGCTCGAAGAGTGTTTCCAGCTGATGTTGGGTCTTCTGTAATTCTTTGGAACGGAAAGCCAGGGCCTCCTCCATTCTCCTTTTTTCCGTAACATCCCGCTCCAACCGAATGATAGAGCTTATCTCCCCTTGAGAATCAAGAAGGGGATAGGTGGCAACTTCGAGCATCCGATCCATGCCCTTTGCATCGGGATAGACTTTGTCCGATAAAGCCGGACGTTTGGTACGGATAGTCTCCTCCATTGGACAGTTAATGCCCAGTTCTTTACAGGGTGTGGGGCTGTCGACGATAATATCGTGGCACCTCAGTCCCACTGCCTTGGAGGGTTCTAGCCCAACCCGAGAGTGAAAGGTTTCGTTGGCCTGAAGGATGCGGTAGGTTTTGGGATCAACCACGGTC
>JAJDNT010000258.1 GCA_022340515.1 Deltaproteobacteria bacterium
TACGGCCGCTACATTCCCAACCTCACAAGACACGACGGCTCAGCCTTTGAGAGACAGTACGGTGAAGCGACCAAAAAAAAGAGCAACCCGAATAGGCACAATTTTGGGCACAATGAGCCAAATCCGGGTTGCTCTGGCAACTTAAGTTGCCAAGATAATTATAATTTTTTGTGGTCGGGACGACTGGATTCGAACCAGCGACTTCTGCGTCCCGAACGCAGCGCTCTACCAGGCTGAGCCACGTCCCGACTTTTAACCCGCATATTTCACGAGACGGCGATTCGTGAGATATGCGGGTTATTTTAACCAGACTGTACTCTTACCAGAAGTACCCAGCGTTGTCCAGCAGAAGAAGGCATAGAGCATAGGGAAGTGATTGCGGATTTTGGATTTCGGATTCTGGATACTGGATACTGGATTCTTAATTCTCAGGTGAAAGCATCCGTGCTAGAATGCTTGAGTTTTTTGTAGGAGCAAGCCTTGCTTGCTGATAATAGGGCTGAGCCTGTCGAGGGCTGTGCCCGCATAGAGAATCTCGTGGCCGAAATCCTCAAAACAATCTTGCCCATCTTCGTGATCATCTTGCTAGGCTGGAGTCTACGCCGGCTGGATTTCATGCAGGAAGGCTTTGTCAAACCTGCCAATCGCCTTGTTTACTATGTTGCCATACCGGCCATGATCTTTCGCGAGATTGCCGAGGCCGAGTTCCTCCAACATTTCAGCCTGGTTTTGGTGGCAGCAACCCTGGCACCATTGATTCTCGTGGCTCTGGCCGGCTTAATTTTGGCACGGGGAATCAAGCTAGAGCGACACCGAGTGGGGAGTTTTCTGCAATGCAGCTTCCACGGAAACCTGGGTTACATTGGTCTGGCCGTAGCCTTTTACTTCCTTGGTAACGAGGGTTTCACCCGAGCCAGCATCCTCGCCGGCTTTGTCATGCTGTTGCAAAATTTTCTGGCGGTAGTGGCGCTCAGTCGTTTCAACAAAGATCCAGAGCAGAAGGTTTCTACGCTCTCTCTTGTTCGCCGGGTCTTACTTAACCCTGTGATTATTTCGGCCATGGCGGGTATGGCTTTTTCCCTTCTGCGACTGGGTCTGCCCGTTATTTTGGATCGCAGCCTGAGGATCCTGAGTGGTATGGCCTTGCCCCTGGCCCTTCTGGTGATAGGCACCTCCATATCTTTCGCCCAGATGAGACAGCAACTGCGGCTTACAGCCTTGATCGCCCTTCTCAAGTTGTTACTTCTCCCGGCAAGTGGCTTAATTTTATTCTATCTTCTGGAATTGCATAGAGTAGATTATCTACCCGCACTCATCCTGCTGGCCTCGCCTAGTGCCACCGTATCCTATGTTATGGCCTCTGAAATGGCGGGAGATGCTGACATGGCTACGGCTGCTATCTCGGTAACCACGCTGGTTTCGGCAGTTACTTTTACTCTTTGGCTAAGTTTGGGAAGCTGAGTTTTGCGAGACGAACGAGAAGTAAAAAGTGAGCTTTGACAATTAGCACTGTAGGGGCGGGGTTTAGCCCCGCCCGATAAGGCTTTCACTATCTGCTATGTGCCAAGCTTTTTAGCTACGGGCTGGAGTTTGCATTATTTGGAGTTCAGATGTTGAGAGTCTATTTTTTATAAAATAGCAATTGATGAATTGTCCGGAAGGAGAATGAATGGCTAAAGACAAAAGAAGGGCATCAGCTGATTTTGGTGATGGCGTGGAAGACCGCTTGCAGCCTTTGGAAAGTTTGGACGTGAAAAACGCCGAAGACTTTGATCAGCTTTTCAAGCAAATGAAAAAGACCGCCTTTACTGGCAGGAACTTAGGTGAATCGGCTGAGGTACTAGCCGAGATGGTGTCCGATCCCGACTGCAGGGTAGTGGGTACGTTTTCAGGGGCCATGACAGTGGCAAAGATGGGTCTACTCATTTGCGACATGATCGACTGGGGTTGGCTGGATATTATCATTACCACTGGAGCGCTCATGGCCCACGGGTTTGTGGAAGCTGCCGGCATGACCCATTTTAAACATGACAATCGCTTTGATGATGCTGCCCTTTACCGTCGTGGGTACAACCGGATATATGACACTCTGGAACTGGAAAAGAACCTGGATCGTGCGGAAAAGATTATCAGTGGCATCTTAGACAAAATGGACACTACTGTGCCCATAAGCTCCGAGATATTTTGCCGGGAGTTAGGTAAGTGGTTGGCGGAAAATACCGACAAGCCGGGAATATTGCAGAACGCTTACCTCAAGGGAGTGCCCATCTACATACCAGCCTTTACTGATTCGGAGCTGGCCCTGGACGTGGGCACCTGGATGGTGAAAAGGGCAATGACCGGTGATCCAGATCTCGACATAAACCAGGCTCTCGATCAGGTGGATCTTATTTTCAACCCTTTTATGGATCTCAGTTCCTATACCCAGCGAGTATTGAAGGCAAAACGTCTAGGAATATTTACCATAGGAGGAGGAGTTCCCCGCAACTGGGCCCAGCAAGTGAGCCCCTTCCTGGAGATCCTCGAAGAGCGGTGCCACAGGTCAGTGCCTATTAAGAAATTTCTCTACGGTGTTCGGATATGCCCGGAACCAGCATACTGGGGGGGGTTGAGCGGGTGTACCTACTCGGAGGGCGTTTCCTGGGGAAAGTTCGTGGCTCCCGAGGACGGCGGTCGGTTTGCCGAGGTTCTCTGTGACGCCACCGTTGCCTGGCCCTTCCTCATCAAAGCAGTGAAGCAACGGCTGGATAAGAAGAAAGCATAGAGCATAGGGCATAGAGCATAGGGAAGTAATTTCTGATTGCGAATTTCGAATTGCGAAATAAAAAATCTGCAATCTTCAATCTCAAATCTAAAATTACCATCACTCCATTCAAAATAAATCGGCCGCGGCTGAATTGCATTTACCGCGGCCTTTAATTGTCGAGTAAGTAGGTCGGATGGTTTCCGCCTTCGGCAGAGTTCATCCGAAAATAAGGCTAATTAGTTGCTAACCTTCCCATTACCATTCTTAGCCTCCAGGACAGAGACCAGTATTACAATAATCAAGGCCTGGCACAGCAAGAGAAAACCGGTGAAAGGGGTGGAGTAACGGAGGAGTAGGGCGCTCAAACCCAGGCAGATAGTGAGAAGATAAATAAACAAAACACTCTGAGTGGGGCCACCTACCACCCGGGCTATTCTGTGATGCAAATGGTCGTGACCCACATACTCGATCCATTGGCGGAATGTGCGGGTCTTGCCTCTAATTACTCTGAATAGGGTAATGTGGGACATATCAAAGATGAGGATCCAAAATATTAGAATGGGAGAAAAGATTGAGACTACGGGATTGAAATCAGCCCAATCGCTATATATTGCTAAAGAGGCCAAAACGAAGCCAATGGTAGTGCTTCCGGCATCGCCAAGAAAGATAAGGGCTCGCTTCCACGGTCGGAAGTTATATGGGAGAAATCCGAGGCAGGCGCCCAGCATGGCGACAGCAGCCCAGCCTACAAAGGGATCGTCCATCTGCATGGCAACGATGGCCAGAAAGAAGGCAATAATCGCAGAGACCCCAGCGGCAAGGCCGTCCATGCCGTCAAAGAAATTCATGGCATTGGTGATACCGACGATCCAGATTACGGATAAGAGACTATTGACAATGCTGCCTAGCAGGATAGTTTCGGGGACTAGAACGATGCGGACGCCAACAAAGGTGAGACCAACGGCAAGGACAATCTGAACTATCAATTTGACATGAGCCCTCAAGTTCAAGGTGTCGTCAAGCACACCTAAAACGAAAAGGATCATGGCACCGATGAGGATAGCGCCGAACTCGCGGTTGAAGATACCATTTATGAGGAGTGGCAAGAAAAACCC
>JAJDNT010000267.1 GCA_022340515.1 Deltaproteobacteria bacterium
CCAGAAGAGGATCAAAGTGAAAAGCCAGGCGATAGCCCCACCCTTGGCAGCGCCTAGCCGCCTCGAGCCTTTGTCTCAAGGAAGAAGCAGCCCCTTCCTCCCTGTCAATCATCTCAGATGGATTAAGCGACCAGGCAACAATGGTACGCCCTCGGTGATCCAGTTTTTCGAGTAGATCTATCTGGGTAGTTTTGGTTTTTAGTTCGAGAACAGCATTGGGTTGTTTGGCGAAAAATGGCACCAGGAGTTCACTCAAGCGGGTCAAGTGATCCAAGAGCAGACTATCGGTGAACTCCCCCGTTCCTATGCGATGCACAGCCTTGGGGGAGTTGCGCAGATGCTCCCCCAGTTCCTGCATCATCTCATCAATATTGCCAAAAAGCCTCAAGTTGGGATTGGGGAAATAGGCCTGAAGAATGCAGTAGGAGCAACCAAGGGAACATTGGTTGCCAAAGTTTAGTATCTGATAGCCGCAACAATTGTAGAAGCGCGTTCCCGGGCAACTTTTTACAAAACGTCCTTTGAACTTTACGATTTCCAGCGCTTTACCTGCTTCGATTTTCCTCGCTTCACTGAGTTGATCGACCCATTGCACCGGGATTCCGGGCAGACTCGCCAGAATATTTCTCACCAAGGGGCTTCCGGCAATCTCCTCTTCAATTACCAACTTTTCGGGGTGATATGTCACTCTTACTTTCCATTATCTGTTGGAATTCAGGCAGATCAGCCAGTTGGGCCACACGGCGCAACTGATTTGCCAAATCCTCAGCCCGCTCGAAGGAACATTCCAAAATCCACTTGGGCCCCTCAAAATAAGGCGGGGGAAGCAAACGCACCCCAGAAGGGAGAGCGAGAGCCTTCTCCTCCCTGGCAAACCTCTCTTTGCGGGCGGTGAGACGAGGATTGCGCTTGGCCTGCAAATGCTTCCGAACCTCTTGGGCACGCTGCCGTGGAGGCCTTTTGCCAGACTGTTTCGCCGCTCTAAGCTTCGTATTACTTAAAACTTGCGCCGGAGTACGGTTTTCCTTTCTGGCAATCTCCTCAACAGTTTCAATTATTTCCTCTTGCACACTCACGCTAAAAGGAAGCTCCTGAAAAAAACGCAAATACGCCAGACGGTCTACCTCTTCCTGCCTCGCCAGGGCAAAAGCAATGCGCTCATTGAGTATGCCAGCAGCAAGGGAATCAAGGATGACCTCTCCAAGATCAACCAATCCCAGGTACCTACTAAATAATGTGCTGCTGGGTTCCAGATCCAAAAGGGGCATAAATTCATCAATAAGTTCTGCTTCCTTTATATAGGCCGCCATCTTAGCGAGAGCCAAGGACTTCTCTACGGGATTTAAACTCCTTTGAGCAATATTGTCATAGATGGCCAGCCGCAAACATCTTTGATGTCCTATAGAGGTGGGCAAAACCCGGCAGGTCACCGAGCCTAGACCTATCTTCTTGCAAGCAGCCAATCGGCGGCCTCCGCAGACGATCCTGAAGAGGCCGTTTTGCTTGCTTTGCACCAGTGGTGGTTCAATCAAACCAACGGTTTGAATGGAAAGTAAGAGCTTGTCGGGAACAGAACCATAAGAGATCAGGCAGGAGGTGTCATTCCAATCTATCTTGCTAAGCTGGATGGAACAAGATTCCGTTTCTACCATCATCCCGCTCCTAACCTTGGGTAAGGCGTTCCAGGGCCTCCAGGTAGCGGGTCCTAGTGTTCTTCACGACTTCGTCGGGAAGGGCGGGTGCAGGCGGCTTGTGCTTCCAGCCGCTCTGATCAAGGTAATCTCGCAAATACTGCTTATCGAAGCTCTCTTGGCTCCGACCCGGCTTATACTTGTCTGCCGGCCAGAACCTGGAAGAATCTGGGGTGAGTACCTCATCTATCAGAGCAAGCTGGTCACCTACTTTTCCAAACTCAAACTTTGTATCGGCTATGATAATGCCTCTCTGTTCCGCAATGGCTGCCCCCTTCTCGTATAAGGCTATGCTGAGTTCACGCAGTTTTTCTGCCAAGCTAGACCCCACCTTTTCACCCAGGGTGGCAAAATCTATGTTCTCGTCGTGAAGACCTCTTTCAGCCTTCGTAGATGGGGTAAATATGGGCGACTCTAGGCTTGAGGATTCCAAAAGTCCCGCTGGCAGTTTTATGCCGCAAACCGATCCCTGTCTCTCATAGTCCTTCCACCCAGACCCGCTAAGATATCCGCGAACAATACACTCTACCGGCAGAGGCTCAGCTTTGGTCACCAGCATGCTGCGACCCTCCAATTCCTTAGCATAGGGGAGGCATTGTTCGGGAAACTCATCAACCTCTACGCTCACCAGGTGATTGTCCACCACCTCGGCCAAGGCCCGGAACCAAAAAGCGGATATTTGAGTCAGGATTCTGCCTTTGTCAGGAATTGGTGTAGGCATTACCACATCGTAGGCAGAGATCCTGTCAGTGGCAACTATTAGCAACTGCTCCCCCAAATCATAAATGTCGCGCACCTTTCCCCGTCCACGCAAAGTAAGCCCGGGGAAGTTTGTCTCAAATACCGGAGCTGCAGTCATATTATCCTCCCCTCGAATGTTCTTTGGCGAGATTAAGTATTAAACCACAAAGGGCACGAAGAGCACAAAGGGGCGAACTCACAACCCCTTGGAGTCGCCCCTTTGCTAGTAAGAGCAGATTTTAGCCAATTACTGCTAAAGTGTTGCCTTTTTGGACTGAATCGCCACTCTTGAATGGTATTGACAGCACAGTCCCGGAAACAGGGGAAGTAATGGAATTTTCCATCTTCATCGCTTCTAGGATGAGGACCACATCCCCCTCATTTACTGAGTCCCCCTCACTGACTTCATAGCGAATTACCATTCCCGGCATGGGCGCCTCTATGGGAGTACCCTCAACAGCAGGCTTAACCACAGGCTTAGCAGGTGCGGGCGCCGCCGCTGGTGCTGGAGCTGGAGCGGCAGGAGCTGGTGCTGCCGGAGCCACTGGTTGGGGCATCATAGGCGTAACCGAGGTCACAAGTGGTGCACCACCTACTTCATCTACTTCCACTTCGAAATAGTCACCGTCGACAAATACGTTAAAGGTGCGCATTCCAGGCCCTTTTTCCGGCACGGTCTTTTCCACCTTTTCAACCAGTTTACCAGCTTTGGCAAGAGCCACTAAGCGATCTAGCTCCTTGACCTCTTCCAAAGTCTTGGGTTTGACTTCGGGCGGGATCTCTTCCAGCCCATATTTCCACTTCAGGAACCGAACACCAGTAGTGGGATAAAGAGCAACAATTAGCTGATCGTCTATGTCTTTAGCCAGATCACCTGCCAAAGCCTTGGCTTTGTCCAATTCGGGTTCTAGTACATCGGCGGGCCGAACCTTGATGGGTTTTTCGCCGCGCTCGTAGCCCTTTAAGGCTTTCTTACGAACCTCGGGATCAATGGGCACAGGTGTCTCGCCGTAGAGGCCGTAACAGAGGTCCTTCACTTGTGCGGTGATCATTTTGTAGCGTTCTTCTTCCGTATCAAAGAGAACATTGTTAACCGTCTGAATGCCAACAATCTGACTGGTGGGGGTTACTAGGGGTACCTGCCCCAGTTCTTTTCGCACTCGCGGAAGTTCGGCAAAAACCTCGTCAATACGATCCAAGGCATCCATTTCCCTGAGTTGGTTTACAAGGTTAGAGAGCATGCCACCCGGAGTCTGATGGAGGAGGACGTTAATGTCTATGACCGAAAGCTTGGTGTCATCCAAGAGATGCCTGTATTTGGGAGAAACTTTTTCTATATGTTCTGAGAGGGCTGCCAACTGTACAATGTCAAAACCT
>JAJDNT010000274.1 GCA_022340515.1 Deltaproteobacteria bacterium
TCCATGGGGGCGGGCATGGATATTGTCTCTGGGGGAGAACTCTACCGGGCTTTGCAAGCAGGTGTACCTGCAGAGAAGATCGTTTTTTCCGGGGTGGGTAAGACAAAAAATGAACTCATGTATGGGCTTGAGGCAGGCATTTTGATGTTTAACCTTGAATCGCCTCAGGAGATGCACGTTTTGAACGGTTGTGCTTCCAGCTTGGGCCGCCGTGCCCCCATTGCTATCCGAGTAAATCCTGATGTGGACCCCAAAACGCATCCTTATATATCCACTGGCTTGATGAAAAACAAATTCGGCATCGACCTTGAGATGTCTGAATCCATGTATGAACAGGCCAAAGGAATGTCCAATTTAGAAGTGATGGGGGTCGGTTGCCACATTGGTTCACAGCTCACCGAGGTATCTCCTTTTCTGGACACCATCAAGCGGTTGAAACTTTTAATCGATCGGCTACGAAAACAGGAGATAAACATCAGATATCTGGACCTTGGCGGTGGTTTGGGCATAACCTATTCTCAGGAGTCTCCTCCCCACCCAAGGGAGTACGCCAGGGCACTCTTGGCAGAGGTGGAAGGTATTGATTGTACCTTGATTTTTGAACCGGGCCGCGTTATTGTGGGAAACGCTGGCACTCTTATCACACGGGTTCTATACACAAAACAAGGGCCGGTCAAAAATTTTCTCGTGGTTGATGCCGGCATGAATGACCTGGTTCGCCCCAGCCTATACGGTTCCTATCACCACATTCAACCAGTGGCTGACCATCGACGACCTCAACTGACTGCTGACGTGGTGGGACCTATTTGCGAAACCGGAGATTTTATTGCTCGCGATCGCACCCTACCTCAAGTAGAACCTGGGGAACTGTTGGCTGTGATGAGCGCAGGTGCATATGGTTTCGCCATGTCTTCTAACTACAACTCTAGGCCTAGACCGCCAGAGATCTTGGTCCGGGATGACAAGTTCGAAGTAATACGCTCGAGAGAGACCTACGACGACCTGCTAAAAGGAGAGCGGATTCCCGATTTTCTCAGTTGAGCAGTCCAATGGAAATAGTATTTGATTTCTACAAGATGAGCGGCAGTGGCAACGACTTCATTCTCGTTGACAATCGCGACAACATAATAGAAGCGGGGTTAGCAGCTGAATTGGCCCGTAAACTTTGTAGGCGGAAAGTCTCTGTCGGTGCCGACGGTCTCATCCTCATTGAAAATGATGATGAAGTGGACTTCCGTTGGAATTTTTTTAATGCAGACGGGAGCAGAGCGGAGATGTGTGGCAACGGGGGAAGGTGCGTGGCCAGACTGGCTAACATGCTGGGTATCTGTGACTCAAGTCTTTCTTTCCGAACCCTTGCCGGGATCATCCGCGCAGAGGTCTCAGGAAGTCGGGTGAAGTTGCAGATGACCCAACCTCACGATCTGAGGCTCGACATGGAACTTGACCTAAACGGGCAAAGATTTAATGCCCATTTTGTCAATACCGGAGTGCCCCACACGGTTTTTATCCTTGAGGGTCCGGAAATTCTCGAAAAACAAGAAGTTGTCGGACAGGGTCGCAAGGTTAGGTTCCACTCGCAATTTGCACCCGCTGGAACCAACGTGAACTTTGTTGCCGTGCTCGATGAACAAGCTCTTGCCCTTCGGACTTATGAACGGGGGGTGGAAGACGAGACCCTTGCCTGTGGCACAGGTGCTACGGCGGTGGCCCTGATTGTTGCAGCAAAAGGGATGGTTAGACCTCCAGTGGCGGTCCACACAAAAAGCGGAGAGACTCTTACCATTTACTTTGATCCTAAGGAGATACTGCCACAGGAAGTTTACATGGAGGGTGAGACCAGGGTAATCTACCAAGGAAGGCTCTGGGAAGAAGCTGTCCAGGTTACATTGTAGAAAGGATGGTTTGCCTGGGTTGCTTCTAAACTGGTCTGTCGGATTAACCAATAAATATTGACAGTTCCCCATAAATTCGTAGATTCTTTGAATTAGCTACCACAGTCCAGCATCTAGTATGGAGCATCAAGGATCAAGTATCGAGCATCAAGCGTCCAGTACTTAGTGAGCAAAAACAAGGGACAACTCTCAAAGGATAGAAGAGGGAAGGAGGTCACCATGTTTTCCGGAGTATTGCCCGCCATTGTTACCCCTTTTAAAAACGGTGCAATGGACGAAGAGGGTTTAAGACAGTTGATCGAATTTCAGATCGAAAATGGAGTACATGGTGTTGTTCCCTGCGGTACCACAGGTGAGTCGGCCACCCTCTCACATGAGGAACATGAACGGGTGGTGGAAATCACAGTGGATCAGGTGAAGGGCAGAGTTCCTGTGGTCGCCGGTACCGGGTCGAACAACACTGCAGAAGCCATAAGATTGACGGCTCATGCCAAGAAGGCTGGGGCTGACGGGGTGCTGATGATCAGTCCCTACTACAACAAGCCTACCCAGGAGGGTATCTATCAACACTACAAGAAGGTGGCCGAAGAGGTTGATATTCCCATCATCATTTACAACATCCCAGGGCGCACGGCTAGCAACATTGAGCCCACTACCTTTGCTCGCTTAGCAGAAGTAAAGAATATAGCCGGGGTTAAAGAGGCCAGTGGCTCAATGAAGCAAATTACCGAGATTATTCGCCTTTGTGGACCTGACTTCACGGTTCTTTCCGGCGAGGACTTCCTCACCTATCCTCTCATGGCCGTGGGCGGCAAAGGGGTTATTTGCGTGGTGGCGAATATCGTGCCGCGAGACATGTCTGACTTGTGCAACCTTCTCTTGGCCGGAAATTACGACAAAGGCCGTGCACTTTACTATCGTCTACTGCCTTTGTGCCACTCAATGTTCATTGAGACCAATCCAGCACCGGTGAAAGCGGCCCTTGCCATGATGGGCAAGATCTCCTCTGCGGAAGTTCGACTGCCTCTGGTCCCAATGTCGGACGATAGTCTGGCGAAACTTCGTAAGGCTTTAGAAGATTACGGAGCACTTTAAATTCGCTTAAAGCGCATCTCGCCGTTCATTTTGGCTCAGCGGTTACTGTGTAGAGCTCTATTAAAGCTCAGCCAAAGGGGAGTAATAGCTATGATAAGGGCAATAGTAGCGGGGGCAGGGGGAAAAATGGGTGGCCGAATTATCCATACCATTGAAGCCACGGAGGGCATTTCACTTGCTGCTGCTTTTGAGCGGACTGATCATCCATCTGTAGGTTCTGATGTTGGCGAGGTGGTCGGTCTCGGAACTAAGGGCTTGAAAGTTGCTCCAGACTTGCAGACAGTCCTGGACGCAGGGGATGTGTTAATAGATTTCACCCACCATGAGGCTTCGGTAGTCCATCTTCGTCAGGCAGCGTCTGCCGGAAAACCCGTGGTAATAGGGACCACCGGATTCACTGGTGATGAAATTGAGATCATTGCTAAGTTGGCCAAGGAGACCCCCTGTGTTCAAGCGCCCAATATGAGTATGGGTGTCAATTTGATGTTCAAAGTTGTGGAGGATATGGCCAGGGCCTTAGGTGACGGTTTTGACGTGGAGATTATTGAGGCCCATCACCATCACAAAAAGGATGCCCCTAGTGGGACTGCAGTAAAGCTTGCCCAGAACCTTGCCGCTGCGTTAGGACGAAACCTTGAGCAAGTAGGGGTTTATGAAAGACATGGCATGATAGGCGCACGGCGACCTGAGGAGATTGGAATTCAGACGATTCGGGGAGGTGACATTGTCGGAGAGCACACCGTGCTTTTTGCAGGAGTCGGCGAACGGCTCGAACTGACCCATAGGGCCCATAGCCGGGATAATTTCGCTCGCGGTGCGGTAAAAGCCGCTATGTGGGTTGTGGGTCAACCCCCCGGCCTTTACGACATGCAGAATGTGTTGGGACTGAAGTAAGGAGCAGACAGCGATCAACTTTCAGCTATCAGCACCAAATTGACTGCTGACCGCTGGCAGCTATGAAAAGACATCACGCTTACATTGGATTCGGCTCCAACCTGGGCGATCGTTTGAACAACTGCAGGAATGCTATTGGAGCATTAGCAGCACTACCGCCTTGCACTTTGCTGAAGACCTCGTCATTCTATGAAACTTCGCCAGTTGGCTTGGTGGAACAGCCAGCCTTCATCAATGGGGTAGTTCTGCTGGAGACGGCTGAGGATGCCCATTGGCTATTACGCCAAATGCTGGAAATAGAAAATACCTTCGGCAGAATTCGTACTCTCAAATGGGGTCCCCGATCAATTGATCTGGACCTGCTCTTCTTTGACACTCAGATAATCAACACACCTGAGCTATCTGTACCTCACCCCCTACTCCACGAGCGACGTTTTGTGCTTGAACCGCTCAACGAAGTCGCTCCCGATTTCTGCCATCCTTGTTTGGGAAAAAGCGTAGCTGATCTCCGGAATGATCTGATAGACGGGGATCAGCGGGTGGAGGTGCTCAAAATCTGATGATTCGCCTTGCAGTATTCGTCTTGCTGATCATTGTGGTTTACAAGGTGCTGAGCGGTTTGCTAAAAAAAAATGGCGTATCAGACAAAAGAGAGGTTCGTGGGGATCGAGTTGCAGCAGATTTAGTCCAAGACCCCCAATGCGGTGCTTACATCCTCCCGGCCCAGGGAATTAGAGCTAGGGTGGGTGGCAAAACCTTCCATTTCTGCAGCGAAAGCTGCAAAGATAAATTCCTTCTGGAACAATCAGAGAAGAAAAACGACAAGAGTGGCTCAATTAGCATATAGCTGGCTCAAGTTTATTCATAACTTCAGAGGGCATAGTACTGTGGGATTGAGGGATTGATCAACTCCT
>JAJDNT010000282.1 GCA_022340515.1 Deltaproteobacteria bacterium
GGTTGCAGTCACCGGTGCGGATTCCTCAACCCTTTCTGATAGGGTCAACAACGCTGTGGGAATTGATATTGCCAGCCCGTCTACCGGCTCTTATTCCATCCGGGTTGAAGGGTACAACGTCCCCCAAGGGCCGCAACCTTACGCATTGGTAGTAACAGGCGGGAACCTCTCAGCTTTGACTGAAGTAACTCCGCCAGTGGCGCCGAGCAGCCCCTCGGCGAGCTCCGCATCTGTCTCACAGATCAATTTGAGCTGGACGGACAACTCCAATAACGAGTCTGGTTTTAGGATCGAGAGGAAGATAGGGGCTAGCGGGACCTACAGCGAGATACACGACACGCTTTTACCAAATGTGACGAATTACGCCGATACTACATGTAATGAGGCCACTACCTATTACTATCGTATAACAGCATATAACGCTCAAGGCGACTCCATGTATAGCAGCGAGGTAAATGCCACCACACTTCCAGCCGCCCCTAGCGGTTTATCTGCGACTCCAGCATCCAGCAGTAGGATTAACCTGTCCTGGACAGATAATTCCGGTGGTGAAACCGGCTACAAGATCCAGAGGAAGACAGGGGTTACCGGGTCCTACAGCCAGGTAGGAACGGTTGGCGCAAGTGTAACTAGTTACAATAACACTGGATTAAGTGCATCCACGACTTACTACTATCGCGTGATGGCATACAATGTGAGTGGCGATTCAGCCCAATCCAACGAAGCAGAAGCAACCACGTCTGCCGCCAACGGTGGCGGAGGCGGAGGAGGTGGAGGTGGAGGTGGAGGTTGCTTCATTTCCACAGCAGCTTTTGATTTGCTTTTCGATGGATTAACTGACTAGAAGTTACTAAATTTTTGATTCGACTAGAAAGCCCCAGGGAGCGTGGTGCGCTACCTAGGGCTTTTCTGTTAGTTGGAGAAATATTTTTAAAAGGGCGAGGTGGGAAAGGAACCTGTGTGGGATGGTTACTGTCTTAACTTGACAAAGTCTCTTGATTTTCAGGAGTTGGGCATCTTTCTTGCTATTGTAATTTCTGTAATTTTTTGCTAATTGTTGGGAAAGATAGTAGAAAAAACTGCCAGTAATTACCTTAACATGCTAGACGACCCCTCAGGGAAGAGCTGGAGATCTGAGGCTCTGAGCGGAGGGTAAAGGGTGGAGTGCCGCCGTACTCTATTGCATCTAACCAAAGTGTAGAGCCAGAAAATTCTGGCTCAGACAAACCTTAATAAGCTGTTGGAATATTCCGAAAATGTTTTCCTTTAAGCACCGCTGGATTGCTGACATTTTTGTTCTCAGCCTGATTGTTTATTTCGGGGTGAATGCTTTCATGGCAATATTGGACAGCAGACTTGCCCCTACTTCTGTGAAGGAAAGAGAAGCAATTAGGGTGAGCAGAAAGGCTGAAGCCCAGCTAAAACCCTTGCAAGACTATGCAATTATTACTGAGCGAAATCTTTTTGGCGGTAGTTCGCAAGGTCTCTCTGAGGTTCAAGCTGAAAAGGTTGATATTGAGGGAATGCCAGTAGCAGTGCAAAGCCTTGGACTGAAATTGGTCGGCACGGTGGTGGCCAACAAACCAGATGAGAGTTCAGCAATTATCGAGGATCTAACCAGCCGAAAACAGGAAGTTTACCGTGAAGGGGACGAGGTAAAAAACACCAGGATCAAAAAAATTCTCCGGCATAATGTGATTATCAATACCGGCACACGGGATGAGGTGCTGACCATGCTGCCGGATGAGAGCACAGCAAAATCTTCGGCTTCATCGCGTCCAACTCCAAAGCGACCTATGCCGTCAGAAAGCAGTTCTATTCAATTGGACCGAGAGGAACTGGAATCCCAGATGGCAGATTTAAACGAACTGATGCAGCAGGTGCGCATTCGTCCTTTTATGGAGGGCAAAAATCCTGCCGGTTTTTTGGTGAGCAATATCAAGCCAGGCAGCCTGTTTTCCAAGATGGGATTGAGAAATGGTGATGTGATTCAAGGGGTTAATGGCGAAACCATAACCACCCCGGACCAGGCGATCGAGTTATATGAGAGTCTGATGGAAGGTGGCGCTATTGATTTGGATATAAAACGGGGCCGGCGTACAGAGAAGTTGCGGTATGCGGTTGAGTAAGCACGAGGCGTAATGGTTTGGTATCTAAAACATATGTATGATAGATCAGTGATGAATCCAAATGACTTTGACCGGGAGATAAAGTATGGCCGGTAAGATTATCAACCGATTCAGGTGTTTATTTATTATTTTGATGCTTTTGTGCCTCGCGAGTATGGTGCATGGCCAGACAGGGGAGCGGGCTGACACCCGGGGTGGGGCAGACAAGACCATCAGCATGGATTTCGACCAGGTTGATATCAAAGTCTTTATCAAGTTCATCAGCGAGCTGACCGGTAAAAACTTTGTTATTGACGACAAAGTCCGGGGTAAAGTGACAGTTCTCTCTCCGAGTAAAATATCTGTGGAAGAAGCCTATAAGGTGTTTGAGTCGGTCCTCGAGGTAAACGGTTTTACCACTGTGCCGGCCGGCAAAGTGATAAAGGTGGTTCCTTCAGTAGAAGCCAGGCAGAAGAGTGTGGAACTGCGCCGGGCACCCCTCTTTGTTCCCAGGCCTGACGACCGGATCATAACTCAGATCATTCCGCTGCTGTATGCAGATTCCCAGGAAGTGAGAAAACTACTGGCGCCACTGGTTTCAAAGCAGGGGGTGGTAATTGCCTACGAACCCACGGATATTCTTATAATCACCGACTTTCAATCCAACATTCAGAGACTGCTCCATATTGTTGAGGAAATAGACGTAGAGTTCCAGGATGCGACCATAACTGTGGTCCCTTTGGAATATGCAAGTTCAGAGAGCCTGGCCACGACAGTTGCCGGGCTCCTGGAAACGAGGCAAAAACAGGTCAGAGGCCGGAGGGCCGGGCCGCCTCTTAAAGTTCTCTCATACGAGAGGATCAATGTGCTCATCATCCTGGCCGACCGTCAAAACACGCAAATGATCGAGGCTCTGGTCAAGACACTGGATCAACCAACTCCCAAGGGTGCCGGTAACATTCAGGTGGTTTACCTGGAGAACGCCCAGGCGGAAGACTTGGCCAAGGTGCTCACCGGCTTGCCCACTAAAGCTCAAACAAAGGGTGAACAACCCGTGATTTCCAGCGAAGTGAAGATCGTGGCAGACAAGGCCACCAACAGCCTGGTGATCACGGCCAAACCTGAAGAATACAACGTCCTCCAGCCCATTATCCAGCAGCTGGACATCCCCAGGAAGCAGGTCTACGTTGAAGCGCTCATTACGGAGGTTAGAGCCACCCTAAAAATATCTGTAGGGGTTGATTGGACTGTGGCTGATAAAACGGGTTTGCCTTTTGGTGCCAATGATGGCGTGGCCTTTGGCGGATCCAGAACCAGCGGTGCATCTGTTCTGGACGAAGCTGGAAACATAGCCCTTCCAGCTGGTCTGGCTGCGGGAGTGGTTTCATTTCCCATTACCATAGGGGGTATCACTTATACAAATTTGGCGGCCCTCATTACTGCCGCCCAGACTGACAATAACTTCAATGTTATCGCTACCCCCCAGCTTATGACCTTGGACAACGAAGAGGCAAGCGTTGTGGTGGCGGAGAATCTTCCCTTCAGTACCCGGGTGGATGAGGGTACGGCAGTGACCGACAGGGCTATCCAGAGTTTTGAATACAGGGATGTGGGTGTAACTCTCAAGATTACCCCGCAGATTAATGAAAAGCGTTTTGTCAAGCTCAAGATCTTCGAGGAAATCAGTCGGGTGGTGAGCCAGAGCACTCAAATTAGTCCAACACAATTTGTATTGGCGCCAACCACCACCAAACGAACTGCCGAGACCAACGTGCAAGTGCGAGATGGACAGACGGTGGTAATCGCCGGACTTGTGGGAGACAATGTAGATATTTCGGTTACCAAAGTACCGTGCCTGGGAGATATTCCCATAGTGGGCTGGCTGTTCAAGTCTGAGAGCCGGGAAACTACTCGAACCAATCTGCTCATCTTTCTGACCCCATACATCGTGGCCACCCCTGAGGAGGCAGATGGGATCTATCTGAAGAAGTCTGATCTAATGGAAAAGGTCAAACAGGGTGAGGTTAAGGGTGAGGAGTCTGGGGAGGAGACGGGAGAGGACAGCGAGCAGCCGACAGAATAAACTAGGCACTAAGGACTAAGCACTAGGCACTTTGGTAATTTCGGATTTAGAGATTCTAAGGTTGAATTATGCTCTGGACCATGAGGTCCAAGGTTTTCCTTACCGGACATTTGAAAGCGAAGAGTTAAAGATATATGAATATACTACCTAAACTAGGTGATGTGCTGCTGGAGCAGGGCTGGGTCACTCCGGAGGCTTTAGAAGATGGCTTGGCGGCCCAGGCAGAAAACGGCGAAAAGCTGGGGCAAATTCTCGTCCAGCAAAAGAAGATCACCGAGCGAGAACTCCTTGAAGCCCTGTCCCTCCATCTTGACTTGGAGGTGGTTGAAAGTATTGATGATAAGGAACTCCGCTTTGACCTAGTTGAAAAACTGCCCATTCAATATCTGAAG
>JAJDNT010000283.1 GCA_022340515.1 Deltaproteobacteria bacterium
AGCCGAGACCGAAAAGGTGATGTCGTCACCGGGGGCAGTGACAGTGCCATCTTCGCCGATGAGGTCCATGGTAAACCTTATGCTGTCGTTATAGGCGGATACAAATCCAAATTTACCTGTTCGCAGGGGGTCGTATCCGGCCATTCTGATTTCTCTGGTCATTATGTATTTTGCCGTTCTGGCGTTTTGCTGCATTTCTGCAACCTGCTCCTGAAGAAGATAGGAATCCTGTTGGGTCACATAAACCTTGTAGGTCCCTGCCATAACCACGAGGGTAATTGCCATGGCCACCAGAAGCTCAACCAGGCTATAGCCCCGGCATTGGTACCTCTGGTTATTTCCCCTGAATTCCATGGTGCAATGTTCTCCCGATCCTTAGACTAAGCCAAAATGCAGGACTAGCAGGAGCAGCACTAACTGCTTGTTGCCAACTGATCAAGACCTGATCAGGCTTATACCCCCTGAAACAGGCTGCATGATCACATCGTAGCTTCTGCTGGTATTGTTCAGAGTAACCGTTCCCCCAAATCCTCCAACAGGAAAACCACGGGCATTGTATCCAACTCTATTGTTGGTAAAGGTGCTGGACAGTGAAACATCGCTGGGTATTATTACCCTTATTAGGGTTTTCTCCGATTCATTGTCCTGGATCAAGTTCCCTGCGTTTCCCCCTCCTGCACCGTCGTCCACAAAAACGGTGTAGTTGTCGTCGCCAGCCCCTCCGTAGTTGAAGGTTAAAGCGATGGTGGTGTTGCGCTTGACCGCTTCCAAACGAGCATACTGGAAGTGGGTAACCAAGTCCCTGGCAACACTTTTCAGTCGCTGGTTGTCTGCCCAACCCGAAAGGTTGGGAATTGCCACTGCAGCCAGTGCCATGAGAATGGCAATAACCACCAATAATTCTACTACAGTGAAACCCCCAGGTTGATCACCTATGCTGTGAAATCCGTCCTTTGTCATAATCATTAGTGCCACCAGGGGGCTACAAATTATTCACCGTTCAATAATTTGAGCAATTTATATGCCAGTAGCGAGAAGCAATGGGCACTGCTCCCGTACCGCAAGCCCATCTACTCGAATACGCATGGAAATTCAGGGCGTGACAGGTGAGAGCAGCGAGGTCTATCTCCATCATGGGCCATTACGTTATTTCAAAAGAAAGCCCTATAGTATTAAAAAATTTAATATTAGTTAATTTTTTTGTATTCCATGGGAATGTTTACGGGACTTTTTGCGGCCTCCCCCAGAATAGCTCAGACTTAGTTGTTAACCTGGGAGCATTATAAAATTTATAAACAATAATTATAAACCAATTGCATATGGCCATACCAGTTAAATAATCTTCCCTGATCACCATCAAGGCATCATCTGCGGCGTTGCCTTCGATCGCTCCTCCTTGCGGCGTATTACTCCATACGCCTCAGTCGTCGCTCCTCGGCGCCTTGCATCTAATACCTTGCTGGTGATCAGGAATACTACATAAGCTACTGATTTCAGTCCCTATAATTAACTTAGACCGTAGATTTGGGTCTTGACCCTCACCATGGTTTCAAGGACAATAGCATTATTTAGCTCTGGCATCGCAGCCAGGAGGCTGCTCCTACAGAATTAGGTTAGGTGATTCATGTAGGAGCAAGCTTCGCTTGCGAAAGAGATTGTCTGCTCAGGAAACTAACTAAGGAGAACATGTTCTCGATGAGTCGAAGCCGGCTAGATTTAGACTATTTGATAGGTGTACTGAGCAGACGCGGTCTGATTAGTGAACGCCAGGGCAAAATCATCTCTCAAAAGGCGCCTGCCCAAAAAGAAAAGCTCACTCAACTGCGCAAGGTGAAAAGAGGGGGATCGTTGTCTTTGGGTTACGGGGATGAAATAACACCAGTGGATGTTTTGACCTCCATGGGATTGAAGCTGGGCAAGGGAGGGGATGGCCGACTCAATGAAGAGGACATCATGCGGATGGTGGCTGCTGACTTGGGCATGGCTTTCAAAAAGATCGACCCACTAAAGCTGGATCTAGAGTTGGTCACCCAGACCATTCCCAAGAGCTTCGCCTTGAAACACATGGTGCTTCCAGTGGATAGTTCCTTGGAAACGATCTCCGTGGCAGTCTACGATCCTTTTAATCGTCAGGTTTTGGAGGACATCGAGCGAGTAACCAAAAAAAGGGTGGAAGCCCTCATTAGCACCAAGAGTGACATTGTCAAGACCATAGCCGAGTTTTACGGATTCAAGAGCTCGATTGTTGCCGCCGACACTCAGTTGAGTAAGCCCCTGGTTGATTTGGGGAACCTGGAACAGCTTACTCACTTGCAGGCCACAGAGGAGATCTCCTCGAGTGACCAGCACATTACCAATGCGGTGGACCACCTGTTCAACTACGGTTTCGATCAGCGGGCCAGTGATGTTCATATTGAGCCCAAGCGCGAGCAAACCATCGTAAGACTGCGCATTGATGGTCTGTTGCACACTATTTATCGCATACCCAAAAGTGTGCACCCGGCAATTATTTCCAGGATCAAGGCCCTGGCCCGGCTGGACCTTGCAGAAAAACGGAGACCACAGGATGGACGGATAAAGGTGGAGCGCAATGGCAAGGAGGCGGAAATTCGGATTTCGACCGTGCCGGTAGCCTTCGGTGAAAAGGCGGTCCTCAGAATCCTGGATCCTGAAATCCTTTTGCAGGACCTTGAAGGATTGGGATTTTCATCAGCAGACCTCATCAAGTACCGCAAGCTCATTGAGGTGCCCCACGGAATTGTTTTGATAACAGGTCCAACAGGAAGCGGAAAGACCACCACTCTTTACTCCAGTTTGCGCTTTCTGGCCTCCGAGGGCAACAATATCACCACTATTGAAGATCCCATCGAGATGGTTCACGAACAGTTCAACCAAATAGGAGTCAAGCCGCGGATAAACCTTACCTTCGCCAATGTGCTGCGTCATGTTCTCCGTCAGGATCCCGATATCATCATGATCGGAGAAACGCGGGACCTCGAAACAGCGAGTAATGCCATTCAGGCAGCCCTAACCGGCCACCTGGTTCTCAGCACCTTGCATACCAACGATGCACCCAGCGCCATAACCCGTCTCCTAGACCTGGGGGTGCAACCCTTCCTGATCACCTCGAGTCTCACTGGTGTAGTGGCCCAGAGATTGGTGCGCAAGATTTGCCCCCACTGCGAAGAGTCATACAAGGTAAGGGTTGCAGATCTTGCTCCCCTGGATTTGGGTAAGGATCCGGAGACCGAACTGGAACTCAAGATGGGCAAGGGTTGCCAACAGTGTCGCCACACTGGCTATCATGGACGTAGCGGCATATTTGAGGTGCTGCCCATGAGCGACAAACTCAGGCACCTGACTAACCGGAAAGACTCACTGGCGGACTTGCAAAAGGTCGCCCTGCAAGAAGGGATGTCGACTTTGCAACAATCTGCCATCGACAAAATGCTCCGAGGGATCACCACTTTTGAGGAAGTGGTCAGGGTAACTCTGGGTGAAAGGTAAAATCATAGAAATAGTTATACACCTTTCTCCTCGAATATCGAATATCGAATAGCAGAACAAGGAGCCGCAGAAATGTGTAATGATCACTTCGACATTCGACATTCCTTGTTCGATATTCTGCGGTTTAATGTGAATCTCCCTGCTGAATCACCATCTTTCCCATTCGGAGCCATAATGCCTCCAGAGTTGGGTCAAGCAGTTGTAACGAACACGGATGGCGAAAGTACGGCCCTTAGTATTGTGGAGATAGATAGTGCCAGTGGTGCAGGTCCCGTCGGGATTGAACTTGATTCGATTCTGTGCGAAGCTAACCCCATCCCCACCACCGGCATTGACCTTGGTGCTGTTTGGCCCGCGCTCTGGCCCTCCAAGTTCGGCAGGATAGGCCTTAAGGTGGACATGAGGAAATAAGCGCAAATCAAATACTTTATAGCTTTTCTCTAGGAGTTCCTTACGTCGGTTTCTGTTGCGATCCCCCCACAACAAGCAATCTTCAGATGTCAAAATTCCGTCGCCGTTGAAATCGAAGTCAAAATAATAAATATTGGACTCGTGTACGGCTCTGAGTTTCGCCCGGTGGATTTGAACTACCAAGGAGCGGGCTGCAGTGGTGAGACGATAATTTGGAATCAACTCAACAAGGTGTGGCAGTCCCCAAGCGGCTACCACACCGATGACCGCCAGCGTAACCAATAGTTCTTTCAGGGTGAGGCCTATTTCCGTGGATTTCATGGTAGTCACCTGCCTGAAAGCAAGCGATACCAACAGGGGAGGATCCTCTAGTTACAGGTGGGTAAGATAGAGGGTATTAAGGTGCCCCTGGGTCGCTGTGCCAGAAAGAGGAAGTGCGCCATTTAAAGCTGTCTCAGCTAACCATATGAGAAAGTCATGGTGATTGTAAACAAAAAAATACGATTGAATTTACCCGGCTATTATGACAAGAAGGGAAAGAGCTTTGGCCTGTGAAATAGGACAGAATACAATCGGGTTGCCCATAAACAAGGCGACCAGTTCCGGAGTACTCCAGAAGGCTCCCGAACTTTGGAAAGACCAGCCAAAGGAAGACACTCTGGGGCTTAACTCTTAGCTGGAAAGGACTCCATTTGTTATCCGATCTGCAAATCAGTAATTTTGCTATCATCGACAACCTTTCCGTCTCCTTCGGTCCGGGACTCACCGTGATAACCGGGGAGACGGGAGCTGGCAAATCTATTTTGGTAAACGCCATCAATCTTTTGCTGGGCAGCCGCGGCTCTGCAGAGCTGATCCGAAGCGGCAGCCAGGAGGCCACGGTTACCGCTTTATTCAATTTGCTCAGCCACGATGATTCTGCTAACAATTCAGAAATATTAAATAAATTTGGTGGTCTCGAGGTGTTGGTCAAGCGTACTCTTTCTACCTCGGGGCGAAATAGGGTATTTATTAATGACCAGCTCAGCACAGTGGGGGCATTGACCGAGTTGTGCCGTGGGTTGGTGAGCATATCAGGACAACACGAACACCAATTGTTTCTGGAGCCCGAAGCTCATCTTGAAACAATTGATAGATTCGGCGCCCTGGAAAAACAGGTTCAGACTTATGCTCAAACATTTGCCGAACTGAAGAAGGTGCTAACCGAACTTCGGCAATTGCGGCGACAGGCCCAGGAGCGTAAAGAAAAGGAGGAACTGCGGTTTTTCCAACTGGAGGAGATCAACAAGGCCCGGGTCAAGATAGACGAGGAGATCGAACTGGAAGAGGAAAGGGAAAGATTGCGGCACGTGGAAAGTCTCAAAGAAGGTGCCGCCACGGCCCACCAAGTTCTTTATTCTGACAACGGCGCAGTTTTGGAGGCTGTGAGTAAATGTCAGAAAATCCTTGCCGATCTGGGTGGTTTGGACCAAACTCTAAAGCCCTTGGCCGAGAACCTGGAGGACCTCAGACATCAGGTGGAAGACATTTCCTTCAGCCTGAGAGACTACACCCGGCAGATCCAGGCGGATCCAGTCAGATTGGAGTGGGTGGAGGAACGTTTGCACACTCTCAGGCGGCTGATGCAAAAGTATGGCGGCAGTACTAGGGCTGTCATCGAGCATGCGGATCAGCTCAAGCAGGAACTTGAGGCCACAGAAAGTGACGAAGTGGAGATTGGGGAAAAGGAGAAAGCTCTGGAAGAGATTCGGCAAAGGGCTCTTGAGGAAGCGCTGGAGCTGTCGAAAAGCCGCCGGAAAACTGCAAGCCGGTTAGGTAAGGCCGTGGAAAAGACCTCCGCTTCTCTTGATATGCCCAATTGTCGCTTTGAGGTCCAATTTGATCTGGAGGAAGGCACGGTCTCCGGGTCGGGGGCGGAGGCCATACGGATAGGTGAATACCTACTAGACGAGAAAGGCTTGGATAGGGTTTCCTTTTTCTTCTCGGCCAACCCGGGCGAGGAGGTCAGACCAATGGCCAAAATCGCTTCGGGCGGGGAACTTTCCAGAATCGTCCTGGCCCTGAAAGAACTGCTGGCCCGTAAGACTGCCCAAGAGATCCTAATCTTTGATGAGGTAGATTCCGGCATTGGAGGCCGCACCGCAGACAGAGTGGGCCGCAGTCTCAATGGGCTTGCCCAACTCCATCAGGTAATCTGCATCACCCATCTGCCGCAGATCGCCTGTTATGGGGACCACCATTACGTGGTACGCAAAAGTACTCACAAAGGACGAACCACTACCACCATGGAAAAATTGACCGGGGAAGAACGTTTAGAAGAAATTGCCCGCATGCTGGGAGGGGAGAAAGTCTCTGCCAAAACTCGGGCCCACGCCAAGGAGATGCTCGCGCTAGCCGCCGAGTTCAAAACATAACACCCGTCAAGGCAGAAAGAAGAACCACCAAAGATCACAAAGTGCACAAAGAGATAATATGGTTAACTGCAAAATCTTTGTGCCCTTTGTGTACTTTGTGGTGGGATACTACCTTCGGACCGCAACTTTCAATAATAGTATTTCACCCCAAAATCCTGGAACTCGCCCGTGTAATCTTGCCAGTCCACGTCTACCCGGGTTACGTGGGACATGGGTGAGCCCTGGTGACACCAGTTGATCATCTCCTCGACTTGTTCTCTTTCGCCTTCCAGTACTGCTTCAACTCTACCGTCGCGAGTGTTCATGACCCAACCTAGAATGTTTCTTGCCCTTGCAGCTTTCTGAGTGTAAGCCCGGAAGAAAACCCCCTGAACTCGCCCCGATATCATTACATGAGCTCGTGCTTTTTCCATCTACGGTCCCTCGCCTACGTACCTAAGAATTTGCTTAACCACAAAGAACACTAAGATCACAAAGAGATACAATTGCAGATTGCGAAATCTTCAAGTTCCTATTTGAGTCAATCTAGAATCTGAAATCTACAATCTCAAATATTCTTTTGTGTCCTTGGTGACCTTTGTGGTTTAGCTCTCGGATGAAATGAGGTTGTTTCATTACTCTTCAGGTTCGCTTATGAGTTCAAGGAATTCCTTTTCGTCCAGGAGCCGGATGCCTAATTGCCTGGCCTTCTCCAACTTCGAGCCAGCCCCAGGGCCGTACACCATAAAATCTGTCTTTGAGGATATGCTGGAACTAGCCTTGCCACCCATAGCCTCAACTCGTCTTTGAGCCTCACCCCGAGAAAAACTTTCCAACGTACCCGTGAACACAAAGGTTTTGCCAGTAAGCTCAGCCCTGAAAGGTTCCTGTATTACCATTGCTTGGGGGCTGACCTTCTTGAGCAAAAGATCCAACTCTGCACTTACTGGTTGACTGGCAAAGAAGTCTACGATGGACTTGGCAACAACGGGCCCCACCCCCTCCACCTCCAAAAGTTGTTCCCCAGTGGCTCGGCGGATTGCGGCAAAAGTGCCGAAATGGCGAGATATGTCTAAAGCGGTTTTCTCACCCACGTTGGGAATGCCGAGGCCATAAAGAAAGCGGTGGAGTTCTGGCTTGCGGCTCTTTTCGATGGCCCCAATGAGGTTTTGGGCAGAAAGATCACCGAAGCCATCGAGAGGAGAGATTTTATCCTGGGAAAGCTTGTAGATGGAAGCAAGATCAGTAATGAGCCCTTTTTGCAGGAAAGTGGTTATGGTTTTTTCGCCTAACCCTTCGATATCCAGTGCCATCCGCGAAGAATAATGACTGATGCTGCCGTGGATCTGGGCAGGGCAACCAAAACGGTTCGGGCACTTGTGATAGGCTCCCTCTGCAACTACTTGACTTTTGCACACGGGACAACTCTCAGGGGGCAGAAATGGCTCACTACGGGGCTCCCCCGGTTTTATGACCTCCATAACTTGAGGAATGACATCACCGGCCCGCTGAATGCGGACAGTGTCTCCAAGGCGAAGGTCCAGCCGTTTAACCTCACCGAAATTGTGCAAGGACGCCCGTGACACGGTGACCCCGCCAACGTCTACCGGCAGTAAGAGAGCTACAGGTGTCAACTTTCCGGTGCGACCTACCTGGGCAATAATCTTTTCCACCCGGGTTACTTCCTGGCGGGGCTCGAATTTGTAGGCCACGGCCCAGCGAGGGGTTCTGGTTCGACTACCCATTGTCATACGCAGCTCCAGAGAATCAACTTTGACCACAACACCGTCAACCTCATAGTCTAGTTGGTCGCGACTGGTATGGTAGCGATGATGGATAGCCTCGATGTCATTCGGAGATGCTCCCTTTTCCGTAGCCTCGGACGGTACTGGCAGCCCCCAGTTTTTCAGATCTTTCAAACAATCACTTTCAGCCCTGTATCCCAAGTCATCAGCATTGGTCAGTTCAAAGGGAAATAACTCCAGAGGGCGACTAGCAGTAATGGCAGGGTCAAGTTGTCGTAAAGAGCCAGAGGCGGCGTTACGGGGATTGGCAAAGGGTTTGTTATTCTCGGTGATGAGCTCCTCGTTTAATTTGCGAAATCCCTCCACCGGCATGAATATTTCTCCTCGCACCACTACAATTGCGGGCGCCGACGGAGAGAGAGTTCTGGGAACGGTAGAGATGGCGCGAATGTTAAGAGTAATATCTTCCCCGGTAAAGCCATCCCCGCGAGTAGCAGCACGACTCAGCCTGCGGTCCTCATAGACTAATTCAACGGATACTCCATCTACCTTAGGTTGGATTAGGTAGCCTACAGTTGTTCCTGCCGCTGCTTCGAGCACCCTTCGGTGAAAATCCTCTAGAATACGATTTTCGTTAGATGACTCGAGGCTTAACATGGGGCGGTGGTGGGTGACCGGCCTGAAAGCCTCCAAAGGCTCTGCCCCTACTTGCCGGGTGGGGGAATCAGGGGTGACTAGTTGGGGAAATTCCCTTTCTAACCTTTGCAGTTCTTGAAAGAGTTCATCGTAGGCTGAGTCGGAAATCTCCGGGTTGTTGAGGCGATAATAACGATAATTGTGGTAGTGAATCTGCTCTCGCAGTTCTGCCACTCTCTGGCGCACGCTTTCTGGAATTCCACTCGTCGTTTCAGTCACCACGACATCCTTGTGAGTAAAACAGCAACAAATTTCGAGGTTGGGTCTAAACCCCGCCCGCCTGTAATGGTTCACCACAAAGAGCACAAAGATCACAAAGAAGATACTTTAGTTTTCATATAACTTTGTGGCCTTTGTGTCCTTTGTGGTAAAAAAAGCTGCAAGGTTAGATCGCTCCCGTGGCTGCCCGAATCAGACCGAAGCATCCTGAGAGCATCATGTCGCCATAAGGTGCGGCGAAATAATAACCGAGTCTTTTTGTAAGATGTCGTTGAGGGCCGGTAACCACCACGGTGGCAAAAGAACTCATATCTCCTGCCTGGGGAAGGGTTACACAGCCATGTCCGTGGTCAGAGAAAACTTCTTCATTAGAGAGTGTGCCTCGACGAAATCTTTCTAAATGGTCATGAAGTTTGGCCGCGGACAGACAACCTGTGTGATGCTCATAAATACCAACAATCCTTGATTTGTACACTAGGGAGGCTACTGCATGTTGGTTGCCCAGGTTTAGCACCACCACGCCCTCTGCAGCCTTTTCTGCTACCAGGGGATCGCAGAGAGCTCCCAAGATGGCAGCTGCACCGGTATCCATCACCAGGGCTCCGGGCAAATCACGCTGCACAGCAATCATTCTGGTCAGATAATCTGGCGGTTCCCTGTACCACAGCTGATCCAGCCTGCCTCCTCGATCAAGGAAGTCACGCCATATACGAAAACGGAAAAGCCGGTTACTCCCAAGGGGAGAGAATCCGTGATCCTGAACCGCCACAGCATGAGAGTCCGGCAGATCGACCTCAAATGGACTAAGGGCTTTTGCTAGAGCGACAAGGTCCACATCGCCCATGATCAAGGGAGTTGCATCAGGAGGTGGATTTTCCACCAAAGTAACTCCCATGTTTTTCACCCGATCAAGATTGTCATAAATGGTAAGAGCAGCCTCTGATGAAGCATATACGGGATAGCCCTCCTTTAGATGCTCTTGAATGGCCCGGACACAGGCGCCACCACCCATGAGGTTTCCCGTGAGGAAAATGGGAAGACCCTGGGCGGTGCAACGGCGGATGCGTGCCGCCACCACCACGGTGTGGGACGGAAGTACTAGTTTGACACAATTCTCTATGGGCACATCGGGTTGCCAGAGGAGAATATCCTGAGTGCCACCACCCACGTCGATGGCCAGGGTAGGTTTTCCATTAGGTCGCGGTTTGTATGAGTCCATGGCTCATGTCCTAGAGCGAAATGACGCGGAGACAGAGCTTATGTCTAAAGGGTTACACCACAAAGATCACAAAGATCACAAAGTAGTTACTTAAGTTTTAAAATACCTTTGTGGCCTTGGCATTAGCAAAAGGCGTGTCGCCGTATCAGTATTATGCACAACAGCTGCTACTTCGACAAGAGCCGAGGCTAAGGAATTGAATTTGACCACAAAGTACACAAAGGGGCACAAAGAATTTAAATATAATATTGTTTTTCCTTTGTGACCTTCGTGGTTTATTCCTCTGTGGGATAGGAGTTTCAGAGAGAGTTCAAGTCAGGAGATGCGGGGGAAGGTTGGCGCAGAAGTCGAGGATGGTCTGACATGCCTGGTTGCATGAGCGCTTAAAGCTGTTACTA
>JAJDNT010000335.1 GCA_022340515.1 Deltaproteobacteria bacterium
CAGAAATCGATTTATAGGGTTTTTTCCCTCTGGTCTGATCTTACCCCGAATCCAGTAGCCCATGAGAACCGGTACGATGGTCACAGCCAGAAGGGAGGCACCGAGCATGGCGTAGGTTTTGGTAAAGGCCAGGGGACGAAACAGCCGGCCCTCTTGAGCTTCTAGGGTGAAAACGGGCAGAAAGCTAACGGCGATGATCACAAGGGAGAAGAAAAGGGCAGGGCCAACCTCTTTGGAGGCATCCAGAACTAGTTGCCAGTGCGGCTTGCTACCTCCCTCCTGTTCGATGTGTTTGTGGACGTTTTCAATCATGACGATTGAAGCGTCCACCATGGCACCAATAGCGATGGCGATGCCCCCCAAGCTCATGATGTTGGCGTTGATTCCCTGCCTTTCCATTATTATGAAGCTGATGAGCACCCCAAGGGGCAGAGTGATGATACCCACCAAAGCACTGCGAAAGTGCAGGAGGAAAACAATACATACCAGGGCAACGATTATACTTTCTTCTATGAGAGTTCTTTTCAAGTTGTGGATGGCCCTGAGGATCAGCCCCGAACGATCATACACCGGTTTGATCGTCACCCCTTCTGGTAGACCCGCCTTGAGCTGCTCAATCTTATTTTTGACATTTTGAATAACCTGAAGAGCATTTTCTCCGTAGCGCATAACAATGATACCGCCCACAACCTCGCCTCTGCCGTTGTAATCGGCAAGGCCTCTCCTGAGTTCCGGACCAATTCCGACTGTTGCCACATCTCGCAGGAGGATGGGTGTGCCCTCTTTGTCAACTCCCAGGGGAACCATCTCCAGGTCTTTGACGCTTTTGATGTAGCCCAATCCCCTTACCATGAACTCGGTCTCCCCCATTTCCACCACCCGGCCTCCGACATCACTGTTGCTTCTCTGAATTGCCATCCGTAGCTTCTGTAGGGGAATGTTAAAGGCCAAGAGCTTATTTGAATCTATGGTCACCTGATATTGTTTGACGAAGCCGCCGATGGAAGCGACTTCGGCGACGCCAGGTACGCTGGTGAGTTCATAGCGCAGAAACCAGTCCTGAATAGATCTCAGTTGCGCCAGGTCGTGCCGGTCGCTTTCTAGCATGTATTCGTAAACCCAACCTACTCCGGTGGCGTCCGGCCCCAGCGAAGGCGTGACTCCTGGGGGCAGCTTTCCTGCAACGTAATTGAGGTACTCGAGCACCCGGCTTCGAGCCCAGTAAATGTCGGTGCCGTCCTCGAAAATAATGTAAACAAAAGAGAGTCCGAAAAAAGAGTAGCCCCTTACCACCTTGGCATATGGCACAGCAAGCATGGCCGTGGTAAGAGGATAAGTGACTTGGTCTTCCACAACCTGAGGTGCCTGGCCTGGGTATTCGGTGAAGACGATCACCTGCACGTCCGAGAGGTCGGGGATGGCATCTAGAGGGGTTTTCACCATGGCGTAGATGCCGGCGGCAATGACAAACAAGGTCATTAAGATCACAAGAAATTTGTTCTTGATGGAGTATTCGATAATCTTTTCAATCATTTGTTCTTTTCCAACCCAAACCTATCAAATGCCCCTACCCGCCTCGCCTTGCCCGTCCGCCTCGGCTGATGCCTCGCGATGCCGGGCGGGCTCGCATGGCGGGCTGGCCCAATCCCCCTATACCAAAGGGGGGCTATTACACATAACTCCAATACTAAGCCGCCAGAAGAAAAAGTCCCCCTTTTTTAAGGGGGGATTTAGGGGAATTTTTGCTTAGTCAAACCAGCTTATAACTTCTAATGCTGATGACTACCATTTGCTTTAGGACTCTCATCCATTGTCGTTCCCGACATATCCAAGTCCTCCTTGTTGCTCTCCATGGTCATGCCACTCATATCTAGGTCATCAGCCTTCGATTGCTCTTCCCCTTTGGAAACTTTGTCGGAGCCCTTGATCTCTTGAGCGGTCCCTTTCTTAACTTCCAGCATTTTTTCGATGGCCTCCCGTAGTCTGCTCTCTGAATCCAGCATGAACTGAGCTGAGGTTACAATTTCTTCCCCTTCGCTCAACCCCTCAAGAACCTGATATTCGTCGTTGTTACCCTCCAGACCCAGTTGAACATCTCGGGGCTGAAATCTGCCATTACCCAGAGATATAAAGACCACGTTACGCACCCCACTTCTTATCACCGACTCTTGCGGAATGACTAGGCTCTCTGCCGCTACGGTGGACTTCAGGTAAACGTTGGCGTACATATCAAGTTTCAGCTCATAGTCCGGATTGGGAAACTCGAGCCGCGCTGTTGCCGTCCTGGTTTGAGGATTGAGGTATGGATAGATATAAAGGACTTTACCGTGGAAACTCTTGCCGGGTGAATAAGGCAACTCCATTTCCGCTGGCATCCCTTGGTGAATCCAGGGAAGATCATACTCGTAAATTTCCACATCTACCCAAACGGTGGATAGATCGGCAATCTTGTACATACGCTTGCCCGGTTTAAAGAAACGACCTTCAGTTGCCTTCCTGATGACAACCACCCCGGAGGCTGGAGAATGGATGGTCACTGTCTTGCGGGTCTTGCCGGTTCGTTCAATCTCCCCGATCTGCTTGTCGGTAATATCCCAGTAAAGAAGACGAGTGCGAGAGGCTTGCAAGAGACGCTGGGCCCCTTCCCGGATGCTCGGGTAGGCGCTGCTTGAAAGATTTTCATATTGCCGTAAAGCCAGAAGATATTCCTCCTGGGCAGTCACCAATTCTGGACTGTAAACGTCAAAAAGGGGCTGGCCCTTTTTAACGACCTCACCCTCAAACTCTACATAGAGCTTTTCAATCCAGCCTGCAAACTTGGTGTTAATCTCATAGAGCTTGGTCTCGTCGGTCCTTATGTTACCGTATGTCCGAATGTATTTGACCAGCGGTTTCTTTTGAACCAGAGCCGTGCGCACTCCCATATTCTGGACGGTAACGGGATCTATGCGGATGGTTGAGGTTGGCTCCTTTTCCCCTCCCTCTTCTTCGTAGACCGGTACCAGATCCATGCCCATGGGAGATTTCCCTGGTTCTTTTCGGACGTAGGTGGGATCCATGGGTGCAACCCAGTATTTGACTTTCTTACCGGTTTTCGGGTCAATCATCCCGGCTTCCAGACCTTGTTTTGAAGCCGCAGAGCTCTCTTGTGTTGCAACCTCGCCAGCGCCCGGTTTGCTGCCGGTCTGCCGGTGAGACCAGAGGCTTATCCCAATCCAGCCCCCGATTACCCCGGCTAGCACAACAACAAGAGCTGTAATTACCACTCGTTTCATACTTGTCTTACCTCAAAGCGAAAAAGGTTTCCTTATAATGTTTTTAAAGATAATCATCCCAAGAGCAAAAATCTGCTCATGACGACTGGGTCGCGTTATGGGATACCATCTCCAAAGGTCCGCCAATCAACTCTTCCAGTTCTGCCAGTTTCTGGTAAATGGTATAGAGATAGCGTTTTGCTTGCAGTTCGGCGCGGAGCAACCTAATCTGGGCGTTAACCATGGTATTGAATTCCACTTTACCCACTTCGTATGCTGCGAGGGAGGAGCGAGCCCACTGCTCAGACTGCACCAAGAGGGCATCTACATAAAGCTTATAGTTCTTCTGGGTATTTTTGATCTCGGTGGCCAGGGAGTCTACCTGATAAGGCAAAGACTCCGCCAAATTGCGATAGGATTTTATTGCGGCCTCGTGAGCTTTTTCCGAAGCAGCCAACTTTTTATTTTGGCGACTCTTGGCCCAGAGAGGGATGTTGACGGTTACGGTGGCGGAGAAGAAATCAGGCCGATTGCCTCCGTTGGGATCATCCTCACGTTGACCATATGCCACTCTAAAGTCCATATCCGGCCAATACTCTTTCTTTGCGAGTTTGATCTCCACCTCGGACTGAGCCACTTTTGTCTGTCTCAACTGCAGCCATGGATTATTGGCTAGACTTCTCTCTTTGATCTCCTTCACGGTCTGGAAATCCATTTCCACAACCGGATACCTGGGATCCAGCAGAGGATTAATGGAGATAAATTGCTCGCGATTTAGCAGTTCGTTAATTTGATCCCGCAGGGTTCGACGTCGCTTCTGCAGGACGATTTGTTCGTCCAGGAGTTTGCTCAGTTCCACTTGTGCCTGGAGGACGTCCTGCTGGAGACCTTCACCAGAGGCATATCTGGTTTCGGCTACTTTGAGCAGTTGAGTCACCATGTCGGTCAACCGTTCGTTGATCTCATTATTGGTGACAACAAATCCAAGTTCATAATAGGCAACGGCAATTTTGCGAGCCAATCCCAACTTTTTGGCATCGAGCACGGCCTGTTGCTCGCTTGCCATGAGAGCCTGTCGCTGGGACTTAAGGCTAAGTTTGCCGAACCAGGGGAACTTCTGAGCGAGGAAAACCGTTTTTTGGGTCATGGGCTCTTGGTCGAATTCCCAGCTGTTGGTGGGCAGGTTTAGAACGCCGAAGCCGAGACGAGGATCTTCCAGCGAACCGGCGAAAGAAACCTCCTCCTGGAAGCTCTGGACCTCGGCTTCGAGGCTTTGAATTTCTTTGTTCTGGGTAAGCCCTTCCTCGATGAGTTCAAACAAAGGCTGTGGCGCGCTGATGGGCGCTTGAGCCATAAGTGATTTACAGAGGACCAAAAGCAGCCCAAATAATCCTGCAGTCAAGGTCAGTCGTTTTTTTGGAATATGTCTCATTTTTGCTCCTCCCACCTGGCTTAAAAGGCAATTCAGATGCCAAAACATTATCATTAACCTAACTCAGTGACTT
>JAJDNT010000338.1 GCA_022340515.1 Deltaproteobacteria bacterium
AAAACCACGGAAGAAATTGCTACAAAGACCCAAACTTCGGTTTTCTCCAATGCACCCCGAGGTATTTCTCGATTGCGCGTTCTCCGGTTGGCAAAGTCTATCTTGGCGTCAACCAGACGATTGAAGGCCATGGCTGCACTACGAATACCCACCATAGCTAAAAGGATCCAGAAAATTTGTCTACTGCTGGGCCAGCCTCTGGCCGCCAGAAAGGCCCCCATAAAGGCGAAGGGTAGGGCAAACACTGTGTGTTCAATTTTGATCATTCTTAGTATGAGAACCAGTTTTTTTAGCACGAGCCAACCCTCTTAAGTCTGGCCTCCGTTGCTGCCCGGTTAGCGGTAAGCTGTGAGCAGTAAGCTGTAATGTTTAAACCACAAAGTCCACCAAGGGCACAAAGAAAACAATATTTTTATAAAATACTTTGTGACCTTTGTGTTCTTTGTGGTGGAAAACCAACCTCTTTATTTATCCTTGACTACTGGTAAGAAGTTGAGAGGTACCCGCCTGCTCAGTTCACCGGCCTCGTAAAGCATATCGAAAAAAAGCCTAAGACCTGCCTGCTTGTCACTATCCAGGTCGTACTCTATGGTCTGGAGATATTGAAGGCACTCTTGTCTGGAAAACCAGGAACACTGGCCCACGGTCGTAGCTATATCCTCCAGGTGATTGAGTCCATAATCTCTTGCTTCTAGCAGCGTTGCATGGGCTTGATGTAATTGTCCGTCTCTGTTGAGCAGGCTCCCGTGACGTAAGGCCCAGACTGCAAAGACAAAAGGATGTTCTGTCCACTCATGCCAGGCAGCACCCAAGTCCAGGGTTAGATTGACAGCAGGACTTTTCTGCAATCGCAATGCATCATCGCCAATGGCCAAGACTGCTTTTGCACCGTCCGGCCAGGATGAGCCATCCATATGATAATCTGTGACCCGATAATGTGGTGTTATCTCAAACCTTCGGGAAAACAGTAATTTTAACAAGGCGATAGAGGTATGAGATTTGGGGGTGAGGAGAATCTCTTGGCCATGGAGTTGTTGCAAAGGTACGGTGGAAAGGAGCAATACCGAGCAGACCCTGCTGGTGCAGCTTATAGAAAGATCCGGCAACAACAAATACTTTTGGAAATTGCGTCCATACTCTATTGACGAGACCACCCCCAGATCGATTTGGCCGGAGTCCAACAATGCATTAAGGGCAGCGGGGGTGGCACCGACTATGTCAAAATCATGTTGAACTGCGCCGCTTTCCAAAGGGTAAAAGATGGGTAGTGTATTGATAAAATTCACTTTACCAACTTTAAGGCCCCCTGTGAGTTTCAGTTCACCCATTCCAAAGCTCCTTGACGTCCAGCCGCAACAATACTTTCGCCGTCAGTGGCGGTAACTCGAATGGCCAACCATCGTTTCCCCTTTTCCAGGCTGCCATAGTCAGATGCCAGCCCCAGATTGCGGGCACCATTCAGGGTGGCCATAGCAAGCACAACATCAGGACTTACTGAGCACTGTTCCATTAGGACTGTCATCTCTTCGAAAAGGTTAAGGTCAGTGTTACTAGCCAGACTATCGGTGCCGAGGGAACAGCAGATCTGGGCCGACAAAAAATCCTGAACCGGCGGCAGGCCATGACCGATGAAAAGATTGCTTCGTGGACAGAGGCAGACTCCTGCGCCGGAACTCTGCAACAGATCAACTTCCTCCCGGCTTACTTGGACAACGTGGACACACAGGGTTAGGGGATCTAAAAAGCCCAGCCGGTTTAAATAAGTGACCGCGCCACAACCAGGAGGCTTCCACTTGTCAGGTTCGTGCCCCCTTTCCTCTAGGAGATCCCGGAGGGGGCCCACACCAGAGTGGAGAAAATGGATCTCCTCCTCAGATTCGGCAGCGTGAACGGAAATGACCTTTCCCCCAGCCTTACCCCACTCTTTGATTTGTTTGAGGAGTGACGCCGAGGTTGTGTAGGGCGCATGGGCTGCCAAACTCACGCTCTCTTCACCGTCTGCCAGCAAACTACGAGCGGCTGGAGGCAGTTGCTCAATAGCTACTTCAAGGCTTTGGTTGTGAAGGCCAAAGACCTCGACAAATGTCTGAGTAATGACCATGTCGTTGGGCAACCCTCCTGAAAAAACCCCAGAGGAAATAATGTCCCCCACTATTCCCGTACCAAAAGTAGGAAGAAATTCCAGGGCTAGCGCTCTCGCCTGTTGCAGATGATCCTGATCAAGCTGCTCTCTCACCGCCAGTAAACCCCTGATCCACTCAGCCATACTCCCCTTTGGTTGAATCTCTCCGGCAAGACCACTCAGGTCCAGATGGGCATGAGTGTTTACCAGGGCGGGAAGCAAGGCGGTCTCATGATGGTCCCGCGCAGGAGCCCCTAGCCATTGGCGACGGAGTAACTGAAAGGGCCCTACGTCCAGAATTGTGCCATCGGCCACTACCACTGCGCCGTCTTCGATGGCTGGCTGGCTAATGGGGACGACCAGTCGCGCCCGGTGAAGAACAGGGCGGGAGTCAGGTCGACGCGGCGACTCAGGGACGCGGGTACGGGGAGAATAGAGGTTGATATCTTTTCTGGTCATATTTTCTTATTGTAGGTTGGTATCTCAGCCTCGAGACTACTCCAGTTTTCGGCTGGCAGCGAGCAGCTATAGAGGGATAATGTTTTTGCTGCCGGCTGTAAGCTGTTAGCTGCTAGCTGTATTGCTCCATGCCCCATGCTCTATGCCCTATGCTGTTTAATGAGCTCATAGCTCATAGTACGCTGCCTGGCCTCGTAGCCGGCATCGGTTATGATGCCTCTAATCTCCTCAACTGACAGCCTGTGTCTCACTCCTGCAGCAGCCACTACATTTTCCTCGATCATGGTGCTGCCAAAGTCGTTGGCACCGAACTGCAAAGCTACCTGGGCCAACCCCGACCCCATGGTTACCCATGAGACCTGAAGGTTTCCAATGTTATCCAGCACCAAACGGCTCATGGCCAAGGTCCTCAAATAATCCACGCCAGTGGCAGGTTTTGTTTTGAGTCCAGTATTGTCCGGTTGAAAAGTCCAGGGAATAAAGGCGGTAAAACCGCTGGTTCGATCCTGAAGTTCCCGAAGTTTCAGGAGATGCTCCAAACGCTGCTCAAGGGTTTCTATGTGCCCAAACATCATAGTGGCGGTGGTTCTCATCCCAAGGCTGTGAGCGCTTTCCATTACTGCCAACCATTCGCTGCTGTTGCATTTCCGCGGAGAAATCTTCCTGCGGACTTCATCCACCAGGATCTCTGCTCCCCCTCCCGGAATGGAATCGAGACCACTTTGCTGGAGTCTGTTCAAGACCTCTTCCAATGCCAGTTTTTCTTTGCCCACTAGGTGGACTATTTCAGGTGGGGAAAAGGCATGAATATGAATGGGGAAGTTCTCCTTAATAAATCGCAGCATCTCCTCATAGAATCTCAAGCCCAGGTCCGGATGCATACCACCCTGCAACAAAATTTGAGTTCCACCAAGGGATAGGGCTTCTTCTATCTTGCTTGCTAGTTCCCTCTGGCTGAGCACATAGCCGTCCTCCGCGCCCGGAGAACGATAGAAAGCACAGAAACGGCAGCCTGAAAGGCAAATATTGGTGTAATTGATATTGCGGTCTATCACGTAGGTTACAATTGGCTCGGGATGGAGGGCCAGGCGACGATGATTGGCGAGGGCGGCCAGAGTGTAAAAATCCGCCTTTTCCCACAGGACGAGAGCCTCATCCTTGCTTAATCTCTCGCCCTCCCACGCCTTTTCAATGGATGTCTGCAACTTAGCGATTCCGAGCATTGTAGGCTATCCAATCAATCCGGTCTAAGTGACCACCAAAAAGAGCACAAAGGATTTTTTTTCTTTGTGAGCTTCGTGTCCTTTGTGGTTCTCAATTCTCTCGGTGGACAGGGTTGAAAAAAGTATCTCGCTGCACTGGTTCGTGTCCTGCAGCGCGGATCAAGCTCTGCAACTCCTCAGGTGTGAGCGCTTCAGCACTTGAAGCTCCAGCCATGTGACCGATACGTTCCTCCATCACAGTGCCGTCCAGATCATCTGCACCAAAATGGAGAGCAACCTGGGCCATCTTTGCTCCGAGCATTATCCAGTAGGCCTTGATGTGGGCGAAGTTGTCTAAGAGTAAGCGAGACAATGCAATGGTCTTCAGGTCAGCAAAACCGGTTCTGGGCTGCAGGCCGGATATGTTTGTGTTGGCTGACTGGAATGCAAGGGGAATGAAGGTTATGAAACCGCCAGTTTCGTCCTGAGCCTTTCTCAGAGCCAAAATGTGATCCACCCGCTCAGCCGCAGTCTCCAGATGTCCATACAAAAGAGTGGCATTGGAGCGCATTCCCAATTGATGAGCCTCTTTGGCAACCTCAAGCCAACCTTTGCCGTTCAGCTTTTCCGGGCAAAGAAGCTGTCGCACCCTATTACTGAACACCTCGGCTCCCCCACCGGGCAAAGCCTCAACTCCAGCTTTTTTGAGGGCCAGCAAAACCTCAGAAATCGCAATCCCTTCTTTTTGAGCCAGGTGGGCAACCTCAACAGCTGTGAAGGCTTTTACCGTGGCCTCCGGCCTTATTTCTTTTATGACCCTGACAAGGTCCAAATAGTAGGAGAAGGGGAGGTCGGGATGGCATCCACCAACAACATGGATCTCTGTAATGGGCTCATGCAACCGCTGTCTGACCTTGTCCGCAATCTGATCGACTGCGAGAAAGAACCCGCCTTCCTCACCCAACTTCCTGCTAAAGGCGCAAAACCTGCAGCCATTTATGCAGATGTTGCTGTAGTTGATATGCTGGTTATAGACCCAATAAGTTTGCTGGCCATGGCGTCTCTGCCGCACCAGGTTGGCCAAAAATCCAATAGTAAGAAGATCCTGAGACTCAAAGAGTCTCAGACCGTCCTCCCGTGAGATTCTTTGCCCGGCAACAACTTTTTCATGGATATCTGCCAGCTCGCTCTGTTCTACCAACCGCTGTGCAATATCCGAGTTTTGTCCAGAAATCATGTAAAACGCCTTTCAATAAAGGGAAGACCATTTAGGCATAGAGCATGGGCCATTGGGAAAATACAGCAATCGGTAACTATTAAACAGTTGCAGAATGACTCCGTTTACCCTTCACTTCTTACTGTTTACCGAACGCTATGCTCTATGCGGCGGGCTCACCGGCAGGTGAGTCGCCACTGGCCATTCCTAGTCGTACAATCTCAACGCAATCTTCTATTCTTGCTTGGATAACCTTTTCACTGGCCTGGAACAGGCCCAAACCTGAATCCATATAAGCAATGCAGTAGGCCTGAAGAAACCGGTCCATTACCGCGTCCAGGATAAATGCTGCCACTCCCGGATCCAGATCCTCTCGGAGTTCGCCCCTATTTATCCCCTCCTCTATGATTGGTCGCAGGTAGTCCATAGAGGATAATCGGATAGTCCTGAGCAGGTCTGTTCTAAATGGAAAATCCTCCTGGAAAAGCATTTTGAGGTAGATTTGATATATCCTCGGATACCGCTGGATGAAATAGATTCCGGCCTGCAATGACTTGGCAAGGCGGATAAAAAAACCCTCTCCCTCTGTCTCAGCTTTTACCCCTTTGAGGCTTCGCCTTACCAGGGCAACAGCATATTCAAAAATGTGAAAATATAGATTTTTCTTGCTGCCAAAGTATTGGAAAATAGAGCCCTTAGCGATGCCGATCCGGTCAACTATCCGGTTGATGCTGGCCTTGTCATAGCCCCAACGAGAAAATTCCTCAATGGCAGCATCCAAAACCCTTTTCTGCTTTTCAGATGGGAGTTTGGTGAAGGTAGGATTGACGTGAGTGTTTTCTTGCAAGGGCTGTCTTTCCTAAAAGGTTTCCGCGTTCAGGTTTCAGCTGCTATATTTCTCTTCCTGACACCTGAAACCTGAGAAGTGACCGGGTGGTCATCATAGAGAGTTCGACTATTACTGTCAAGAATTTTCCAACCCTGATCACCAGCACGGCATCAGTTGACAGGGAAAACAATGTATGTAAAGTTTGCAGAGTTTTTTCCGGGTAGACCGTTTGCAGAAGCTAGGAGATAGGAGTCAGTAGCCAGTAGATCATAATAGTCTTTTTTGTTCTTTTCTCCTGGATTCTGGCTCCTGACTTCTAACTCCTCTACTTTTGCTGTTGTCGCTTAAAGAAGAGCTTTGCTGGCCTGAGTGCCCTATGAGCAAGGAAGTATGGAATCACAAATGATTCAAGACCGTAAAGGTCCCGAGTCCATTCAAACAATGGAGAGATTTTTCGCTCTCATTGATTCGGGCACTCTTTTAGTCAGCGAGAACTCCTTTTTTTACAAAAAACTTCGAGCAGAAGTACGTTCAGCTATTTCCTACCTGCTTT
>JAJDNT010000342.1 GCA_022340515.1 Deltaproteobacteria bacterium
ATCTTACTACCGGCGGTGGCTCTTGTGGCCCTTTGGTTATTCCGGGCTGGCGAAATTCTCTAAATTTACCAGTTTCGGGAGCTTTAGGAGTTTCGCTATCCCCAACATCAGCTGTCGTGCTATCCTCCACGTAAACCATGCGATATAAGGTTGCCGCCGCAATTCCATAGTCGTCCACAACATCGTAGTACACATAATAGGTACCTGTATTATTCGTATCGACGTACCCATCTGTCTTCACCTTCTGGGTAATATCTTTACCGTCCTTATCCTTCGCCTTAAACCCTGGATCTTTATATTGCTTGCCCACCTCCACCGTTACATCTGGGTTTCCCTCCGGGAGCAGGGTGATCACAGGTGGAGCGCCGCTATCCACCACGTCTACATCACGCTGCTTATCCACAGACTTGTCTCTGTCATACGTAAAACTGTACATTACAGAATATGCGCCTGCTTGATCCGTAGCTATCTTCTCGGCATATTCAGATTCATAAACCTCCTCAGCTGTAAATTTCCATTTCCAATAACTTGTTTCTATTTTGTCGAACCCTGCAATCTCTTTACCTTCGCTGTCCTTCACGATTGCCCCAAATTCTTGATACGGTTTGCCCACGAAAACTGTTAGAGGATTTTCTCCCTTCAGCTCGATCACAGGTGCAGTGCTATCTACCACCTCAACCGCGCGATATACTGTTACCGCAGAATTTCCATATTGGTCCGTAACATCATAGGAGGCGTAACATACGCCTACTTCACTAGTGTCCAGACCAGAGACATTTTGATCATCCTTGAAGTAGCTGGTTACAATGGACCCCGAGATGTCGGTACCGTCCTTGTCCACCGCCGTAGCCCCAGGTTCTTTGTACGGAGTGCCCACCTCCACCGTTACATACTCTCCTTCGATGAGTGAAATCACGGGTTTTGCTGGATCCGCACTCAAATTTGAAGCATATTGTCCTGACCCATAACCCGAGTCTCTATGGTCCTTATGATTTCTATTATCGCGCTGAGAGGTATGTTGTTTAACGATCTCCAAAACATCTCGAATAATATGTCTCGTCTTATATTCACCGGAGTCATCGGGTCTGGCAGCCACCTCACCCGGATACCTTCCTCTTGCCTCCCTAAAAGTGTCTTCTGCTTTATTTACCTTGATGCTAACCCTGCCTGTCAGCTCAGTCTTTCGGCCTAGATTGTCCCTGATTTGAATTACATATGGAATATAGTCTTTTTGAACGAATGCCTCGTATGGTTCAAGTAAAATAGAGACATCTGCCTCTCCATAAAAGCCGTGTCTGTCCCTGCTGTTGTCGTCGTACTCGTCAAGTTCAACCTCTTTGCTCTCGTTCCCAACTGTGGCTTTCAAGAGAACCACCGGTTTTTCCGCCTGCCATTCGACGGTTATCTTGATAGTGTTCTCAAGAAGCGTGGCTTCGTGGCGGGTTATATCGGGCTTCCTCCCGGCGTGAAGCGTTCCAGCAGATGCCAGCAGAAGGGCCAGCACCAATAGGTATATCTTATGAATGGTGTTTCGTTTCATGGCAAAGCCTTCCATTATAAAATTACGGTTACAAATTGAGTTCTTAACAATGCACACTTGAAAGATTTGGCCTTGCCACACCAACTAGAGCTGGCATGACAATGAGACGGTTCTCCATTCTCCTAACCCGAAAACCCTTTCGACGAGACGGGCTTGATATTAAAGGATTCAGTTACAACCGAGACCCTGGCGTCCCATGCCCTTGGCTCCAGATTGTCACTGACCTCGGCCTCCACCACGGTGATAGCAATTTTCTCTCTGTGGATCTTGTCAGTAGCAGGGTCGATTCTGGAATAAAGCACGCTGCTGAAGTAACTGCAATCTTCGACGGCGGGGTAAGCGGGAAAACCAATTTTAAGACTCTTTTTCTTTGGGTCCAGAAAGGTTACCCGCACAATCCAGGCTGCCACCATATCACGGCTTTTGGCTTCGGCTTCGTCGCAGGCCCACAGTATATCCCGGGACAAGGACTTGTTCGCACCCGGCTCAATGTAATAGAGTCGGGCCTTCACCACCATACCGGCATCTGGAAAGTCCACAGATTTATCCAGTTCCAGGCTTACTGGGCCGGAATCCTTTTTGTCGTAGCTTTTCATGTCGATTTTTTGCAACCTATAAGCTACCACAAGCCCTTCGCCTTCGAGTCCGACCCGCTTTGATGCGCCTACGTCTAGCGTTATAGCCCCCTTACCTATCTTGTTGGCATCAGCGGAAGCCTCGATGCTACCGCCCGTACCCCCGGAGGAGCTCAGCTTATAGCCTTTGAGTCGCAGTGCCTCGATCACATAGGGCACTTCCGGCTCGAAAGGGATGTCAGCTAATGAAATGGGCTTTATGATCGTCAGACCTCTCATTTTAGTCTCGTCTTGCTTCTCATACTCTATACCGGCTCCGCCCCTGGGGCCATAGATGGTCTCAACTCCGAAACCGAGGCCGAGTTTTTTGGCGAATTCCTCCTGCATTTCGTTGAAAGATTCTTCCTCCCTTACCCTTATGTCATCTGCCAGGGGATCTTCAATAAGCCCAAATTGTTTGGACATGGCGCAGCCTATGCAGGGATTGTCCACGGGTCTCCTGGGAATGAAGTATTCATCCTCGGTAAAATCACCCATGGTTTCTCGATGTGTTGAGATGGCGCCTGGGCCCGCACAGCCACCGGCGAGGAGTGCAATGGAGACAAAAATAACGGCAAGATGTCGTAAGACCCTCTCGATATACATTCTTTCACCCATGAGTTCCTCCGATCCGAGAATACAATTTCAGTTCTAGCCTGCTTCGATCACTGCAAGGCCTCACACCAGACAGGCACAAGCCTCTTACCGCTGGATAGGATGTGTCTTCATGAAAGACACATTGTTGCAAAACAAACTAGAGACGCGCCAAAGAGAATATGGACCAATTTTACCCTGTGTTAAAAAACAGATTGTTCCTGTTTGCTTGAGCAGACGTCACAATTGTATTGTTGAGACCGCGGGGTACTGCAGTAAGGATTGGAATCTGTAATGCTGGGGGAGTATGACTTCCCCTTTATCACGACAGCTAGCTATGTTCATCCCATTAAGTGCTGACTAAAAGTTAATTTGCACAAAATATTGGTAGAAGTCAAGGATTCTGCTTGCTATACCTCTTCTCATTAGGGGTGATTTCAATATTTCGTCATAGGAGCCCTGCCGCGGTTGCACCAGTCAGAGTTTAGCCGCTTACTTTCTCCCATTCATCGGCAATACGATTCTCCTTCACGGATGGGGCATATGGAATCGTCATGCCTTTTTTCTCCAATACGTACTCATAATGGGTAAGGTGGGCTTGCAGTTTCAGCGCAAGGTCGAGAGCCTCGAAGTAGAGTTCTTCATTTTTCTCTTTCAGGAACTCACTTGCAAAGAATTTTGCTTGACTGAGCATGATGGAGAGGGAATCCCCCTGAATTGCCACAGCAGGGAATTTTCGGCCCGGTAGATGGACGATCGCGGAGTTAGAAACATGGGAAAGTATAGGAGCTGTTGTTTCATCGGTTTCTTTCATTTCCATTTCTCCGGAATAACAATTTACAAGGTAAAATAATCGCACACAGAATATAGGTGAGTCAAAGCCTGAGCTTCTCTTTTTTTCCACCAAAGAAAGATCTTTACATTCCTCGTAGCAAGAACTAAGGTGCCAGGTCCTTCATTGGCTGAATCTCTGCGATAACCGGCAAGTGGTCCGAACCACTGCTGTCGAGGGCGTGGCAACTTAAGACCCTGAAATGTGGTGAAACCCAAATGTAATCGATGCGGGTGATGGGGAAGCTGGCGGGCCACGTTTTCTCCCATATGCCGCCCGCGACACCACAACAATCCTGAAATCTCTCAGCAAACAGGCTGTAAGCTGTTGACCCTGGATTGTCGTTGAAATCGCCCATGATCAAGACGGGCGCGTTACATGTGGTCGCCAATTCTAGGGCACGCCTGGCTTCACGAAGACGTGCAGCATCATTCTCTTTTTTTGTACTTGCTTTGTCCAAGGGATTCGTTGGGTGAAAGTGGACAACTATCACTATTATGGGCTGGCCAGGGGTGTGCACCCGCGCTTTGAGCAAGATCAAGTTACTGCGTCGGACCTGAAGTCGTTCTACTTGGTCAATCTTATAGCGACTGAGCAAGGCCAGTCCAAATTCGCCCCCCTGATAAGAAAAGTGCTTTCGAAATACATAGTACATCCCAAGACTGTGCGCAATTCTTTTTGGCTGATCAATCCTCCCAGTTCGTCTGACCAATTTGTCTACCTCTTGCAGGGCAATAATATCCGCTTTACCTTGATCAAGAGAGGTAATGATCCCCTTGAGGCCATAATCAGCCGCCCTTATGTTATAGGTCATTACCCGTAAGGGCTGAGGAAAATCTGCACTCGGGTCTGCAGCCATACAGGTCGAAAGAGAGCAGATATAAAATACCTGGATGGCCGCTATGATGCTCCGCGAAAGTGCCGCACCCAGAAAGCTGTGCTTATCGTGGCTCATCTGAATTTCCAGCATTAGGTTGTTGCTTTACCTTGATAGCTCATCTCTGGAGACTCATCCTGACTAACATTCGATTAAAGCAAACCCAATTATCATCCTCGAAGCCGAGATAGGAATTCAACCACTCGCGATTCAAACCAGTACTCTTTCCGTTTATTGAAGGCGATGAAACCCACATGGCCACCCGATCTGGGCATCTCGAGAAAGAAGTTCGGATTTGCCTCTGCCTCTTGTAAGGGATAGCACTGCCCCGAGAGAAAAGGATCGTTCTTGGCGTTCACCAGCAGGGCA
>JAJDNT010000004.1 GCA_022340515.1 Deltaproteobacteria bacterium
AATCCAAGGGCCAAGAGCAAAATTATGGGGAGCGCTCTTCTCATTTTCCCTTGTCCCTCAATCAGGATGGCAGACAAAAGTAGTCAAAACCTTATCCCTACAAACTTCTTCAGCTGAATATGGCGATTTCTCCTGAGAAAAACTGAGGCAGAAAAGGGATGGTTCTGCCCATCCCAAGAATATCCCGCTGAGAAATGGGCGATGGCCAGGTGAGAAGGCCCCGATCGGAGATAACCCGGGCGCTCTCCCCAGTAAAATAAAGTAAAGCTATCACAAGCCGTGCGATGGTGTCAATCGGCGCAGGGCCTAACGCTCTGCCCACTAGGGGCTAGGAAGCAAGCACTGGGCACTACAACTAGAAACGGAGGACCCGAAGACAAATGCGAATAACGCCCAACCTGCGAGCAAGGCAAGGCGGCGGGCGCAAGCCGAAATCCTCACCGCTGAATTCTGATCTATGTCTTCTGTCCTCCCCTCCTTGCCCTGATGCGCCTAGCGCATAGTGCCTTGTGTCTAGTAGCATGGCTGCTAATATATTAGTGCCTTGTTAAGCAAACTATCTACTTGTCATCTGCCAGTAGGGAGAACTCTACAGTGGGTGGCTCCGCCGGCCTTAGTCTTCCTTCGTGGATTTCGGCCACAAAAAAAGGTCTTTGACTGTTGCCGTCCTCCTTAAAGAATAGGGGGCCACCTATTCCACTAAATGATTTGCCTGGCTCGGAAATTTTTCTTATTACACGAAGAAAATCATTTCTCTCAGGTCCTGAGCGGCTCAACACTTCTAAGGCTAACCGCATGGAGTCGTAACCGGCCGCGGCAATCCAGTTGGGCCTCCGCTTGGTGAACCGCTCGAATCTTTGGACGAATCCGGAATTCTCCGGATCCTCCCTGTCAAGGAGGACCGGCTGACACACAAGCAGTCCCTCGGCTGCCTGGCCGGTTATCTCATAGAAATCGAGGTCGGCGAACTGATCCGGTCCTAGGACCACGCCACCCACTTTCTGTCGCCGATGCTCAATTAGGAACAAGCTGGCAGCTTTTGGCAAGGCTGCGAGGAAAATAGCCTCTGGTCTCGCACTTTTAATAATACCTACGGCCCTGGCAGCCTCCTGCGGATTTGGATTGCCTGAAATATTTTCAACCAACTCCAAGCCCAAACGCTTAGCCTCCCTAAGGAAAAAAGTGCTGAGTAGATTACCTAGGATTGAGCCATCGCTGAATATTGCAACTCGGGTGAGCTTGAGTCCCTTTTTCGCATAGGCGGCCAGAAACGCCCCTTGCTCACCGTCTCCATATAACATAGGGAATAGATGACGGCTCTCGTCCTTCCTGGTGTAGGCCGCAGAAACAGTGGGATTGATCAACGCCAGATGAGCTCCTTTATAAATAGGAAGAACATCCCGAATGGTTTCTGGGCATAAGTAGCCAATCACAGCGCTGGTTGAACCGTCTGCCGCAATTTCCTCGGCAACATGAATAGCGGTGCCAGCATTGCAGGGTGAGTCGTAGACAATCATCTCTATCTGATGGTCGCCTGCTCGGCCACCAGCTTCCTCAATTGCCATTAAAGCCCCAAGTCGTAGCATTTCACCCTCGTCCTGCAAGGGACCACTGCCCGGTACCACCACTCCAATCCTCGCCGGACCTCTCCACTTAGTTCTCTCCTCCTTGTCGCCGCAGTGAATAACAAGCACACTCATTAAAATTAGTAGGGCAAGGCGACCCACAAATGTGAAACGGCCGTGGGAAGAGACGGAGATAAGATGTTTAGAGCATCTCATTAATAAAGGGCTTTCTCTGCAATAACTGTTTTTCACCAGATCTGTCAGTGGCCCAAATCGTCGCTTCATCCCTTTAGCCCTTTCTCCTTCTCTTCTTCCCCTTGCCATTTTCCCTGCCTCGAAAAATCAAACGCACGGGGGTCAAGTCCAGCGAGAATGCTTTTCGAATCTGGTTGGTTAAATAGCGCCGGTAGGAAAAATGAATAGCTTCTGGGTAGCTGACGAATAACACAAAGGTAGGTGGCTGAGAGGTCACCTGAACTCCGTATAATATCTTAGTTCGACGCCCACCATGCATGGGCGGTTCGTGGCGGGAAACTGCAACTGCCAGGGCGTCATTGAGGGCAGAGGTTTGCACCCTTGTACAATATTGGGAGAACACCTTGTTCAACGTAGGCAATAAAGTTGACACCCCCTTCCCTGTTAAAGCAGAGATTCTTATATGAGGAGCGTAGGGCATGAATTTTAGCGCCTCATCCACAGATTCGGTAATTGCTGCCACCCTTTTGGGATCTCGGTGCACCAGATCCCATTTGTTAATTACCACAACAGCTCCGCGGCCCCGATCATGAATATATCCGGCGATACGTACGTCCTGTGCGGTGATACCCTCCGAACCGTCTACGAGCAAAACCGCCACCTGAGATCGGTCAATACTCTTCAAGGCCTTGAGTACACTGAATTTCTCGATTTTCTCCCGAGTCTTGCTGCGCCTTCGAATTCCAGGCGTGTCGATTAGTAAATATTGTTGATCATTAAAAGTGACACTCACGTCGATGGCATCCCTGGTTGTACCAGGTAAATCGCTCACCAAAACACGTTCCGACCCCAGAAGGCGGTTGACCAGAGAAGACTTACCCACGTTCGGCCTGCCAATGATTGCCACCCGAATTCCTTTGGTCTCCTCCTCTTCGGCCCTCTCTGCAGGAAGCATCTCCACCATGGTGTCCAGCATATCCCTAATGCCATAACCGTGTGCAGCAGAAAGGGGGAAAAACTTCTCCACCCCGAGACCGTAGAACTCGTAAATAGCACTCTCTTGTTCCGGACCGTCTATCTTGTTGACCCCATAAAGAACCGGTTTGCCGGACCGACGCAAGAGGTCCACTACCGCAGCATCACCAGAGTGTAATCCCTCTTTACCGTCAGCCAGAAAAATCACTAAATCTGCCTCCTCAACCGCAATTTGTGCTTGCTGGCGAACTTGCATCTTCAGGGGGGGCTGACCTGCCTCTTCTTCTATTCCACCAGTATCCACCAGACAGAATGACCGATCTCCCCAGGTGACTTGCGCAATTAACCGATCGCGGGTGATTCCTGGGGAGTCGTCCACAATTGCCCTGCGATCCCTGCAAAGCCGATTGAACAGGGTCGATTTTCCCACATTAGGCCGACCCACTATGGCAACGATAGGGATT
>JAJDNT010000027.1 GCA_022340515.1 Deltaproteobacteria bacterium
ACTCAGGCTACCTGGCAGCGGGAAGACGGTATTGTGATGATGGATCAGCACCGCTGCATTGGTTGCCGCTACTGTATGGCCGGATGTCCTTTCGGGGCTAGAAGTTTCAACTGGAAAGATGCCAAGAATACTTACTGGAAAGAGCATGAGCCGCCAAATCCCACATACCCGGTACGGGGCAAAGGCGTAGTGGAGAAGTGCAACCTCTGCGCTGAACGTCTGGCAGAGGGTAAGCTTCCGGCGTGTGTCGAGGCGGTTCAGGATAGCAAGGCGATAGTTTTTGGTGATCTGGCAGATCCCAACTCGGAAGTGCGGCAGTTGCTTCGAGAGCACTTTACCATTCGGCGTAAACCAGAACTTGGGACAAATCCCAATGTCTACTACATAGTGTGAGGTGGCTATGCTTGAGACTGCTCTTAAGGGAAGCAAGAAGTACTGGCTGTTAGTATTGGTTTTGTTCGGTCTTCACGGGATGGGCGCCACAGCCTTTCTTTACCAGTTCACAAAAGGTTTGACCGTAACCGGCATGAGCAGGGACGTATCCTGGGGAATCTACATTGCCCAGTTCACCTTCCTGGTCGGCGTGGCAGCCTCGGCAGTCATGGTGGTCCTGCCCTATTACCTTCACAATGTCAAAGAATTCGGCAAGATTACAATTCTTGGAGAGTTCCTGGCCGTTGCCTCAGTGTCCATGTGTCTGATGTTCATCCTGGTGGACCTGGGCAAGCCCACGCGCATGCTGAACGTTATCTTGCACCCAACCCCCAATTCTATTCTGTTCTGGGACATGATTGTTTTGAACGGCTACCTGTTTCTGAACATTGTTATAGGGTGGGTCGTATTGAGTGCAGAGCGCAAAGAGGTGCCACCGCCTAAATGGATCAAGCCCTTTATTTATGTCTCTATTCCATGGGCTGTTTCCATCCACACAGTTACCGCATTTTTATATGCCGGCTTACCGGGTAGGCATTTCTGGCTTACCGCCATCATGGCCGCCCGATTTTTGGGTTCAGCTTTTGCAGCCGGTCCGGCGCTTCTCATCTTGCTTTGTCTCATCGTCAGAAAGGTTAGCAACTTCGATCCCGGCAAGGTGGCTATTCAGAAGGTTTCCAAGATTGTGCTGTATGCCATGATAATAAGTGTATTTTTTGTCATCTTGGAGCTTTTCACCGCCTTCTACAGTCAGATACCCGGGCATACCCACGCTTTTGTTTACCAGTTCGTGGGTTTGCATGGTCATGGCAACCTGGTTCCCTGGACCTGGGCATTTGCCATCCTGGCAGTGATCGCCACGGTGATGTTGCTCGTTCCTTCAATTCGACACAATGAGACCACCCTGGCAATCGCCTGCGTGCTGGTTTTTGTTTCCCTGTGGATCGAAAAAGGGGTTACCCTGGTCATTACCGGTTTCATCCCCAATCCTCTAGACAGAATAACGGAATATGCACCTACAGTTCCTGAGCTAGCAATCACCGCTGGAGTATGGGCTACTGGGTTCCTGGTTCTCACCATCCTCTACAAGATTGCGGTTTCGGTTAAGGAGGAGGTGGGCGCCTAGGCATTTCGTTTCATCGTGGAAGCGAAAAGGCTCATACTTCAGGGTATGAGCCTTTTTTAATTTTTGCTGTCATAGTGCCTAACAATGTAGGGGCGGGGTTTATCCCCGCCCGTAAAACTTCCACCAATCAGGCCAGACTTCAGATCCAGACCAGGGATATTCTTTGGGTTCGTCCGCCAGTGCTGCGCGCACCGGATTTTCCCAGATGTAGCAGGCAATCTCGGCCAACGACTCTTCCTTCCGCAGTGCGTGGTCAAAGAAACTGCGTTGCCATAATCGTCTTTCAGGTTCAATTTGGCGGGCACTTGGTGTCATCTTGCCCCTTAACAGACGAACAAAGTCAACAACTTCTTGGTCTTGTAAAAGTAAATGAACGTGATCTGGCATGATGCACCACGAGTAGATTGCCGTATGGCGAAGCGAAGCCAAGTCGCGAATTATCTGCATTGCTGCCTCTGCTAGCTTGGGATGCAAATGAAACCATGGATGCTTGAGATGAGTGGTAACGGTGATGAAAAATGCATGTCCTTGACTATAAACTGGAAGTGGCAAACGAATCTTTTTGCGGACTGGAAAACGTCCCATGGAATGCGCCTTGATTATGATTGTTTTCAAATAGTTGTAATCATGGCGGGCGGGGATAAACCCCGCCCCTACTTTTTAATGCATGGATAGTAGAAATTTCTCTACTAACTGTTCTTGCTGCCAGCAACCTCCTGCTGGCTGTCAGCTGGTAAGCGCAATCCGAAATTACCAGATGTTTTTCTTCTCGTTGACCAGTTCACGTCCTTCCCCGGGGTAGACCTTTCTTTCTTCAGGTAAGGTGGGTCCCGTTGCTTCAGGCCATTGATTGGGCTGTGGTTCAGGTCCTTCTCGGGTGACATTGGAAGGAGCCGAGTCCACCATGCTCGGGTTTTTTCTAATATCGACGGTTTCCACATTGAGACTGAATTCAATGGGAATGCCGTTGGGATCGAAAGAGTATACGGAGTAGATAAAGCCATGGTCTATTGGTTCCGAGACCCAAAACCCGGCAGCAGACAATTTGTCCTTGATTTCATAGAGGTCGTCCTCGGACTCAACCCCAAAAGAGATGTGGTCAAAGACGACTGTTCCTGAGGTAGGGTAGCCGTGGTCTTTCTCCTCCACAGGCTTTACCTCAGGCCACTCAAAAAAAGCAATAAGATCGTTATCGGAGATTTCAAAGAAATAATGTCTGTATCCAGGCTTGCCCAGACCGGCAACCAGTCTCATGCCCAATAGGTCTCTCCAGAAACGTATGGTTTTGTCCATATCGCCGGTTACCATTGCCAGATGATTGATGCCGTTAAATTTAATCATAGCTCCTCCAGGTTGTCCGTGATCCGTAGTCCGTAGTCCGTTGTAACAAATCTTTTCAAGAAATGGGAGGGCATAGAGCATAGAGCATAGGGCATAGAGTTGAAATTTCGAATATCGAAGTTATCACTTCATCATTCTGCGGTTCCTTGTTCTGCGGTTCGACCTGCCCGCCACCACGCCCGCCATGCGAGCCGGCCCGTCGTCGCGAGGCTTCAGCCGTGGCGGACGGGCAAGGCGAGGCGGGCGGGTATTCAGTACTTTAGACCATCTTATCTCTGACCTCTGACTTCTTACTCTATGCCCCATGCCTTTAACGCCAAGGGACAACTGACTGCCACCTCTAAGGTTGCCCGATCCTTTTTTTGCAGAATTCTTCACAAAAGGTTGACAAAAGAAAATCTTCACGATATATTGAGCGCCAATAAAAAAGCATGATTGTTTTCTGTCTTAACATCTTAATTTTACTTACGATTCACTCTTAGTATTGAGCCCACCATACAGTAAGGAGAATCCACTACATTAGGAGGTGACAAGTCCATGTGGAGAGTAACCGTAGACAAGGAAAAGTGTACAGGCGACGAAGAATGTGTGGATATCTGCCCGATGGATGTCCTTGAAATGGTTGACGGCAAGGCCGAGCCGGTCAATATGGATGACTGCGAGGGATGTGAGAGCTGTGTGGAGGTATGTGAATTCGACGCGATCACAGTAGAAGAGGTCTAGCAGGCAACGCCGTCAAGTAGCCTCTTAGAAGATCTCAGCAGTTGGATCCTCTGAATAGAAGTCCCAGCTGTAATTTCCATCCCTTATTAAAGCCAATCAGCTTTCAGGCTTTTTTTTAGCTCCTGTCTAGGACTATGGGGTGGTCTGTATATTTTCCCAATCAAGCAAAGCCGAAACGACTCAGAGCAAAGATTAAATTCAGTATAAAATGCACAAGGAGGTAGCCAGCAGATGTGGCAAGTAACGGTGGATAAAGATAAGTGCACAGGCGACGAGGAATGTGTAGAAGTATGCCCTGTGGATGTGTTTGAAC
>JAJDNT010000036.1 GCA_022340515.1 Deltaproteobacteria bacterium
AGGAGGAAATAATCGCAAGTGTATCATATTAATTTTTGAAACATATATGTCTCATGAGACATGGGAGGAAAATGTAAACCTTCGCTTCTTGCCTGATAAAAAAGGTAGTGGTCGGATCGGCTGAACCACCTTCGCCACCTCCTCACTTCCCAATAGTGATGCCCTCTCTTTCGTAGAGATCTTTCACTCCGGCTTTCACCAGGGCGGGGTGGAGGAGGAGCTTATATTTCTTCGATCCTCTTGCATCCACGAAGGTATCTTTGAAAGTGTAATCTACTTTCTTCAATATCCTTATATTGCTATCCAGCAAAATAAAGTGATAGTTCAAAGCTCCAAAAGCCAGAGCTGCGACAATAACTACTACTACGGCAATTTTTTTCACCATTGACCTTCCTCAATAAAGCCGCAAGCTGGAACCTTCACAACGGCTGAATTCCCCCTCCCCTGGGGCAAATCCCTGTAGCGGGGCGAGAAGGGAAAATGGCGACCTAATGACTTTCATCAAAAGACGCCTTCTGCCTCTCCGATGTTTGAGAAACCAAGTTTACCGTAGATGGTTCTGCCAGGGCAAACTCTTTGACGGTAAGACCCCGGAGGTGTTTGGCTATGGCCTGGTCGAGATCATTGATTACTTGGTCCACGACCAATTCAGCTGGCAGGTCATTGAGATTGGCGTTGCGCACCTCATTGGCTGTGCGAACAGCATCGAGAACTTCTTTTATTTCAGTTGTATCCAGGGGCCTTCCAGGTAGAAGTGTTGGCGGCTCCGCGGCGGTGCTAACGAGTATTCGTTTGTTTTCAAGGGACTCGATGATGGGCTCAAGAATATCCGCGGGCACACGTAGTTGCTGGGCAAGATCTTCCAGACTCCATTCCGGGCGGTTGTGGTAGTGGTTTTGCCCCACCATGAACATTACCAACAGGGAAAGTTTTTCCTTCAGCCGATTACTGAGGCGCAAACTCCGCCGCTCGGGCGTCAGAGACTCAGGATGCTGGTGGTAGTAGGCAATGTTAGCTCCCACGAGAAGAATTAACCAGCTCAAATAAACCCAGAGCATAAACATGATCAGGATGGCAAAACCGGAATAAATAGCAGTGTATTTAGTAGACTTAGCTACAAATGAAGCAAAGCCCCAGCCTGTAACTTCCCACAGAATACCTGCTGCGCTTCCACCGATTAAAGCTGAGGTTAGTTGAACTTTTTTGTTGGGCACCAAGATATAAAAGAAAGTAAATGCTGTGATGATCAACAGGTATGGCAGCAGATGGCTTACAGTCTGTAAAACACTTCCGAATAACTCAACTGCCACCAACTTTTGAACTAAAGCCGTGCTCGTTAGAGTGGCTGTGATGCCAAGAGCTGTGAATATCAAAACTGGGCCTATTAAAATGATGCTCAAGTAGTCGCTGAACCTCTGGGCAAATGGCCTGCTCCGCTTGACCCGCCAGGTGTAATTAAAGGCTGATTCAATTTTCTGAATCAGTGAAATAACCGTGTAAATGAGAAGGGCCAGACCCAGAGTGCCCAGAACTCCTGCTTTTATATTGTCCACAAACCCTATGATCCTGGAAGTGATCTCGATCCCCCTGTCGCCCAATGGGCTCAGGAATTTCAACAGCATCGGTTCTATCTGATTGTGCACCCCAAAACCTTTGAGCACTGAAAAGCTGACGGCAAGCAAGGGCACCAGAGCGAGCAAGGTGGTATATACCAGACTCATAGCTCGGAGTGTGAGTTGCCCGTCCAGAAGATCCCGCGCCACAACATAGCAAATACGGACCGACTTGATGAGCCAAGCCTTCCACCAGGGCAAGGCCGACAACTCTCGGTCCCATATTAGCTTCTTTAGAGCACTACTGCTTATAGTCTTGTTCAACATGTTTAAAACTGCACCTTTTAACTTGCCGCCCTGTTCTCCTACTGAACAAGATCTAATACTGACTACTTAAAGTCAACTTGTCAAGAAGACCCTCATCGTTGTTTGACTCATAAGGTGTTTGAGATGTAGCAGAATATCCCGCCATTGCAACGAGACAGCCAGCAAGTGTCCCTATATATCTTTAAAATTGTGTACTATTTGCACTTTAATTTAAGAATGGTCCTGCATAGGTAAACTTGGCACTTTTATTGCGAGAGATTCTTAGAACACGCCCGAGAAGAAGATTCAATCCAATTGCTTGGAATTGCAGAGACATGGAAAGAGCAAAAAAGACAGAGTTGTTTTTCAGGAATCCGAGGGTCGGAATTTTGCCAAGGAAACAAGATGAAATCCGGCTGTGGCTTACAATAATTTTGACTGCCACATTTTGCCTTTTCTTCGTTCCCCATTTTGCTCAGGCAAAGAAAAGTTATTATTACATCCATGTGAGTTCATTTAGAGCGAAGAGCAATGCAGTTAGCGTCGCAGAAGACTTACAAAAGAAAGGCTACAGTGCGGTGGTGAGAGGGGAAGAGGTTCCCAAACTGGGCTACTGGTATCGCATTTACCTCGGTCCCTTCTCCGCCTATAAGGAGGCCAAAATAACAAGCGACGAGTTGAAAAAGAGAGGCCTGGCCAAATACACTGCCATTTACCAAAAAGACTCTCCCATCCGGGAGGATATGGCAAGAGCACCCCGGATTGAAGAAAAGCCCGCTCCGGTCCTACCGCCGCCTCCAAAGAAAGAGCCGCCAGTTACAAAAAAGCCAGGTGCAGTTCAACCCCAAAAGGCAACGGTAGCCGAAGCCAAAAAAGCTCCTCCTCCCGTCTCACCTGCCCCTGCCAAGGAGCCGGTCAAACTCAAACCAGAACCTCGCAAAGAGCAACCCTTGTGGCAGCGAAGGGGATATGGCAGGAATTTGGCTGGGGGCAAATTTTCACTTGCTTGGCAGCACACCTACCGGGAAGTTCAGACCGAGGTAACCGATCGTAATAATGGCTCAGTTTCAGGCAATGAAAAATATAGGTTCGACACTGAGATGAATCTGGATATGTTGAGGATCGGCTTCGGGATTACGGATTTCTTGGGTCTTTTTGCGGATGTCGGTGCCTGCTATGACGACCTGGACGACTTCAATTTGGCCTATGGAGGCGGAGGACGGTTAAATCTTTTCGAAGTAAAAAATGGCAGCATGAGAGGATTTTACTCTGCCCTTCAGGCAGAGTACCACAAGGGCAAGCTGGAAACTGACTATCAGTCAGTAGGGGGAAACAGATTTTCCAAAGACGCCGATTGGTGGGAATTTGCTGGCAAGGGAGAAGTAGGCCTTGTTCGTGATCGTTTTGCCCTCTACTTTGGGGCGACTTATTTCATCTACCGCGAAGATACAGATCGCAAACAGACAGAAAACACACCACCAACTGTTAAATATAAAGACGATTTGGAAGAGGAAAACAGTTTCGGCGGTTACGGCGGTCTTTCCCTTCATCTTACTCCAGGATTATTGATAAACCTGGAGGGTCAATTTCTGACTCAAAATTCCATTGCCGCAATGGTGGAATACCGTTTTTAGTCTAAATGGGATAGCCGTGGTTGAGTTGGTAGGTATCGCCTTTTTGTAGATCGGCAGGAAAGACAAACTGTTCAAACTCAGGCGGTTCCGATCCGTCCATGTCTATCTGAATTATATAGCCCTCCTCAGGGGCCAACCAAAAAATTTCAAACTCAGGGTTTTCCCTATCAACAATTATACGGGTGTACTCTTCATCAGCCCCACTGAGGCCTCCACTAAAGTCTCTGTCCAGAAATATTGTGACCGTGGCTTCCACTGACTTGTGTTCTTCAAAATTTCGAGCGGCAATTTCTCCTTGTATTGAGGCTACTTCCTTCGTGGGATTGATATGCAAGACAGGTTCGAGCTCGTATGAATGATTAGGCGATGGGCCAGATATCGAAAGTGATTGGCTCAAGTCAAAATCGATGGTAAGATCCAGCGTCTGGCCCTCTTCCAGCTTGAAGAAAAATTCCCTTTCGATGATCAAGGTCTCCGGGGGTAAAGCAACAGAATAAAAAACCCCTTCACTCAGCACCGCCACGCTGCTTACTGAAGCTCGAATCCGGTCATATTTTCCATCTTCCAGTTTAGCAGGCTTTACCAGCTGTGAGGTTTTGCCTGAATGCAACGCCAGGAGATCAATAGCGTAGGGCGAATTTACCAACTCCAAAGATATCCAGTCTCCACCCCTTCTGTGGACAAAGAACTCCTCAAATGTGATAAAAACCCCTTCAATGCCATCGGGTAAAGCGGGTCTGGCATCTGTTACCCGCACAAACAAAGTGCTGGATTCTCCATTAACGGATACGAAAAACGAAACTTGGCAACCGAAAAAAAACACTAAAGCCAGAATGGTTAGCAGGGGATATGAGCGAGCTTTTCTCATACTTACTCTCTGTAAGCCTTTTCTAGCGCCTTTTGTACCGCGTTTATAATGACTCGGCTACTGTTGGTCGGCCCTGAAACTGCATCAACGGCAGTTGACTCTTTAGCTACTATCATCTGGGGAATTATCTCATTAGCTTTACCGCCTTTCAAGGAGGCAAAATGTTTGAGCAGTTCCATGTCAACAATTTTCTTTTGTGAAATTATCGCCCTCACCTTGGCGCTATTGGGTCCATGACTGCAGCTGCCCTCATATACTCCATCTGCTAATTTTTCTCTTCAATTTCTGCCCCCCTATGGGAGCCATTGTGCAACCAAGCAAAAAAGAGCCAGTAAAGCTAAAATCAACAGGGAGAATATTTGGGAGTAAAATCGCTTAAACTCAGCTCTATTTATTTGTTGGGCTATTCTCATCTGCTCTTCTTTGATATGTTAATAGGTACGGCATATCCGATTTCGGTGTGAATTGTTGAAATATTTTGGCATGGACCAAGGTTAGCACAAAGCATTGAAATGGGTCAATTTACTCCGAGATACAGGAGTTTACCCAAGAATATTCCTTGCCTTTTCACTATGCGCTAGGCGAAATACATCTTCCACTTGGAATATGGTGATGAAAAAGAGTTTTCTCATTTGCCTCCTCATACTATTTGCCACACCCTCGCTGGCTCACAGCGAAGAGCCAACAGATGTGCTGAAAAATACTGTTATCCTGGGTATAGCCATATTGAAAGATCCCCAATATAAGGTGGCAAGCAAAAAGGAGGAACAACGAGAACTCCTCTGCAACACTGCAGGGCGAGTCTTCGACTTCAGGGAGTTCTCGAGGCGGGTTTTGGCTTTGAAATGGCAGAGCTTTACGCCGGAAGAGAAGAAGGAATTCGTAGAGGTTTTCGCCGAGTTCCTCTGCAAGTACTACATCACCAGACTGCAGGAAAGATACAATGATGAAAAAGTAATTTACCTTAGCCAGCAATTCATAGGCACCCGTGTAGCTCGAGTCAGGGTTAACGTCCTCTGGAAGGGGCTGGAGGTCCCAGTGGAAGTGCGAATGCTGAAACGCAATTCCACCTGGAAGGTCTATGATATTGTTGTTTTGGGTATCAGCGGGGTAATGAATTATCGAGCGCAGTTTCAGGATCTTTTCCGCAACGAATCCCTCTCACAGATAATTGGGCGAATCAGGAAAAGAATAAAGCAAGAAGAAAGGAGAGGCTAACTGATTAGCAAAAAGTTCTTACTATGTTGATTTTGGGGTTCTCTTTTTGGCCTGAAGCTCTCTGAGCCGCTCGCGGTAGTATCTATTGAGGATGTCTTTTACAGCTGGCGACTGGCGCACCACCTCTTTCATGCCCTCGTAACTTAGTTCGCAAAGGAGGGTGTCTTCTACAGCTTGCACAGTTGCAAACCTTGGCGCTGCGGTGAGGAAGGAAATTTCACCGAAAAACTCATTTTCATCCAAGTAAGACACATGAATGTCGTTACCCTGGTCATCTTGAGTCAGCACCTCGACCCTGCCCTCCAAGACAATGTACATTGACCTGCCCATGTCCCCCTCTCGAACAATAATTGTCCCCTGCTTGACCAACCGCAGGTTTGCCGCCTCACCCACTTCAGCAAGCTCCTCTTCGGGAAAATTGCACAGAAAGGGAACCTTGGAAAAGGCTTCCTTAAACCGGGCCGGCAGTTCACCACCAATGAGATTTCGAGAAACATCAGTGTGGGTCAGTTCTTGAGTCTCGCCGCCGACATCTATTCCAACTTGATTATTCTCTTGCAAAAACCTCAGGGCCACGTCTCCAACCCAGACAATGTCTCCGCTAGACAGGGCAGCCTTCTCAACCTTTTCACCGTTTAGGTAAGTGCCATTTCTACTCTTCATATCTTGGACAAATGGTTGTCCATCTTCCAGATAGACTACGGTGTGTTGTCTGGATACGGTAGAATGGGTGAGACGGATGTCGTTTTCCTCTCCCCGCCCTATGGTCAATTGGCTTTCCAGAGGAAAGATCATGCCTTTTGTAAGCCCTTCCTCGGCGATGAGGTATGATTGGATCATTCCGGCCAGGTCTCCGTTCGACTAAGCGATTTATCAGTAGATTACCAGATCGAAGCCTCTGTCACAGCACAGTGAAACTACGCAACTGCATAGACGCCTCTTCGCACCCGCTTGATTGCTCCTTCTTTGGCGGCTCTGTAGACAATGCTCCTAACGGTACTGTGGTTATGCCCGGTTATCTTTATCAAGGTGGCTATGTCTATGCCTTTCTTATACCTTTTTATTGTTTTCAAAACCTCGTCCTTGGGGGTTTCTTTTTTGCTTTTGCCCACAGCTGGCTTCGGCGCTGGGCCTTTTCCCCCGGCAGCAACCTTAGCAGTTGCAACAGAAGATTTGGCTGTGGTAGCCCGGTCCAGGGTAGAGTTAATCCGCTGGACATCAACCATCAGCTCTCTGTAGCTATTGAGCAATTTTTTAATTCTTTCGGTGCGCTCCGCACTCCCAAGCTTCGATTTTTGTCGCAAGCTATGCAAGGTTCGAGTCGCCTGGTGAAGAAACTGCATGGAGGCAGGGTCGGCTGAACCTTTTCTTACCCTCAAGTAGTTGCAGATTGGCAGGGTTAAGTCAATTAACTTCTTGCTGTGAGGATCATCATCGACTTTCTCCTTCAGCACCTCTAATTCCTTCTCAAACTTGCCAATAGTCTGGGGACTGATTTCCCAGTCGAGAGTAAGCAGGCTTGCCATCAAAGGTTCCAGCATATGCGGTTTACGTGTCATTGTTTGCTCCTTTTACTGGGGAAGGATGTTCCTTGTGAGAGCACATATCGTGCCAACTCTAAAGATTTAAGATTACAGATTGTAGATTGCAGATTTTCAAAGCCATCCTTCACCTGCATCAATCTAAAAGCTGCAAGCTTAAATCTTATGCTCTCTCCTAAACCACCCCAAAGATTCTGCTTTCCCTTGACAGGGAGCGCTGCTGTCGCCTAATCTAAGTACAGTTTACCGCTAGGCGGCGGTCATTTTTTAAAAGACTGCTGGCTTCCCTATGCCCCTTTACCCAAGACTGCTCGCTCGGTTTATAACCCGTATTGTTTTCGATCTCTTGGAAATCATCTGTGAGGCTTGCTAATTAAGTGATGACGTGCGCGACCTAGCAAAAAAATGATTCTGTGGAGACAAAGTAAATCTCAACAGCCTGCATGTCTAAACCCAATAAAACGGAGGGAATGATGAAACGTTGCACTTATTTTCTGGTGGCGGTGTTTTTGGTTGGCCTGCTCAGCCTTGCCCTGGCAAGTGAGGTAGAGGCAGCCGGTTATGTCTGGTTTGACGGCATTCCGGGTGAAGCTCGGGATAAAAACCACAAAAATTGGAGCGATTTCTTGAGTGTTAATTACCAAATAAAACAGTCCGGGAGTATGCATGTAGGAGGGGGAGGAGGGTCAGGAAAAGCAGAATATGGTGATTTTGTCGTACATAAGAAAATAGACAAAGCTAGTCCAAAACTGAACCTTCTCTGTTCTAACGGAAAACATATGGATGAGGTCATAATAGATAAGACAGCTTCATATACCGATCAGGGCAGAGTAACTTATCTGCAATATAAACTGGAAAAGGTGCTCGTAACATCCGTGGACACCATAGTCACAGGAGACGAGCAGGATGGTACCGAGACAGTAACGCTGAGCTTTGGCAAGATCACTTGTATCTACACTGAATATGACGAGAGTGGGAGAAGTAAGGGATCCGCAGGGTACTCCTGGAGTGTCGAGAAAAATGTCGAGGAACCCGTGGGCCAAAAGTCGACGCCCCAAAGCTCGGGGCAGTCAAAGCCACTATATAAGCCAAGACTGGATCGCAAGATACCTCCAAATAGATCATTTAGACTCAACAACTGATGAAAAGCCAGGATTTTGATAGGCGTTTCCTTACTTTTATTATTAGTTGAGTTCCTGGCTCAGCTCTCTGCTCTGCAAAATCTTGTGAGGAGGTTTTTAGCGGAAAAAGTGTCTACTTAGGGGTTGAATCTGCCGGATAAGCCCTTGAGTTTATCTCGGCCTTTAGGCATTTTGGAGTTTGATGCAATGAATAAAAGAAGTGCGGACAATACGCCGTATAATCTAAGGTTAGGCGTCAAGGGAGACTGTCGACATGCCTGAGGAAACCGTTACTCTATATCGACCGACCGGCCCTAAAGAGCTAGAGCTAGTGAAGCAGTCTGGCTTTCGAGCTTGGCCGCCGCGACTTCCGGGCCCGCCAATCTTCTACCCCGTGACAAACGAGGGCTTTGCGCTCGAAATAGCGAAGAAATGGAATGTCCCTGAGAGCGGAAGCGGCTTCGTAACTAGGTTCCAGGTTCGAAAGTCATCTATGGACCGCTATGAGGTTCAGACTGTGGGGGGTGCGAATCACACAGAATGGTGGATTCCGGCTGATGACCATGAGGAGCTCAATGAAAACATAGTTGGGACAATCGAAGTTATTCACGAGTTTGACGCCTAACAAGGCGCTGCAGCCGACCGCCAACCCGCTTCGCGGTTTGTCGGCGGCTGAGCTTGGTCGTTAGACATAAAATAATAAAAATTATGAAACTAATTTTACTCATTATAATAGCGCTCTTTATATGTTCTTTCGTTTGGTCAAAATATCAATCAATTAAATGGGCTGCCGAAGCAGAAATAATTTATATGGCAAAATTTAAAGAACTAAAAAGCTTAGATTATTCTTATTTACTATCCAAAATTGGCCAGCCTCATGAAAATGAAGAAAAAATAGTTAACGGGCATCTGTTTCTGCTAGGCTGGATGGTTAATGAACCAGGCGCTATTAGAGGGTTTGTTAACGGTAAATCACCTATAAATAATCCATCAAAACCTCTGAACGAAATTGATGAAGTCGAGGTTATAGGATACGTGGATTTTATTTATCCAATACCCTTTACGAAAAGAATTCGTAAAGGTTGGTCGATAAATTTTTTCAAGAATAAAAATGGCGAAATCAGAGTTATTTACCCACAGGAAGATGATCAAATAAAAAGTGTTTAAAAACACCCTCGAGTGGACTGTTTCCGCCGGCTCTTCGAGCCACCGGCTTCAGCCGCTCACTTTGTTGGTGGGTCGTTATGCCAGATAAAGAATGAAAAAGCGTTATAAGTTTCTCATTGGGGTACTGGTGTTCTTCGGGATCGGTTTCTTGATTCCAGAACGAGTAAGGATTCCTGTCTCTGGTGCCACAGAGAATGATTGGAACCACAAATCATTTTGGTTTCATCCCTGGGGCATATCGGGTGTTCACAAAGGTATCGATATATTCGGTAAAATCGGCACAGACATTGTAAGTACGACAGATGGCTTTGTTTTATATACGGGCCAACTTAAAAAAGGTGGCAATGTAATAGTTGTGCTAGGGCCTAGATGGCATCTTCATTATTTTGCTCACCTTAATTCAATAAATGTTTCAAGCTATAGCTTGGTGACTGCGGGCAGCAAGATTGGAACGTTGGGCGATTCGGGCAATGCTAAGGGCAAGCCTCCTCATCTGCACTATGCAATTGTTCGCATATTTCCAGCTTTCTGGGCAATAGATAAATCTGCACAAGGCTATAAAAAGGCCTTTTTTATTGATCCAACCTCGTTTTTAGCTGGGCGGGCATAACAAGATGCTCAAGCGGACCGCGCTAGGCGCGGCCGCTTAACTCCGGCGTTATGCGGCACATTGGGTGATGAGAATGGAGTGGCTTGATCCATGGTAGTCGACTGAAGCGCGAGAAAAGGCGTTTGACGAAACTTTTAGAAAACAACTTGAGCTAGAAGTCCCACCAGTTCACGTGCTATTTGGCCTGCCGCTAAAGTTAATTGGACGTGGCAATGATGATGACGCTCTATTTGAAATACTGGATGGTACCGGTCGCGTTGCAGTTGTTCACCTTATATGGGCAAAAAAACAAGAACGGTTGCCCTTCCCCGGCACAGAGATTTCTGAAAACATCAAGGCCTTTTATGAACGGCGCATGCGCCCGGAACACGAAGAGTGGAAAAATGGGCAAGGGTAAAACTTACCTGTCTCATAAGAAGCTCCATAACCACCGCTACCAGCCGACTTCGGCGCTAAGGCGCCGCCGGGGCTGAGCTTTAATGTTAGGCATCGGTGTCAACAAGTGTTCGTGAGCAAAGCAAAACAACTGATTCAGATCGTTCTGTTGGTGATCGCCTTCAGCTGGCATCCTGCCTGCGGACCGGTGCACGTCGAGCCCCAGGTCGCCGGTGAGTATCTTCGTAAACACACGGTCTCCTACTTCGACGGAATAAAGACTCACGAATTCGAAGAAATCGACAAGCTGGTTATCAGGCCAGCTGGGCGAGGTCGCCTGAGCTTTGCAATCGATACTGTTGCCAACAACGGACATACCTGCAGCATGGATGGCGAGGCCTCACGAGTGGGTGACCACTTCGAGTTCCGTGAGCCAGTCGATTTAGACTTGGACCTCGCAGGCGGTAAATCCCTTGAGTGCGTGTTGGAACTCAGGGTGGCCGACCAGCAGATAGAGCTGCGAGACATCAACCACAACTGCAGGCTCTACTATTGCGGCATGAGGGCCAAGTTGGACGGGCTCATCTTCCAGAGGGTCACTGCCGGACAGACTTTGGAGACCCAACCGGCACAACCCAAGGAGGACTCTGTGCTGGCAATTCCCGGCCTTCCTTTAAGATTGCGCCCCGGAGGTGGCTGTGCTGTTCATGCCGACTATTCACGTTCCAGTCGCGTTATTGCAACGTCTCCATTTAAAATCGAAGAAATCTGTTTCGGGGACACAAAGGGCCCTGACATAAAACATGACTTTAAATGGTTTAGGATCCTCGGCGCTCCGGTCAATAGCCTGCAGATTAGCTACCCGCTCCCGCCCGGGCTGGTTCTTTCAATATATCCCAGAAGTACACTTGCAAGAGATGGTCTTAGATGGGAGGAGACAACCGGGAGGGGTTTTGTTGAGTGGAGCTTAATTGAAAGACTTCCCAAATTCACCATGGTCGGCCTAAAGTATTGTCGCACCCCGAAATACACCTCGATTATACCTAATGTCCAGGAAAAAAAATCGTTCAAATGGCGGGAAAAAGTTTACGATTGTGCAGACCCGGAGAAGACTGCCCCGCCGGGATTCAGGCGTGTCTTTCTATATGATTACTGCTGGTTTGAAAAAACAACCGGCCCAGATATCTTGCCCGAATCATTTTAGCTATATTGGAACTCCTAGTATTCAGTGGCTTGCCTCTGATTAATTTATTTCTTGGAATTGAAAATATCAATAAATGTAGGTGGCTGGTTTGTGAGAATCATCATGATGTCGTGTTAATAGTTGGTAGCGCTGTGAAAGAGAGACTTGAACCACTCGAGCCCTAATCAATTTAAAGCCCCCCTTTTGTAAAAGGGGGTTGGCCCGCCCGCAATGCGAGCAAGGCGAGGCGGGCGGGGGGATTTTGTTCACTAGCAACAGCAACAAGGAGGTGGAAAATGAGAAAGTGTGGTGTATTGCTAACTCTTTTACTTTTTGCTCTCGTTGTTGGGGGAACCTCCCACGCAGCAGGGACCTATGTCACTCTTGAGAAGGGAATTAAGCGCTCTGGCCCGCAATACAGAAGCGTTAGGCTAACAAAGGACAGTCCGGAGCTCTGTCAACAAACATGTGCCCAAGATGGTGAATGTACGGCCTACACTTACATAAATCCTGGGGTGCAGGGCCCCCGAGCTCAATGTTTGCTCATCAAGGGCAGGATTACATCGACAGAGAGGAACGACTGCTGCGTGTCGGGGGTGAAGCGCACCAGGAGCCCTGCTGCGAGCTCCTCCCCTTCTGTGTCAGGACCCGTTGTGAAAATGGCAACCCCCAAAGTCCAAGCGGACCAATTCTCTCCAAGACCCTCCGGCACCCAGTCTCCCACTTACAAAGGTCAATTGCCTGCGAAGACGCCTCCCCCGGTGGTTAAGGGCGATGAGGTTATCTACAAAAGAGAACCTTTTTGGTTTACCAAGAAGGTGGAAATAAAGCCACGTACATATACAGGGAGCGAAAGCATCAAAGTTTCTGATGAGCATCTGTTTGTCATTGAAACCATTTCTGTAAGCTGTTCATTTGGACCAGGAAAGCAACCGAGCGGGTTCTGGATTAGAGTAGTTAAACCTGAAACGGCTAAAGATAGAGATAAAGATACAATTCGTGTGCTTCAAGATTTCGAACATGTGGATATCAGAATACCACTTTCGAAACAGTATGTAAAAGACTCGGGTGTCTCAGGCTGGGTCGGAACTCAACAAGTAAGGACTTACGCTTTGCCTGGTACCCGGGTTAACTTATCAGCCTCAAGCGTTACGCTTGATACCACTAGTTCTACATATTGCGCTTGCTCTTTGTCGGGTTACCTACTAGACCCAGACAGCCCCAGTTTAGCTCCGTGATTGGTCTTTGGTGCTTGCCGTAAATCCTACTACTCTGGTCCTAGTTAGCATTGTTGGTGATCTGAGGAGTAGGCTCAGGTGAGATCGTGGTGGCCAAACAATAAACCGTCTGTAAAGCCGGGTACTCAGAAAGCAGATGTTCCGATTCAAGCAATTTTTTTACCAGTAGAAAGGCAAGTACAGTTTCACCAGGCAATAATCCATAGTGGCTCTGGCTCAATGCTTTCAAATCCCACCTACTGTGCTGGTGGTGTAGTTTAGGTATGCTTCTACAGCGAAACTCCTCCAGTGGTCTTGGGGAAGGCGACCGCGAAGCAAAATCTACCCTCTATATTGACAGCAATGCACTCGAGCGGCTAGACTGCCTCTAGTGAAACAAGTCCCTCCTGTTTTAACTTTTACATTCATTACTTTTTCTCTACCAGGATTACGCCGACGATTCAGTACGAGAGTGGAAAGGCCAGGAGAGGAGTTTAAACAACAAAATAAAGAGGAGACAGGACAATGGGACACCA
>JAJDNT010000051.1 GCA_022340515.1 Deltaproteobacteria bacterium
AAAAATCGTTGAAGCCACTGAGGCAATCTCAAAAATCAAAACTGGTAGCAGAGTCTTTCTCGGTACAGGTTGCGGCGAGCCACAGCACCTGATCCGGGCTATGGTGCAAAACACCGAACTAGAGGACATGATCGTCTATCAGATGCTTTCTCAGACGCTGGCTGAATATGTCGATGATGATTCTTTTCTGAGCAGGTTCTCATTAAAGCTTTTCCACATCAGTCTCGCCATGCGGGAAGCCGCTTTCGATGGCAAGATTGATTACATACCGGCCTACCTCTCTCAGGTTCCGCGGCTTTTTTACAGAAGGCGTATCGGTCTTGATGTGGCTCTCGTACAGGTAAGTCCGCCAGACAGATTTGGCAATTGCAGCCTGGGTGTCTCTGTGGATATCACCCGAGCAGGAATGGACAATGCGCAGTTGGTTTTTGCCCAAATCAATCCCATGATGCCCAGGACCTCAGGAGACAGCTTTGTTCATGTGGATGAAATCGACTACCTGGTGTTGCATGAAGAACCTCTGGTGATTTCTCTCCCTACGATAACTGAAACCGAGGTGGCCCAAAGAATCGGCCATTACGTTTCCCAGCTCGTGGATAACGGGGCCACGCTGCACCTCGGCTTTGGGCAATTGCCTTACTCCATTTTGAAATATCTGGGCGAAAAGAAGGACCTGGGGGTACACACTCATCTGATCAGCGATGGCTTTCTGCCTCTTTTTGAAAAGAAGGCAATAACTAACAAGAGGAAGACATTTCTTCCCGGGCGCGTGGTGGCCTCCCTTTGTATGGGATCGGAGAAAATTTATGACTTCGTAAATGACAATCCCATGTTCTATTTCCGCTCTTCGGAATTTGTCAACGATCCGACAGTTATCGCCCAAAACGATAACCTGGTTTCAATTAGTTCCGCCTTGGAGGTGGACCTTACGGGCCAGGTGTGCTCCGATTCCATGGGATACTTGTTCTACAGCGGCCTAGGAGACCAGGTGGACTTCCTCCGCGGCAGTACCATGTCCGAAGGGGGATTTTCCATCATTGTGCTGCCCTCTACAACGCAAGACGGTGAAACATCTCACATTGTGCCCCACCTGTCAGAAGGGGCAGGAGTGGCAACTACGCGGGGTGATGTGAATTTCGTGGTAACGGAATATGGTATCGCGGAGCTTCAGGGGAAAAGCATATATCAGAGAGTGGTGGAATTGGCCCAAATAGCTCATCCTAAATTTCGTGAAGATCTCATGGAGGCGGCAAAGGAGCGCCACTACATATTCCCCACCCAACTACCTCCACAACCAGAAGACCTGCTTTTTCTGGACGGCTACAAAAGCACCATGCTCATGAAAAATGGACGAACCATCGAATTTCGCCCTCTTCTTGCGTCGGATGAGCTGGCTTCAAGAAATTTCTTCTATTCCCTCACCAAGCAGACCATCTACTACCGGTTTTTTCATAATAGAAAGATATTCACCCACGAAGATCTGCAGAAGCATCTGGCTACACTGGACTACAAAAGAAACATGACCATGATCGGTCTGGTGCGTAACAGGGGAAACTTGGATGTGGTTGCCACGGGTTCATATGGGATGGTGGACGAGACCACAGCAGAGGTGGCCTTCATTGTACGCGAGGATCATCAAGGCATGGGAATAGCCTCCTACCTTCTCGGAGTTCTTGAGAAGATCGCCAGAGAAAACCAGTATAAAGCTTTTTCCGCCTACGTCCTGCGAGAAAATGCAGCAATGATCCGCGTTTTCAAAAAAAGATATCCCAACCTGAAAACATCCAGGGAAGGGGGCGATATAGAGATTCACATGGACTTCGATGATTCGGCGGAGCCGTAGACTAAATTGGTAAGTGTCCTCATCTACCATTATTGGTAAAAGTGGCACGGGTAAAAGCGTGCTCCTGAAGCACATCATTGGCTTGTTGGGACCCGATTCGGGTAGGATTCTTTTCCAGAAACGATCCACTCTTTGATTTGCTTCAAGGATATATTCTGATGAGTGAACCTACTACCTGGATATCCTTGGCTCAAAATGCTGGGGTAAATCTCACTAGATAGTAACTCAACATATCTTGCCAAGATGTGAACTTGGCCAGAATTAAAGGTATGAGGAGCATATCTAAAGGTCTCTGAATATCTCTAGAGGATGGAAATGTAACCCCGTCTGAATAGCGGTCAAAAAATGGACAAGCATGAAGCTCAACTTCAGACTCCGGAGTCATCTGAGGAGCAAAAAGAAAAGGCCCCTCGAAAGGGGCCTCGGACACGGTTGGGATCCGGTTTTTCAATATCACAATTATAATGATTTTAGGTACTTGGTGGAGGGCGACGCGGGGATCGAACCCGCGACCTTTGGTTCCGGAGACCAACGCTCTATCCACTGAGCTAGTCGCCCCTCTAGTTCAACCTATTTTGGACACCCAGGCCCCATAGCCCGGATATTCATTGTCCGGGCCAGAAGCAGGGATTCTATCTAACACAGCAGGCTAGTCTTGTCAATTGAGCCCCCTTTCCATTTGACTATTCTCGCAAATTATCTATATCATTGTTTTTACCAAGGACTTTCGTAATTTCGAAATTCGAATTTCGAAATTTTAACCCTATGCCCTATGCCCTATGCGAAATAGTCGTAAACAGAATATCATTGTAATATCCCTGATACTCCTCGGGGTGATTATCGTTCCTGTTCTCTTCATCTGGAAAGCTGACAACTTATTTGCTCTAACGGTAAAGACCTTTCTTGCCGCCTTTTTCTTGCTGTTGCTAATAAGAACAGTCCCTGGCAAAGGTGGAGAGTCAGGTTCTCGCCAACCTCCTGAAAGGAACTCTCAACATGATTAGCCGCATCTTCTTAGAATTCCAATTGAAATCTTCTCTGAGAGATGCTACAGTGTGCGGCACTCTGGTTGCAGACAAATCCCGAGAGATTCGGGGGCACCCATGAAAGATACCGTACCAGAACATTGGATAAAGTCTGATTTGCCTATGGGCAAAATTCTGGTGGTGGACGATGTTAAAGAGGTGCGCAGCCTCTGCGCTGAAATTATCCAAAGCATGGGGCTAGTATCGGCCACTGCTGCCCAGCCTTCCGAAGCAATTGACCTTCTCGCCAAGGAACCTTTCTCCCTCGTTATCAGCGACATTGCCATGCCCGGAATGGACGGCCTCCAACTCACTAAATTCATCAAAGAGAAATATCCCAAGACTGACGTCATTTTGATGACCGCCTTCAACATGCACTATTCCTATGACGACGTCTTGGTGGCCGGTGCCCTCGATTTTATCCAGAAACCTTTCAGCAATGAAGAGTTTGCCGCCAAACTGAAGAGGGTTCTGCGAGAGCGCCAGCAGTTACAGACAATCAAACATTCTGAGAGGCAGTTTCGAGGACTGCTGGAGAATATCCCGGGCGTTGTCTTTACCGTCTTTGCCGATGGCAGTGTCCAATTTGTGGATGACAAGATAAAACAACTCACGGGATATCCTCCCGAGGCTTTTGCCGAGGAGCCTGAGATCTGGCCGACTTTGTGTGGCAACAAGAGCGGCTCTCTTGCAGCGGAACTCCTCGAAGCAGCCTCGGAACAAGGTGGGAGTTTAATCAAAGAATATCTCATCCGTGCCCGGGATGGTAAAAGCAGGTGGTTGCAAGTCAGGGGTCAGGCCATAACTGATGAGGTGGGTAAAATTGACCAAATCAGCGGCATCCTCTTCGACATCACCCACCAGAAGCGGCTGGAAAAAAGGACCAGCTCGTTGAATCAGCTTTTCTTCAGTTTTGATGCCGACCACAACGCCAACATCCGCAAAGTGGTTCTCGAAGCCAGCAACTTGCTGGCTGGCTCCTGCTCCCTCTACTTCAGGAGTGAAAAAAACGGCAAAGAACCTCTACTCATCTTGGCACTGGCTGATGGCAGAGTCAACGAGGAAAAATCCACCCAGATAGCGGTGGGACCTCTGCTCAAAAGGATAATGCAAAGTAGTAGCGGGCAGCCGGAGGTGATCGAAAACCTCAGCCAAGATCCTGATCTGCAGAATGATTACCTTGTAAGTAATCACGGCCTACAAACCTGCATTGGTAAGCCACTTCTGGTAGACGGCCGCTCTTGCGGCTCTTTTTGCGTCGCCTTCACCGAACCCCACAAGGTCCTTCACCACGAGATGGCTGTTTTTTCCATGCTCGCAAAGGCTCTCGAGATTGAAGAAGAGAGACGGGGACTCCAAGAGGCACTGGTTCGCTCGGAAGACAAGTACCGTTCCCTGGTTGAAGGCAATCTCTACCCAATTAGCATAATAGACAGTCAGGGTGTCATTCGTTACTGCAACGCAGTCATGGCCACCATGTTTCGCTACCCTCAACCCTCCTCTCTTTTGGGTCGCGAGTTCAGCGAATTGCTCCATCCCGGCGACCGCCAGGTCCTGGAAGACCTCATCAAGAGCCTTGACAATAAAGGATCAGTAAAATCTGAGCAGACCCTGGAATTTCGTGGCCTGGCAAGCGACGACACCACCATGGACATCAGGGTGACAATGGGTTTGATTTTTTACGACGAGCGGCCAGCGCTTCAGGCAATTTTGGAAGACGTTACTCAACGTAAGCTGACCGAACAGGCATTGAAGGATTCAGAAGAGCGCTATCGAACTCTGGTAGAGGGAGCCAATGACGCTGTCTTCTTGGAGACCTTTGACGGCCACATCGTGGACGTCAACACCAAGGCTTGTCAGATTCTTGGCTACACCCGGAATGAAATGTTGCATCTCACCATGGCCGATTTGGTTTATCAAGAGGACAGTCACGCCGAAGAGGAGGAAAAGGAGGAGAGCGAGTCTGGCCAGCATCGTGAAGAGACCATGTTACGCAAGGATGGCAGCCGGGTGCCGGTGGAGGTCAACACCTCCATCTTGAGACTCAAAGGCGAAAAGTACTTAATGAGTGTGGTCCGTGATATTACCCAGAGGAAAGAGAAAGAGCTCCGTCAGAAACATCTCGAACAAGCCATCATTGAGAGCAAAAAGAGGCTGATGGCAGTCTTTGACGGCATAATGTCCCCCTTAACTATTACAGACCTGGATTACAACATCATTATGGTCAACAAGGCCACTGCATCTCTTTTCAATGATAAAATCCCCCGGCTGCTGGGGCGAAAATGCTACGAAGCCTTCCGTGAGGACAACGAACCCTGTCCAAATTGCCCGGTAACAGAGACCATCAGAACCGGGAAGCCCTCCCATCGCCTCAGCACCAATCCCGTTGTGAACAGAACTCTGGAGGAATACACTTTCCCCATCTTTGACGCCTCCGGGAATCTGTCGCTGATCATCAATTACGGTATCGATGTAACCGATAAAATCAAGATGGAAAGGCAGTTAGTGCAGGCTGACAAAATGGCCTCCCTGGGCACCCTTGCCGCAGGAATCGCTCACGAAATCAGAAATCCCATGGCCACCATCAACCTCAACACCCAAATTCTCTTGCGAGACCTGGCTCTCGACGAAGAGCATCAAGTTTACATGCTCGACATTCAAAAAGAAGTCAAAAAGATCGAAAGGATCATTTCGGAAATCCTGGAATTTTCAAAACCGAGACCGGCTCACCTGGTGGAAAGCAATATCAATGAGGTGGTACTCAGCGTACATGAGCTGACCAGAGTGCAGTTACGCAAGGAAGATTTGAGAGTCCACTTCAATTTGGACGATTCTCTGCCAGCCGTGCTCATCGACCCGGCACAGGTCTCCCAGGTGGTCATCAACCTGGTGATAAATGCCATGCAGGCAATGCCGGAGGGAGGGGACCTCAGCATCACCACCCATCTGGACCAGAGCACCCGCCGGGTGGAACTCCTGGTCAGCGACACTGGGGTGGGAATACCCCCTGATAACCTCAGCAAGATTTTCGACCCCTTCTTCACCAACAAACCAGAGGGTACCGGTCTAGGTCTGGCAATCGCCCGTCAAATACTTGAAAAAAACCAGGCCGCTATCCACGTATCCAGTATCAAGGGAGAGGGGACGGTTTTCCGTATCCTTTTCAAGACCGTCGAGGAATAATCCCCAGCGGCTGTGTATGACTTTTGTAAAAAATTGCTCGCGTTCAATCGGAAAAACGTGTATAACTCCAACGAATTTGTTGTGTAACCTTAATGCTTTGGTGAAATCTATGGATGAATTACGTTACAAAATTTTAATTGTCGATGACGAAGCTTCCTTTCGAAATTCTTTGAAAGGGGCACTGAAAAAGGAGTACGACATCTCTGAGG
>JAJDNT010000052.1 GCA_022340515.1 Deltaproteobacteria bacterium
GAAAAATCGTTATAAGTGGCGCGAATCAAATGAGAACTTTTTTCCAAGAGATCTAGAGCCGAATGATACGACCCCAACCTAACGAGCACGCTAGCTTTGTTGGCCATTAACCCGGCTCGGATCGCTAAATCGCTCTCCGTGATCTCCAACCCCTGGTCAAAATAAGTGATCGCCTTCTCAAATGATTTCTCTTGTGCGTAAACATATCCCAGGTCCCGGCAGACAGAGGCTCTTTCCTTATCCATTCCTTTCTCTTGGGCATAATCTAAAGCGCGGTGGAAGTAATGGAGGGCCCGGAGTACCTTCTGATCGCCGTAAGAAGCATGGGCTAATTGCAACCAAAGTCTTACCTGTTGTTCTTCTTCCGCCACCATAGACTTTCATGTATAGAAATAAAAAAGAACTGAAGCACATTAGAAGTCAAATCACTTATAAGAGTTTAAGTATTGCTTAACGTATTGCTTCAGTTCTCTGATACAAATCTCTGTTTTCTGCTCACCGCTTACTGCTTATTATCAATGAACCGTAATCGGTCCCTCCTGATCTTCGGTCTGCTTGTCTTCCTCCTGTTCACGTTGCTGCAACTCAAGTAGATAGTTGTCTATTTCCTTCTCCGTCTCTTCTGCAAGTTCCTCCAATTCTCTCAAGTCCAACTGCAAGCTTAAGATCTTACCCAGTACTCTCGCCACAGACATTGAGGCTTTTGGGTTTTCAATCTCAGTGGTGTAAAAGGGTATCTCTCCCAATAGACAAAAACCTTCCATCCCCAATTGTTTGGCAACTCCTAGCAGCAAACCGTTCATGCCGGAGATCTGTCCTTCTCGCAGTACTTTGTCACAATAAGCCGATAAATCAGAGAGTATATCTTCGTGGGTCGCAGTGAGCCATACCCGGGAAGGCTGATAGTGGTTAATTGCCGTCGGCATAGCAGCAGCGGTTATGACCCTCTTCACCCCAAGGCTGCGGGCAAAATTCAGTAGTGCCGAGGCCAGATGGTACTCCTTTCCACCTACCGGCTGTTGGTCACCTACAAAAAATAAGAGATCATTCCCATCTTCGTTTCGCTTTAAATAGTAGAAGCCGCTTTTGGGCAGGAGAGTAGACTGTACTAGCCCATCCTGAATTGCTATACCGGGAATACGAAAAAACTCCGGCTCTTCCACAAAAGCCAAGTTATGGGCCCTAAGTGCCTCGTGCAAGAAAACAAAAGCTTTGAGGGCAACGTGTCCCATTCCTGGCCACGCTGCAAGGAGAAGAGGTTCACGGAGTTCAACCTCAGAAAGAATCTTTATCTGAACGGTCAATGATCTAAACCTCCTAATTGGCATTCTAATTTTAGAATAATAGAAACCTCTCAACTATTCAAGGGCAGGCTTGATTAGCCCACATTTACTCACAACTACAAGACTTTCGAGTTCACCATTCAGTTCCAGGCACTCAGTAAATGGAAAATGGTAAACGGAACAAGATGTTATCCGTTATTTGTTATACGGAGAACAACAACCCATAACATGTCCTAACTTTGAACTTGGAACCCTGAGCTGCTGCCCTCTGTCGTCTGTCTTCTGACCTCTGCCTACTCCTCACTGTCTTGCATCTCAAGCCTATCAAGTCGATCCTTCAGCTTCTTATTTTCCTCGGCAATATCGTCCAACCTTTTTTCCATCTTCTGAATGGCCTCACCCTTGTCTTTGCCCTTCTCGATCTTACTTACGGCCATTTTGGCATTGCGCACCAAGCGGCCATCCAACTCTGTCTCCGCCACTCTCTTTAGTATGGGAATTGCCTCCTGGCGATTCATTGATTCTAGAGCCTGAATAGCAGCCAGCTTCGCACGAAAAGAGCGGGGACCAGATGGTGCCTGAAAAGCGTCACCTATCTTCTCTAGAATTTCCCTGTTCGTGGGTCTACTCTTTGCCATTATACCAAGTGTTCGTAAAGCCTGCGCTCGAACCATTTCTGCCTTGCCGTAAATGGAATGATCATAAAGAATCGGCAGAGCCCGGTCATCATCCAGTTCCCCGAATCCCTCCAATGCTTTGCAGCGAATTACCTCGTTGAAAGAGTCCTTCCCCAAGGCAATTTCGAGCACAGCAAATGCCCCCTCTATCTTAGTGCGGGCGATGGCGTGCACTGCCTCAGCCTCAACAAAATAAGAAGGATCTTTCTCGGCTAGAGGCATTAGGGCCTTGAAGGCTTGCTCTTCCTTGAAATTTCCTAGAGCTTTTACCACGGCGCGGCGCGCTTTTGGATGTGATATATTCAGGCCGCCAATCAAGGCCTGCATAGCCTTTTCTGTAAAAATTTCGCCGAGAGCCTTGGCAGCACGGGCCGACACTCCCCAAAACGGGTCCTGATGCATTGCCTCTTCTAGAGCAGTCACTGCTTGTCGACTGCCCACCTTTGCCAGTTCACCTGCAGCCTCAATGCGCTTTAACACATTTTCAGCCCATTTGAGTTGCTTGCAAAGCTTTCCGCTGTCTGCCTTCCATTTCAACCTTTTTAATATACTATCCTCAGGGTCAGCCAGAACCATAAAGGGTTCTTGAACCGCAGGTATGTAAAAATGGTGCTCCCGTTCATCTATTTCTAGCCGTGCATCCTGCCCTTCACCCTTTTCATCAATCAGCCGGACAACTAGCTGAAATCTGAACGGTGGTTCTCCCTTGCCACCATCTTGATTCTGTTTCAGATGGAAGACCAAAGCTTTTTCTTTGTCTTGATAATCAAAAGAACATTCCAGTTGCGGAAAACCCGGCCTAAAAAACCACTGGTCAAAGAACCAGTCGTAATTGTCACCAGTAACTTCTTCAATGCAGCGGGCGAAATCAACTGTTTCCACTACTGAATCCCTGTGTTTTTTAAGAAAAAGGTTGATAATTTCCCACCACTCCTCATCTCCCAGGAGACGCCTAAGCATATGGAGTCGGGCTGCGCTGCCTGGGTATAGATGCATATCAAAGAGATCAATGGGCTGGCTGTAGACGTTGGTTATAATCGGTCGTTTATACTTCGAATCGTGCTCTTCGAAATAGGTCTCGCGATTCTCGAGCAAGCGGTAATAAAATTCATCCTCACCTTTGGCGTGCTCGGTGTAGAGCAGGTCAAAATATGTAGCAAAACCTTCGTGGAGCCAGCTGTGACTCCAGCTTTTGGAGGTGACCAGATCCCCGAACCATTGATGTGCTAGCTCGTGCGCCACCAGATGTTCACTGGTGAAATCGAGATGAGCCCGCTCGTCATGCAACGTCATTTCTGTCAAGGTGGTGGCGGTGGTGTTCTCCATACCGCCGAAGATGAAGTCCTGGGCGATCACCTGAGAATACTGCGGATATGGATAGCGGATCTTGGTCTTCTCAGAAAAAAATCTCATGATGTCAGCGGTCTTTTCAAATGATCGCTGCCCATCCTCTTCCCTGCCTTCCGGCACGAAAAACGATAGAGGGATATCTTCAAAGCAATCCGACAGTTCGTTGAAAGCACCAATTGCCAGGCTTATGAGATAGATACTGTGGGGCCTTTCCATTGACCAGTGATATACCAGCCGCTGATCCTTGTCTTCATATCGTTCTTTGAGCACGCCGTTGCTAACCACTACGTAAGGCTTGTCCACTTTCACTCGAATCTCACTGGTAACTTTTTCACGAGGGTGATCCACGCAGGGGAACCAGTATTTGTTGTCCTCATCTTG
>JAJDNT010000065.1 GCA_022340515.1 Deltaproteobacteria bacterium
CCACATCAGCCCTTACACCCATGCCTACTATGACAACCACGAGCCCGACCGAATCCGCAAGCTCTTGGTACACAAACGGGAGCTCAAACGATTACAGGGAAAGACCCAGGAGAAAGGGCTGACTCTGGTGCCACTCAGAATCTACTTTAAAAAGGGCAAAGCCAAAGTGGAGCTGGCTCTGGCTCGGGGCAAGAGGAGTTACGACAAGCGGGAGACCCTCAAGCGAAAAACTGAGCAACGGGAACTGGAGAGAGCGATTAAAGATAGACGGTGAAAGCAGCAGGCGGCCAGCAGCAGACAGCGGGCAGCCAGAATTTAGACTTCTGTTGACAAGAACGCCTGGAATACCTAAAATATCTATGTATTTCACATCTCCGCAACTCACTATCTCGCTATGGGGGCGAAACGGGTTCGACGGGGATCATGAAGCTTGAGTGGCATGCCGAGGTTCCTGCTTGCTCGTAAAACAGGTGGGATTTAAAGCAATCGCAGACGACTACGCGTATGCTGTAGCCGCGTAGGCGGCTACCGTCCTGCCAGTTCGGGTCCGCGGGGCTGGCAAAGGGCGTCGACTAGCGGAACCGCCCGCTGCAGGTGCCTATGGGTGGCGGGTTAAATCAAGTAGGCTGGCTTGAGGGGAATCCTTCCCGAGGGGAGTCCCGGATGGCGAGATTCTAAAACCCGGGATAAGCATGTAGAAGCTTAAGTCGAAGTTTTCCGGACGCGGGTTCGACTCCCGCCGCCTCCACCACGCTTTACCTTTCAGGCTTCGCCTGGCAAAATATGGACTTTCCTACATTTGAGTAAAATACCACTCTTCACTCAATGGCGGCCATTCCTAATATTTTGAGGACGTGGTTGAGTCCTTTCAGCTCTCCTTTCGAGAGATTTTTTTCTTGGATAGTCTTTCTGGCCCCACTCATGACTTTGTAATAAAGATCCTTGGAGTACTCGGCACCAAGAAAGCGAAGCGCTCTTATCAAAGCTTCTTCCGGGGCTGTGAGCTTCAAGGTGGAAGCCTCTTCCCTCCACTCTGGTCCAGATTCGGCGACAGCTCTTAGCTTCTCTAGTCCAGCCTCTGGTTTTCCACTGTAAACAACTACCAAATCCTCCAAACACTCTTTGATGATTCCCTCGAAAATTTTCCTTCCTGGCCTCCGCTTGTTGGATTCAATTGCACTGAGATAACCCTTTGTAATCCCCAACTTATCTGCGAATTCCTTCTGACTGAGACCCAAGCGTTCTCGAATTTGCTTGATCTTGTTTTCCGCTCTATTTGTCATATAATGTTTGCATCTGTGTAACATTTTTCTTGACAAAGTTTGCTATTGCGTATAATGTCTTACAATAGCAAACCATGGAACCTGACATCAAAGATGAATGGATATTTCAATTTAGTCAATAGAAAAGGTTGATTATATAAGGGCGTTCTGATGATAAAGCGAGATATTCTCTGCGACCGCATGGTGAGTGTATCCCTGAAGCTCCAAACTTTGAGAGACTCTTGCTCGTCCATTTTCAGAACCCAGAAATACCCCCCCAACTTTATATGGTTCAAGGGTGCAGCTGGCATCTGCCAAGAGGCCATTGACTGGATAGAAGAAGTTGTCCTTATTCTTTCCAGGGCTGAAGAACTGCAAAGAGCCGACCATTGTAACGATGATTAAATCGAAGGCCGCAAAGCACGAGCTTAGTCACCATTTAAACAAATCTGGTCTTGGTGGTGGGGTCAGGTGATAGATTACCAGCTCGCAGATCGCCAGTTGGCGGAGTAAATTCCAGCTTTCTCAAGCCGGAGTTCCGCCTCACTGCTGAGTGGGTTTGGCAAGGGGCACCTAAAGTACCTGACCCCATCACTGAAGACCGATCCCCAACCCTCCTAAAACGGACACCACATTATGCCGCAAACATCCAAGCACAAGGAACAAATTACATAAGTTGGCTACTTTACTACTAGGTTTTCCTGTGCCATCATTCTTGAGTGTATAAATGTGAAGGGAGACAGTATTCACTCAGGGGAGGGTGAGATGAAAAAATTGCTCTTTTCGTCCCTGCAAACATTTCTGTTCTGCGGGATGCTTCTAGCCTGTGTTGGTAGCCTTCAACTTACCGTCTTGTATGATAGCACCGAGGGACTGAAACAAAATGACCCGGTATTATGGAAGGAACAAAAAATAGGTAAGGTCCGGTCAATTAAGCAAAACAGTCAGGGTCGGCCCGCAGTGCAACTGCAGATCAAGGGAGATTTCCGGGAGAAAGTCACAGATGAAAGTCGATTCTTTATTCAAGCCGATCCCCAAAATCGCGGGCAAAGCCATGTAATGATGGTTAACCTAGCAGAGGAGGGAAATCCCCTTGCAAGCGGAACTGCAGTAGAAGGTAGCACCTATTTCTCTCTCCAGTTGGAAAAAGCCGAAAGAGGACTCAAGGCTTGGACCGAGCAACTTGAGCAAGAGCTTAAGCGTTGGGAAAAAGAACTGAGTCAACTCCCTGAAAGCGAATGGTACCAGGAGTTGGAACGTGAGATGGATTATTGGCTAAACGAATTGGGCCAAGCCGGGATCGAGACTCGTGAATATTTTAGGGAAGAGGTGTTACCCCGACTGGAAGAGTCTTTACGGGAGCTGAGAAGACTTCTTCGGCAGTTGGGCCAGGAGAAAGAAATAGAGACTTTAGAGGTAAAATTGGATAAACTTAAGAGCCTTTGATTGATCTTGCTTTAACTATGGATCAACATAACCAATCAGGAATAGAGGTGTGGAAGTATGAGCGTAGAAGAAATTATGAAAGATCACGGATTTGATCTTTCTGCAAGTTGCGCCGGACAAGCGTGGTACACAAAATTTATAGATTATAATGGAAGGCGCGCCTATATAACTGTAACTGATATAAATGGCAAGGGGTTGCCCCAATCGCTGGATGAAGCTGTTGCCGTGGTTGTTTATGACCTCAGGTCTGGGGATGAACTCGAAAAATATCCAGATTTTGACTCTCTGAAGTCTTATCTTGAATCTCCGTGAGATTTGGGATTGTAGATGGTAGATAAATAAAAAAGCCCACCTCTCGGCAGACTTTTCCTTTATGTCTCCAAGTTACTTACTTGTTGTTAAGCCTTCTTCTTTTTCCTTGCTGCTTTTTTCTTCTTCTTGGGCGCAGCCTTTGCTTTCTTTTTTGCAGGCTTCGGCTTCGCCGCAGCCTTGGCAGCAGCCTTTGCTTTTCTAGCTAACTGTAATTTCTCCCCCAGCCCAAGAGCCTTGGCAGTTTTTCTACGTTTGGCACTAAGAGACTTGGCCGCCAATGGTTGTCTCGGAGAAAAGCCCCACTTCTTACGATATTCTGCCGGCGAAAGTCCGAATTTTGCAAGAGTTCTCGCAGTGAGCTGTTTGTACTTCTTACCATCTTCAAGGTTAATTATATAGTTTCTCTGAATAGATTTTTTTGGATCTATAGGAGGAGCCTCTGCTTCCGGACCACCCTCTTCGATTGTTTTGATGTTTTTTAGGGCTTCAAACGTCTTTTTTAGTGCTCCCACCATATCATCAGACGCCATAACCGCATGTGAAGCCTGAGCTGCAACTATTTCGGCTGCCATTTCCGTCAAAGTTTTTGCCATATCATTGTCCTCCTTTCGTCAGTCTGACCGTATTATTGGCAACGTTACGAATTAATACAAAATAAAGTAAATCAAATTAGTTGTCAACAACTATTTGATATATTTGGATAATCACTGTTACTCAAATTTGCGCGTTACAAGTATACGAAATTATTGATTTATATTTTTCTAAGATATTCAAAACAATATTGCAACTGTGAGCTTTTTGTCTGAGAGGGCAAATATATTTTCCAGATCCCTCGGGCTGTCAACTCTGACTCTTGGTACGCAAAGTGCATATGTAAAGGCCTGCTGGACCTAGCTGAAAACAAATTCTGCTGAACATCGCTGCTGAAAAAGTTTTTAGCTTAATTTGTTCAGACCTCGATAAACAAAGCTATTTATCATAGGGGCAAAGAAAATGAAGAGGTTGGTCGTTATCTCTTTTGTAGGTCTTTCTTTGATTCTATTGTTTAGTTGTCTTGAACAAAAGCAAGATCAGACAAAACCACAAACGGTAAAAGAAATACGCCGTCTTATCAATGACAACAATTTTGAAGGAGCGAGGCTCGCAGCAATTGATACTCTTGATCCGGAGATAAGAACACTATACTATAAGGCGGATAAATACCTGGGGCACGCATCACATGACGATGTTAGATGCAATGAGAGGATTGAGGAGATCCTCTACAATATTGTCAAGAAAGTTCCTGCCAAGGACACAAAGCTGAATCGAGATATCTATGAAGAGTTGCTTACTCTTTATCCCGAAAATGAACTTTATAAGAAAAAATTTATATATTATGACAGAAAAGCCAGAGGAATTTTTCAATAACAAATTAAGAATGTCCTGATAATTTACCCATTAAAATGCGTTAATTATTCGGACCACAATTTTTTCATGCCCCTCCGTTTAGAATACCACCTGCCGGCTACTGCGAAAACTACCGCCCAACCTAGAAAAACTACATCATCAATTCTGCCAAGAATCAAATCAGGCATAAAAAAATAGACTAGAGATCCAGCAGCAAAGCTGATACTAAGGGCCAGCCTGTAGCCCATCCAGGTGAATATTCGAAAAAAAACAAGAAAAATGAATGTCCAGAATAGATAGAGAACCATTGTCGCCAAAAGGAGGTATTTGCGCGGTATACTTTGTGAGAATTTTTGTAGAAAACTATCGAATCTTCCCCTTGGCTTTTGCAGACGAATCTTTATTACCTCTCCTATGGTCATTTTCTCGTCGACATAAGCCCCGCCAGGTATCAAAAAGTCGAGGGTTATGGGAGCTTCTTGCTGGTGTAAAGCGTCATTAGCGGCTCGAAACTTCATGGAGAGAATCTTATTACTCAGGAGATATACTGTTCCCGCACCTAGAAATAGAAATATCAATGACAGCGCTGACATCAACACCTTGGCTCTGAGTGTCATTCTTCATACCTCATTTAGAAGGACAATTACAGTATATTAAAACTTTATCTCAGGAAACGCCACGAGAAATTCTAACCTTGACAGTGACAGTAACTAGTGATAGCTCTCCTTGACATTAAGTAATTGGGAGGAAGCCTGATGGAAATAAAACAGCGAGGGTCACATCTCGACCATCTGGTGCGTCAGACTCGGGTGCATCACACTCAACTTAGTTCAATGGCAGACATGAAAGCCAACATGCTTTTGACCATTACCTCAGTAGTAATAACCCTATCCGTCCGCTATATTACCGAACCCCATCTCAAGTGGGCTATAGCTATATTGATTGCCTTTTGCTTGATGACCATTGGTCTGGCAACATACGCTGTCATGCCAAAAATACCGTTTTTCTTTAAAAGAAAGACAGGCGAAACAATTAAATCTCCAGGGTTCAATTTGCTCTTTTTTGCCGATTTCGTCCGACTTACTTACGAAGAGTTTGAAAGTAGTATGGAGGAGGTCATGAATGACCCCAGCCTTACCTATGCAGTGCAAATAAAGGAACTTTATACTTTGGGTATGTTTCTGGCGAAAAAGAAGTATCGTTTCCTAAAGCTGGCTTACATTACCTTTATTATCGGCGCCTTTGCCAGTGCCATAATTGGTCTCCTTTCGGGAGTTCTGCGTTAACCCTAATGTTAAGAAAGGTCTTGCAACTTTCCCTCCTTTTCCAGTACTCTACCCTCAGACTGTTTTGTCAAAGTGGTAAGGCGTCGAGTATCCTTGTTGATCCCTTGCTCCATCGACAATCTTTTGTGCCGCTGCTCAATCTTAATGACTCTCGACTTCTATTGGCCAATTCCTGGTAGAAATTTTGCAAGTGCTATTTGAGCGGTGGATTGATATCCGGTATCTAGCTCGAAAAGAACCGGGAGCTCTGTCCCACAACAAGAGGATTTAGCGATGGACGACAGAGAAAGACGGTTGCAACCTAGAGTTGAGGTCAGCTGGCCTGTTACAATGTTGACCTCTGAAGGTGCAATGCAGGGAGAAACAAAAGATATTAGCCTGCAAGGGGCATTTATTTACTGCGATAGGCCCCTTCCTCTCTCGGAGAGATTCGTTTTAAGTGTTAAGGCACCGGCTGCTTCCATGCAGGTTATGGCTCAAGTCGTTTGGGCAAGCAACTCAGCTTCAGACAGAAAAAATGAGCCGGCCGGAATGGGCGTCCGCTTCATCTGGTCTTAACCCTCACTACTCTCACCCGGCTTTTAATCAGCCAAAAACAGATTTGCTCTCAAATGCTTTTCTGCAAAGGAATCATCATTCCATTCAGCTAAAGCCTTCCAGGCGACATCGTATTTGTTCCCCGCACTCCAGAGCAGCCACCCTCGGACTTTGGACTGGTCCAGCGCTCGAAGTTGCTCGAAAATATATTCTTCGCCAAAATTATCAGTACCGAGGGGAAAGGCCTGAATCCAGGGCCTTAAAGTTACCTGGGAGTTTTTCAACAGCCGTGAGAATCTCTTACATGTCTCCGAAACCAGCAAGTAAGGGCGTTCGCTGGGATCGGCTATACCTCGAAAGGGATTATGAAAATGAGAAGGATAGATCATCGGCGAGATAACGTCACAGTGGGCGGCCAAGTCTTCTATCTTTTGTCCGGTCATCTCGACATCTTTGGACTTTCCCCATGCAATAATCCCAAATACATCAATGGATAACAAGACCTGGTGAGCAGCCAGCTCACTCCGAGCCCGGGCAAGAAAGTCAGTAATTATCTTGTATCTAGGAGCTTCTTGTCCATAGAGGTCGGATTCACCGTATTCCACATTTTCTTTAGTAGGAAATCTAATGTAGTCAAATTGAATTTCATCTACCCCCATTTCCGCCAATTCCCTGGCAATACCCAAGTTATATTCCTGAACCACAGGATGAGATGGATCCACCCACGCTATTCTGCCATTGTCCATCAAGGGTAGCCCTGTGACCCCATCTTTTAGGGCTAGCTCGGGTTTCTGCTCTGCCAAAAGCTCATCATAGAAAAGAACCAGTCTCACCCCCACATGTATTCTTCTCTCGTGGAGATAATGGATGAGTTTCGCCAGGTCCCGAGTCACTGGCTTTGCATTTGCCCCAATCTCTTCAGCTAGCTCGACTCGGGAAGGATAGGAAATCTTGCCAGACATGTCTTTGCCATCAAGGATAACAGTATTACCCCCGACCGCCGCCAATTCAGCTACAAGTCTCTTCATCCTTTTGCTGGCCATGGTGTAACGATTTACATATATACCTTTGGCCTCAAAATCTGTCTTTTTGGGAACAATTTTGGCTGCAACAGGCCTGGAACGCACCTGAGGAATGATTAACCATTGGTTTGGTCGGATCAAAGACCCCTGTACGCCACTCAGCACCTTGATCCTTTCCACCAGGTCATTGACGGTTAATTCTTCAGTCAGTGGTAGATACTGCCGGGCAATCTTATCAAGTGACTCCCCAGGGGAAACTCGATGAATCAGCTGAGTATCTTTTTCAATATCTTGCGCCAAAATATTCCCTGTAAAAATCACTATTAGTGCATAAAAAAGCACCAAAATAAGTGTTAATATCTTGGCAAATGGCTTTGGTATCAACATTTTAACATTCAAAACTGTCAATATCCTTTGGCAGAGTAAAAGGTTAACTTGTTAGCAAAAAGCAATGATCGTGCCGAAATTTTTGTGTAGGTAACTGTTATCAATAATTTTTCAGCTTATTTTGTACTGAAGACTTTCAAGGGTAGGTGGAAAGAGCTGGAGGGAAAATCTAAGGTACAAAAAAGTCTAGCCCGGAGTTGCCTCACTTTTTCAGTTTGGCTTGGCTCATCAACTATGGTAATTGGCATTGCCAGGTTAAGCTGCCAGGCAAACATTATTCAAGAAACTCCGAATAGCCTAGCCACTTGCCTTATGGGGGAGGAAAATATAAATTCCCAGGACAACTGCAAACTGGAGCACATATGGTCAATAATTCAAAGCCTGCAGCGGAACCCCTTGCTGCCACCTTCATATTTAGAGAAGGCATAAAGGCCGGTTGGCCCATCTGCTTGGGCTATTTCCCCATAGGATTGGCCTTTGGCGTGTTGGCCCAGCAGGCCGGGCTCCATCCTGTTGAAATAGGCCTGATGTCTTTGCTGGTTTTTGCAGGAAGTTCTCAGTTCATAGCAGTTTCAATGCTTAGTGGGGGGGCTTCGGTGCTGCCCATTGTACTGACCACTTTTGTTGTTAATCTTAGACACTTATTGATGAGTTCCTCCCTTGCCGTCTATCTGCGGCACGTCCACAAGACTTGGACTGCACTGTTTTCTTACGGGGTTACAGATGAAAGCTTTGCTGTAAATCTGACCAGGTTCAGGGATAGTAATTGGGACTGGCGTCAGGCTTTGGTGGTGAACCAAACTGCTAATCTGGCCTGGATTGCCAGCAGCATTGTGGGGGCCTATAGCGGCCAGTTCATTCCGGCAGGAGCATTTGGTATCGACTATGCGCTCATTGCCATGTTTCTTTGTCTCTTGGTATTTCAACTAAGAGGAAGGTTATATGTTATTACTGCTATTGTCTCTGGATTATTGGCAGTATTGCTCGCACTATTTGTTCCAGGAAACAGTTATATTGTTTTGGCCTCAGTTTTGGCTGCCACTTTCGGGGTCGTCTGCCGCCGTAAGGATATTATCAATGATTAAGTCTGAGTATCTTTTGTTGTTGATTGGTATGGGGTTGGTTACCTACATCCCTAGGTGGGTTCCTATTTTTTTTCTGTCGCGGCGCGAACTGCCCCCCTGGTTTGCCGAGTGGTTGGATTTGATACCGGTTGCCATCCTCAGCGCTCTGGTCTTTCCAGAACTTGTGACTGGCGGTAGCCCTCGTTTCTTAGATCTTTTTCGACCTCAGTTTGTCGTGGCTGTACCCACCTTTCTTTTCGCCCTAAAAACCAGGTCATTAGGCGGAACCGTTGTTACCGGCATGCTGCTTTTCTGGCTGGCGGAAAAATTCATCTAGCTCCGCAGGTCATGATTCAATCATTTTGTTAAGCCCATCAATGATTTTTTTCCGAAATTCCTCCAGCTGCTCATGCCGAGAGGGGCAGGTTCTCTATGATTACATAGACCTATGGAAGGTTGGGTGACTTGTTCTCCCTCGGGTAAACATTAAGGGTTTATCTCATCTCCTAAAGTAAATGCCAGAATACCGGTCACAATCAAGATAGCTATAAGCCCGAGGATAGCTATCCAACTTTGGCTTGTTACACTGCCCAAAGCGAAGGACAATCCCTGGTTCAGATTATCGCTGACTCCGTGAGCCACAATCACCAGGGGTGCGATCAATATAAGAAGGGCACCTGCAATCTTGTTCAAAAAACCGTATCTCCTCCACCACAACCCACCAAGAGCGAATATACAGCTTGTCACTGCAGCAAAGCCAATTCTTACCAGGGGATCGTTAGGGTAGAAGTCTTTACACATATCCACACAAAAACCTGCCAGAACCGCGAGGAGGGGCAGGACTGCCAAATAGAGCTGCCCCCTTGCCTTTTTAACTATTCTCATTAGCAGAAGAACCACAGCCACCCCGCCAATCAGGGCAAGGCCCGCTGCACCAGCCGGTACCACCCAAGAATAATTTGTGCCTCCGTCTGCAAGTCCTTTAGAGATTATGGTGGTTGCAATACCAAAACCAGCACCTAGGGCCGGCACCAACCACTGGGTGGTTATGCCCCCAGCTACGATTGCTAAAGCAATGGCCACACCATAGGCCAGAACAAGAGTAGGGTTGCTTTGTACCTCCCTGGTTCTGCTCCTCACAGCACTCATTCTTGAAGGATTAGGATTAGGTTTTGCTACTGGCTTTTTTGGCTCTGGACGCGGTCTCTCATCTTTTTGGCGATCCAAGTAGGCAGTTGCCTCTTCCATGGCTTTGGATAAATCGTCCATTGTTACACGAACCTCCGCTGTCGAATTTCATCTTACAGTCAGACCGGAAACTCCAAAAAGTTTAAAAGTCTCACTGCAAAAAGAATACCAAGTGGGGTGGGAAGAGAGAGGAGCTAGGCAGGTAGGAGTAATGGAGCAACTCGATTGCGGATTTGCGAATGCGGAATGCGGATTGAAGATTTTTGCTTAAGATTGAGCTAAGTATAAACTTCAGTGCTGAATCTGAGATCTGCAATCTGAAATTTAGAATAAAAATTGCGTCTTTAATACTACGGTATGTTTGAAGTTATCAGGGTCCAATAAAGTATACGACTACTTTTCCTTCCACTCTGGCTTCCGCTTTTCCAAAAAAGCTGTTACTCCTTCTTCTGCATCTTCGGTGCTGCAAAGACCAGCAAAGAGCTCGCTCAGATAATCGATCGATTGATGGTAGGGGATATCTTCCATGGCATACAGCCCTGTTTTTCCGATCTGCAATGCAAGGGGGCTTTTGGCCGCCAGTTTGCCAGCCATTTCCATTGTGGCCTGTTCAAGCTCATCTAGCGGGACCACTTTGTTTACCAGTCCCAATCTTTCGGCTTCGGTGGCTGAGATCATATCTCCTGTAAGTACCATTTCAAGAAGTTTTTTGCGGCCGACAAGGCGTGCCAGGGGTATAGCCGGGCCAGTACAAATGAGACCAACATTGATGGCAGTGGTTCCTATTTTAGCGTCCTCCGCAGCCACAGCCAAATCACAAGCAAAGACCAAGCCAGCGCCATTTGCTAGAGCATAACCTTTTACCGAGGCAATAACCGGCTTTTTCATTTTGGCAATGGTGTGGTTGTGCTCATCCATTAAACGGATAAATTCCCGGTAATCCTTGTTGGTTTTGTCCTTGAATTCGGCAAGGGATATACCAGTAGAGAAGTGTTTGCCTGCTGCCTGAATAACCACAACCCGCACCTCTGGATCCTTGTCCATTTCCCAGAGGGAGTCATTCAGTTCCCGGGCAAAGGGTACGTTGAAGGTGTTCATCTCTTGTGGTCGGTTGAGGGTAATGAGGCCGATATTATCCTTTTTCTCCACAATGACGTTGGTGTAAGACATGGCTTATCTCCTTATAAGAAATTTGGCATCTCAACCCCATTGGAATACACTCTGCTTTCCCCGGGGCATGATCAGTAAGACCGAAAAACATGAATGGAAACTAAATGGAAAACTGCTAAAAAGCAGAATAGCAAGCCAAGGACTCTGATGTCAATTTATCTTCTGTGCAAAGCGCCAAGCGCTTGGTAAACAGTAAACGGTGAACGGTAAACCGATCATGCAGCGGCTTCACAACTGTTCACCGTTTACCATTTACCGTCTACCCTTTATGCCTATGCTCTATGCCTTATCCTCCATGCCTACTTGCTACTGACTACTGGCTACTAACTCCTCTTATTATGCTATATTGTCTGAGTCTTAAACTTATAACCAAATATTGTCGACTTGGAAACCCTACACCCAAAGGATAAGGCATGACTAACTCCACAGGTAACAAACTAAATAGGATATCCCCAGAGACCCGAATTGGCTGGATAGGCACTGGAGTCATGGGATTCGCCATGTGCCGACATGTGCTCAGCAAAGGTTATCCGGTAACCGTCTTTAACCGCACCAAGAGCAAGGCTCAACCGCTTTTGGATGAGGGAGCCAGGTGGGCCGAGACACCCCGGGCGGTGGCAGAACAGTCTGATGTGGTCTTCACCATGGTTGGCTTTCCGGAAGACGTTCGTGAAGTTTATTTTGCAGAAAGTGGCATCCTGGCAGGAGGCAAGCCGGGCACCATTCTTGTTGATATGACAACAACCTCACCCAGTCTGGCCCAGGAGATTTACGAGGTGGCAGCATCAAAGTCAATTCACGCAATTGACGCACCGGTTTCAGGAGGAGATGTGGGCGCCCGTGCCGGCACCCTGTCCATCATGGTGGGTGGCAACGATGATATTGTTGAGCTTATTACGCCGCTCCTCGAAATTATGGGAAAACAAATAGTTCACCAGGGGAGAGCAGGCACCGGTCAGCATGCCAAAATGTGTAACCAGATAGTCATTGCCTCAACCATGATCGGGGTATGTGAGTGTCTTCTCTATGGCCATAAAGCAGGATTGGATCTAGAAACCATGTTGCATTCCATCACCAAGGGTGCTGCAGCCTGCTGGACCCTCGACAACCTGGCGCCTCGAATTCTTAAGCGCGATTTTGACCCTGGCTTCTTCATTGAACATTTCACCAAAGATATGGGCATAGCATTGGACGAGGCTCAAAGGATGAGCGTTGACCTTCCCGGTCTGGCTCTGGCCCATCAGCTCTATACAGCTCTTAAGGCTCAAGGACACGGGAAACTCGGCACTCAGGCCCTCATGTTGGCCCTTGAGGAACTTTCGAACACGAAAGTGAAATCATAAGAATCCAGCTGACAGCTTGCAACGGGCAGCAGACACAGGAAAACGACGCGGGGACAGGGAGAAACGGCGAGACGGGGATTAGAGGTCAGAGGTCAGATGGTTCAAAGTACTGAATACCCGCCCGCCTCGCCTGAGCGGCTCGCGATGGCGGGCAGGTCGAACAGCAGAACAAGGAACCGCAGAATATCGAAGTGAAAAATATTACCTAACAGCTTTAAAAACTTCTGCTGTTCGAAATTCCTTGTTCGACATTCTGCGGTTCAAAGTGGCGGCAGCTTAGATATAGTCAATTTTCACTGCTTTGCTACTGGCTCCTGTCTCCTCAATTCCTTACTCTATGCTCTATGCCCTATGCTCCATGACCCCTCACAGCGGAACCGCAGCCTTGTAAAGGGTGGCCTCTCCCTCAATGCGATACTGCTTAACTGCCGCAGGGACAATAATAGAGGTTCCCCTGGTCAACCCTATGGTCTCGCCGTCCCCTAAATCCGTGATCGTAGCCTCACCTTTTGTACAGATCATTATTTCCACGCTACGTTTTAAAGCACCTAGGAATGGAGACCTGCCATTTACTTCTACCATGGAAAGGACAAATTCCGCCGTTCCCGTTGGATAGAAGGCCTCGCCGGAGGCAACTCTCTGAGGTTGCAGGATTGTCAGTTTTGTCTCGGTAAAATTGAGAATACTCAAGAGCTCCTGTACATCTATATGTTTGGCAGTCAGTCCACCTCTCAAAACGTTATCAGAATTCGCCATCAATTCAATGCCAGTGCCTTCGAGATAGGCGTGAAGTTCACCGGCAGGTAAATGCATGGCTTGTTGCGGCTCAAGCTTTACTAGATTCAAAAAGGCCGGAGAGATAACACCCACATCCTGCGGATATTCCTCATTCAGTTTGGCAACCCAGGCCCAGACTGGTTCTTTCTCTGTCCGCTTCTCAGCAAAAGCCACTGTTTCTTCCACAATCTGGGACTGTTTGGCCTTCTCCAGGGTCATCAGGTGCTTGAAAATTTTTTTTAACCCCTGTCGGCCAGAATGGTCCCGCAGAAATGACAGTGCTTCCACCAAACCTGGGTGCTGAATCTCTCCCAGCAATCTCAGTATCTCCCTTACCTGGCGGAAACCGTTCAGGGCCCAGAATGGAGTCAAGGCGCAGATTATCTCAGGTTTATGATTGTCGTCTCTATAGTTTCTGTTAGCCGCTTCTAAAGGTATGCCCTTCTCGTTTTCCCGAATAAAGCCCTCCTTGGCCTGCCTTTGGTTCGGATGTGCCTGAATTGACAGCGGCTTCGCTGCAGCAAGTACTTTGAACAAAAAGGGGAGTTTATTAGAAAACTTGTGAGCTGCATCTCCACCCAAAATCTCTTGTGGTTTCTCAGCAATAACCTCGAGCAAAGACCTCCAAACACCATCACAGCAAACTTGTGACGGCGCCTTAGGGTGAGCACCCATCCAGAGTTCTGCCTGAGGTCTTTCCGCTGGCTCTGCTTGGCCAAGAAGTTCGGGAATAGCCGTCCTGGATCCCCAGGCATAGTCTTGTATGCTGTTTCTCAACAAGCTAATTTTCCTCATTCACTTTTCCTCGCTCCGCAAAAGGTTTAGGAGAAGGATAGCACTTCATTGGCTAAAGTCCAATATTCTTGTCACCTTAATGATTCGTCTGCAGGTAGTTGACTAAATCAACTTCAATTCCTGGTATCATAATAGTATAGTAAATAATCAATTTTAGATTTTAGATTGCAGATTCAAGATTGATGATTGTTGCTCAAGGCTTACAGTGTCTTAGACTTTAAAGGCAATTATTCAATCTTGAATGGTAAATCTAAAATGCTCTAGAGGAGACGCCTGACATGTCTTTCAAAGAAAACCTTAAAGCAAAAATCAAACTTGATAGACTTTTGCGAAAGATTAGCGCAACAATTAGGGAAACTCCTGGGCAGAGACGTTTGGACAAGCGCGCCACCCAGGAATTGATCGATATGACTGATCTCGAATACAGGAAGACCAGAGACCTGCACCTTTACGTGCGTCCCCTAGAGGGCGAAATCATGGAGGTCCTGGTCTTCGACAACGAACTGCCAATTTACCACACGACCGTTGAGGATGTAGCTTTGCGCAAAAGTCCTGAGTGGAAAGAGATGTTCAGTATCAAGAACATTAAGAAGATAATGAATGACCAAGATGTCATCGTCAGCAAGGGTAAAGATTCACTCATGCGAATACATGATAGCGCTGTCGCTTTGCTGGACCTTACCTACACCAGGGATGATCTCGCCGAACTGGTAGCAGATGGTCGTCAGGGTCTGGAGCAAAAATCCTTAGAAAAAGTCCAGGAATCTTTCGACCTCTTCTTTGAGCTCTTGGACTACCAGCCAGTATCTCTAGGTATACTGGAGCATGATCTGCAAATTTTTGCTAGGCCAAAAACCAACGGTGGGAAGGCTACATTGTTCGAGGATCCTATCTTTTTCGACGAGGACAGTTTTGCCCTTGGCCTCAGGAAAGGTACCTTCTCTCCTCAGAAAGACTTAGATCTTGCCTGGGTCGTGCAGTATGCCCAAGGTGAGAAAGCAGCTGATCTTCAAGGCCCTGAGGTCTTCCAATTCTTGGCCGACCTGGCCATGGAGAAAGCAGAGATTTAGGAATTAAGGAATTTAGGGATTAAGGAATTCCTCAACTTCTTAATATGTTTAGTGCCTGGTGCCAAAGTTGAGCAACTATCATTCCTGCCAACATTAAGCCACAGCCAAACAGCCCACGTATCGTGAGGGCCTCTCCCAGTAAAAGCCATCCGGCAAGAGCGGCAAAAACCGCTTCTAGGCTAAGAATGATCGCTGCGTGGGTTGGGGGGGCTACCCTTTGAGCAACCACTTGGAGGGTGTAGGCTATTCCCACTGACATGACTCCCCCATAGAGAATGGGGATCGTTGCCTCCCTCAAACCGTGAGCGGTAATGGTCTCAGTATACCCGGCCACCAATAAACTCAAGCAGGAACAGACAGCATACTGAGCACAGGCAAGTTTCAAAACATTTACTCTTGGTGAGAGCCACCCTAATATTAAGACGTGCGTGGCCCACATGAAGGCACCGGCAAGCTCCCAAGCATCACCGGGAGCAAGGTTAAACTCTTCGGTAACACTTAGAAAATATAGGCCAACTGCGGCTATGATCGCTCCGGTGGACGCGCCCCAACCTGGCCATTGTTTCCACACCATTCCCAGAAGGGGTACAATCACTACATAAAGGCCCGTAATAAAGCCTGCTTTGCCGGCCGTGGTGTAGATCAAACCTACCTGCTGGAGACTGGCACCAGCAAAGAGCACCAAACCGGCGAGCCCACCTCCAAGAATGGCCTGCTTGCTGCCAAGATGGTATCCCAGATCCTTCACTGTAGATTTATTGCCTCGAAGGGCCAACGGCAGGAGGGTGAAAGCCCCCAGGGCAAAACGCACGCCATTGAAGGTGAAGGGCCCCACATAATCCATTCCCACCCTCTGGGCTACGAATGCACCTCCCCAAATGATTGCTGTCAGCATTAAAAGCGAATCAGCTTTGTAGGTCCTCAAAGACTCTATCTTTGCCACTTTTTATTTCTCACCCACAGAAAATGTCTTTCCCCCGCATGCCAAGCTCAAAATGCCGAGGATAATACCATCAGATCGCACTCTAAACCAGACTTTTTGATTAAACCGTTTAAACAGTTAAAACCGTTGAAATCGTTGAAATCGTCACAAACGTTCAAATCCTAAAGGCTCAAGTAACCAAGAGTCAGTAGCCATTAGTGAAATAAATCTAATTCATCTTCTTATCTCCTAACTTCTTTACTCTGACTCCTGGGCTTTTACTCTATGCTCTATGCTCTATGCTCTATGCTCTATGCCCTATGCCCCATGCCCTATGCTCTATGCCTCTCCAAATCCGAAATCCGAAATCCGAGATTGCAAGAGTGCCCAGTGCTTAGTGCATAGTGCCTAGTTTGTTTGGTCATTGTAAAAATGAAATGCTTTGGTCTATACTGCCTGAGATTGTGACTATGGGTCCTGATCAATTGGTGGACATGGTTTATTATGCTCTCTTAATTGGTGCTCATACGAAAACCCAAGTTTTCGCATGAGCGCCATCAGCGGTCAGCTTTCGGCACAATACATTTATAAGTGAGGCTGACAGCTTCATCCGGAAATCTCTGGTTTCCGGAGGGAAACTAATTCCGTAGGAGGCCGTCTATGCAGGTTCTCGTGCTCTACTATTCCCGGACAGGCAATACTCAAAAGCTGGCTCGGGCTGTGAGCGACGGAGTTGAGTCTGTAGAGGGTGTTCGCTGCCTGCTACGTTCCACCGAAGAGATAAAAAGAGAAGATTTCGTTGAATCCGATGGGATTATTGCCGGATCACCTGTCTACTTTGGCGTAATGGCAGCGGAATTGAAGAAAGTTTTCGACGACTTTGTCTCCGTGCGGAGGAAGACGGAAAATAAAATCGGTGCTGCATTTGCTACCGGAGGTGACGCCTCTGGAGGTAAAGAAACCACCATGATGTCCATTATTCAAGCCATGCTAATCTATGGGATGATCATTGTTGGTGATCCCATGAGTGCAACAGGTCACTATGGTGTGGCCTGTTTGGGTGCTCCGGACGCAAGTGCAAGGCAGAACGGCTTCCAGTTGGGTGCCCGGGTGGCGGAGCTGGTGAAGAAACTGCACCAATAGTTGCTAGTAACAGAGAGAAAGTGGTTTATATCCGTCCACAAATTCCTGGTGGGCAATAGCTAACCTCAGTAAACGAGGCTTCCATGGCGCAATTGAGCGCAGGACGTCCCCTTGCTTTAGCTTGGCGAATGTGGAGCTTAGTGCTGATTGTGATTCTCGCCTCAGCCCCATTGCAGGCGGGCGAAGATGAAGATCTACTCGATCTCGGCAATGGCGGCTTGGTTCTGTCGGCAACAACTCAGTACGGTGGAAGATGGAACGCCCAGGCCTTAGTGGATGGCTCCAATCTCACAGGATGGAGCAGCGCCAAGGGCTATCCTTACCCCAATGAGTTTCTCATAGAGCTTCCGCGCAAATGTGTGCTTGCCTCTTTTGTTGTTGACAACACTGGTGCTGAGGAGTCCAATTTCCCCGGGATCTCAACGCGGCATTTCGCCTTGTATGGCTCGGCTACCTCCAAATATGAGGTAGTGGATCTGCTACTCAGTGGAGAAGCAGAGAAGGGGAAGCGAAAAGTATTCACCATCGAAAAGCCTACCGAAGTCCGTTGGTTGAAACTAGTGATACTTTCTAATTGGGGAAATCCCTCCCACACCCAGCTCATGGAACTGGAGGGTTATGGAGAACCCCTTGATGCACCGCCCCAGAAGAAACCTATTCAAGGAATCTATTCGAGCAACTACGGTCTTATGCGTCTGGAGCAAAATGGCACCTATGTTGTAGGTTGTTACGAAGCTGACAATGGACTGCTGTCCGGCAGAACCAATGGTCGCCTCCTAAAGTTTCGCTGGTGGGAGGACGGACCGAACGCGGGAACTGCCTTCATGGTGCTATCTACTGACGGTGATCATTTAAATGGCCTTTGGTACGAGAGAGGTCTTATGAAGGGTAGCTGGTATGGAAGCCGCGTTACTGACCGCCAGGGGCCAAACTGTGAGGTGCCGGTGCTGGACGCCTTGTTCAAGTCTATTTATGGCTCCGACCTCAGTGTGCCCATGGAAGAAATTGGCCGGGAGGAATCTCCGGAAAAACAGGGCGCCCCTGCAGTTCTGCCTGAAATATATTTTGCCTCCGACTCTGCCGAAATCACCCCTGAGGCAGAAAAAAGGCTGGAGAAATGCTGGGCTGTAATCCAGAGTCATCCATACGAAAAGATTGTCATCAAAGGTCACACCGACTCCACTCACTCTCAAGAGTATAATTTGGAGCTTTCACTTCGTCGAGCCCAAGCGGTGGCGGAGTGGCTGATTGAGCAGGGTCTGGACGGCAACCAACTAAAGAGCGAACCTTACGGTGAGTCCCGGCCTGTAGCGGACAACAGTACTGTGGAGGGTCGAGCTCTCAATCGGCGAGTTGAGATATTTTTGCAATGACTGGAGAAGGTTATGGGCAAGGATAGGGAACAAGTTCTCGTCTTTAGTAAAAATTTCAGCCATCACAGCTATGGGCCCCAGCATCCTTTGAAAGTAGAAAGGCTTCAGTTGACCATGGATCTGATCTCCGCCTATGGGCTCTTTGAGACTTCCGAAGATCCATGGATTGAAGCCCAGGAAGCGGACGAACAAGACCTACTCCTGGTTCACTCCAAAGAGTATCTCCAAATTCTGAAAGAGGCCAATGACGGGAAAGCCCCTCCGCAGGGATGGAAATATGGTTTAGGCAGCGGTGACAACCCGGTATTTCCCGGCTTATACGATTGGTCCTTGCTGGTCACTGGTGCGACCGTCGAATGCGTTCGCCAGATCATGGAGGAGCATAGGAAAATCGCCTTCAATATAGGTGGCGGCTTGCATCATGCCATGGAAAGTCGGGCCTCGGGATTCTGTTACCTTAATGATCCCGCCGTGGGAATTGCCAAAATGGTACAGGACGGATTGCGGGTGTTATATCTAGATGTAGACGTTCACCACGGCGACGGAGTGCAAGCAGCATTTTATGATACCGATCAGGTGCTCACCATATCTCTCCACCAACATGGCCAAACGTTGTTTCCCGGCACCGGATTTCCGGATGAGATGGGCAAGGGAAAAGGAAAGGGCTATGCGGTAAATGTGCCACTAGCGCCAGGTACGGATGACGATTTGTATCTTTCAGTTTTTATGGAAGTGGTGCCGCCATTAGTCCATGCCTACAAGCCCGACGTGCTGGTCACCCAGTTGGGAGTAGACTCTCTCAGCACAGACCCCTTGGCCACCATGGATTTGACTGTCAATGGCTTTTCCAAGCTAGTAGGGGAGATGAAGTCATGGGATCTCAAATGGGTGGCCCTTGGTGGAGGTGGATACAACATGATGAATGTGGCCCGCGCCTGGACTAAAGCATGGGCCATAATGAAAGGAATTAGACTTTCGGAAAATTTACCTGAAGCTTTCGTTCAGCAGCATCAAGCCGAACTAGGTCAAAATCCCACTCTCTCGGGCCCAACTAAGCAAATCCACCCAGTTGTTGCCGAGCGGGCCCAAGCATATTCTAAGGCTGTGGTTGAATACATTAAAGAGAATATCTTCCCGATCATTGGAGCATAATGCCTAGTTAGCAGTGTATTCCAGGTGGAAGAGAATATGAATAGCAGAACCGCAGAACAAGCAACCGCAGAATATCGAGGTGAAAAATATTGCTCTTCTGCTATCAAAAACTTCTGCTGTTCGAAATTCCTTGTTCGATATTCGATATTCAAGATCTAAACTATTCGATCAACTTCTTAAGGTTGAAATAGCGAAGTATTGCTTGGCCAATTGGGGTCTTCAGATATTTTGATTGACTCGGTGACTTGGGAGCCCTGGCTGCTTGGGCAACTATCTGTTCTACTTCATCTCGATCCGCTTCGGTCAAATTGATGAATCGCACCACCATACCCCACTTGCTGGCATTCTGGAAGCGCTTGCGCATTATTACCGAGCTGTCCACCTGGATGGTCTTGTTGGTGAGCGGACTCGAGATCTTTAGGGAGAATGAAGTTCCGCAGCTCTGCGGAGTTCGAGTGTAAATAACACACCCTTTGGGCGAAAAGCGGGTCCCGTAGGCCTCCACCTCTCTTCCACCTTTGTTGTAAGCTACCGGTAACCGAACTGTTGGTGCCCCCACCCTATGCTCTTGCTTTGGTTCTTTTCCGCTCCAAGAATTAGCCATTGATCACGCTCCTGCACTCAGGGTTGGACGATAACCAGTCAAAGAGCAAGGGTTGTGCCAAGAACTATATAGCTGAAATAACAAGCATTTAGTGCCATGAATACACACAACAGTATCCTCCCCTCAACCTTAGTGGGGCCAATTGTACTTTTTTATATACCAATCGGGAGGACGGTAAGACTGTAACCGTGGATAGTTTTCATAGCTGGTCAGTTTAGTAGGATTCATTTGTGTTTGTTTTTGGAGTACTGGAGTACTGGACTGGTGGAGTAAAGGTTATTGCGGATTTCGAAACTGGGAACCCGCCCGAAGGGTGGGAGTCCGAAGGACAATTTCGGATTTCAGATTGAAAATAATCAACTACAAATTAACGATTCAATTTCAATTCCGCAATTCGCAATTCGCAATAATCACTTGTACAACTTGGTAATCTCGTCGGCAACAAATTCAGGTAGGGGTGCCACTTTTCCATCTGGTTTTTCCATTTTTAACCCTGCTTCAAGGGGCGCTATCTCTCCAATGATTTCCGCCTGAATCCCCTTGTTTGCATATTCACCCAGGAGACCGGAAGCCGCTTCCGCCGGCAACGTAAGCAGCAGTGCCCCTGAAGAGATGGCTCCCAGAGGATCAAGGCCAAACTGCTGACACAGTTTCGCTGTTTCCGGAAGTATGGGAATAGCCTTGGCCTTGACCAAACCACCACAATTGGAGGCCATACAAATTTCTCTAATCCCAGTAGTCACCCCCCCTTCGGTGGGATCGTGCATGGCATTCACTGGAAACTCTCTAGCTAAAGCTGCTTCCTTGACTATGCTTATTCCAGGATCCAGCAGAAAATCCTGGCTCTTCTTCAGCATTGTCTCACCGTGTAAGGCTGCCACCTCATCTGCCTTCTCATTTGCAATAATGGCGGTGGCCTCAATAGCTGCGGCCTTAACCAAAACGATGTAATCACCCACTTGGGCGTCACTGCTCCGACAGAGGTGATTAGGTGTCACCTCACCAATCATCTGACCGGCAACCAGCACTGTATTTACTGTTGCACTTACCTCCGTATGTCCTCCAACCCAGAGGACTCCAATCTCTTGGCAGGCATGCTCGATCTCGGCAAAAAGGACCTCCACATCCGCCAACCTAGCCTGCCCTGCAGGCAGGACAATAGCCGCAGAGTAATAACGGGGCGTACCGCCACAAGCAGCTATATCATTGGCGTTCACAAATACTGAATACCAACCGCAACGCTCAGTAGCAAAGGTAATGGGATCAGTGGTAACCACCAGGTAGTGGTTGCCATGATCAATCACAGCTGCATCCTCCCCTACTGCGGGGCCTACCACCACCTCTGGAGCTTGGGAAGTGTGACGCAAAAGTTTTTTCAAAGTATAAGGCCTCAGCTTGCCCGCTGGCAGTAGTTCCGCAGTCATCAGATTCTCCTGTGTCATTCATGATTAGCGGCTACCTGCCCGCCATCGCGAGCCGCTCAGGCGAGGCGGGCGGGGAAAGCCGCTCTCACAGAATTTCCACTTTCTATAGCATAGTCCTTGGATAAACGGCAATCAGGCCAGACTACTTAAGTAGTCAGAAGTCAGTATATTTGTGGATGGGGCATGGAGTCAGGGGCGCCATGCGATTTGGGTCATTAGGCTTCGCCGTCATTAGGTCATTACGCTTCGCTGTCACTTATTGTAAGAGGTAGAAGTCAGAGGTCAGAGATCGGAGGTCAGATGGTTCAAGATACTGAATACCCGCCCGCCTCGCCTGAGCGGCTCGCGATGGCGGGCAGGTCGAACAGCAGAACAAGGAACCGCAGAATATCTAAGTGAAAAATATTACCTTGCTGATTTTAAAAACTTCTGCTGTTCGAAATTCCTTGTTTGACATTCTGCGGTTCAAAGTGGCGGCAGCTCACATATAGCTAATTTTCACTGCTTTGCTACTGAATTCTGGATTCTAGCTCGTGACTCCTTACTCTATGCCCTATGCCCTATGCGGCGAACGGAGTGAGCCACAACGGACTCTGTGTGTTATATTGCCGATATGACAGATAAGTTAAAAAGCACAACCAAAGAAATATACTCTATCGGTCATGGTAACAGAAGCATTGAAACATTCATGGATTTAATCCAAGAGTTTCGAATCGAGCACCTTGCCGACGTACGATCTTATCCCAGTTCAAAACGTAATCCTCACTTTAACAGAGAAAACCTCGAGCATATGCTCAATAAATCTGGTATTTCTTATACCTGGTTTGCTGGTCTAGGTGGTTTTCGGAGAGAGGGACTGGGTGATGCATCGCCCCATGTGGCCCTTGAAAGTCCTGGATTTCGAAACTATGCTGATTACATGAATACAGAAGCATTCCAGAAAGCGGCTTACAAACTAAGCCAATTAGTTACTTTGGGTTCGACCTGTTTCATGTGTGCCGAAACTCTTCACTACAGGTGTCATAGGTCATTGCTGGCTGACTATCTCTTGGTCCAAGGATTCATGGTCATACACATCCTGGATAGCCAGCGTACTAGAGTCCACCAAGTTTCAGGACTGGCGAGCATAAGGGAGGGGCAAATAATCTATAACCGGATATAACCTCAACAAATGGAACTAATACACAATGATTGACATCAAGAATCCTGGGGAAGTCGCAAGTATAATCGATCAGACTCTATTGCAACCCACGGCCAGTGAAGGTCGAGTTCAGAGATTCTGTGAAGAGGCTGTAGGCCTGGGTTTTGCTGCTGTGTGCATTGCACCTTTTTGGGTAAATCTGGCTGCCAGAATTGCGAGGGCC
>JAJDNT010000069.1 GCA_022340515.1 Deltaproteobacteria bacterium
ACGGTTCCTCTTAGTCTGAGAATCTCTAATGCCTTGATTTCCTACGTTGCCTACATGGGAAAGATGATCTGGCCCCTCAAACTGGCGGTATTGTATCCACGCCCCTTGACCGTGCCAATTTGGCAGACAGTGGGGTCTGGCTTTTTGCTGTTGTGTATATCCGTCCTTGTATTTCGGGCAGCCCGGCGACATCCGTACTTTATAGTGGGGTGGCTGTGGTTCCTGGGGACGCTTGTACCGGTGATTGGTCTGGTGACGGTAGGTGCACAGTCCATGGCTGATAGGTACACTTATGTCCCCCTCATCGGCCTGTTTATCATGATCGCCTGGGGAATTCCCGAGTTTGCCCAAGAATGGCGCCATGGGCGAACAGCACTTACCATATCAGCGGGCACGGTGCTCCTGGGTTTCATAGTGGGCACATGGTGGCAGTTGGGCTACTGGAAAAACAGTGTAAAGCTTTTCGAACACTCTCTCAATGTGACCTCTGATTACTATATTATCAACCATAATCTCGGTCTTGCCCTGGCGGAAAGGGGTAGGTTCAAGGAGGCCATTAGCCATTATTCCAGGGCACTCAAGAACAAGCCCGACTATGCGAAAGCCCACAATAACATGGGAATCGCCTTGGCGCAGGACGGAAGGCCAAAAGAGGCCGTTTTACATCTTTCTGAAGCATTGCGGCTCAAGCCCGACTATGCGAAAGCCCACAATAACATGGGTATTGTCCTAGCGCGGACAGGAGAGTTTGACCCGGCCATTTCCTATTTTACTGAGGCAATCAGGCTAAATCCTGACTATGCGGAGGCGCACAATAATCTCGGCCTTGTACTGGCAGCCCAGGGCAGGCTTGACCAGGCTATTTCCCATTTTACTGAGGCAATCAGGCTGAAACCCAACTATGCCAAAGCCCACAATGACCTAGGAAACGTTCTGGAGCGTCAGGGAAAGACAGCAGAAGCTATCCGCCAATACTCCGAGGCCCTGAGGATTGAACCTGACTATGTGAAGGCACTCAGGAATCTTGGGCTGGCGCTGGTGAGGCAGGGCAAATCTGCGGAGGCTATTACTTTTTTTTCTGAGGCACTGAGCAAGAATCCCAACTCAGCCGAATTGCACAACAGCATGGGTGTTGCTCTGGCGCAGGACGGGAGGTTCAAAGAGGCCATTAGCCATTTTTCCGAGGCACTGAGACTCAAACCAGATTATGGGGAAGCAAAAACCAACCTTAAACAGGTCAAACAAGTAGTTACAACACCATGATTCAAATACTTATCCCCAAAAAATTCTCTTCAGATGTCTGTTTATGCTCTGGATTCCCGCTTCCTCATTGGAGTCGGTGACGAGCTTCGCGGGAATGACGAAACCCACCAATCGCCCGTCATCCTGGTATCAAGTGCAGGATAGACTCCGGCGGGGATCCAGCTAGATAATAACTTCAGCGCACTCAAGAACGAATGATTGAACCGCCGTTAATTAGTTATGCCTGGCCCCCTTTTTCCCAACGTCGAAAAAGTCCATGAGGGATTTGGAAACAGTCCAAGACCTTGCCGATGGTGTGGTGGATGAGGTCTGTAATAGTTTCAGGCTTGTGATAAAAGGCTGGAGCCGGCGGCAGAATAACCGCTCCTTGGGAGGCAGCAGATAGCATGAGTTCCAAATGCCCACGATGAAGGGGCGTCTCCCGCACCACCAGAACCAGGGGCCGCCGCTCCTTGAGAGTGACGTCGGCAGCCCTAACCAGCAGGTTGGCTCCGTAGGAATTGGCTATACCAGAAAGGCTTTTGATTGAACAAGGTATAACCACCATACCCCTGGTAACAAATGAACCACTAGAGATGGGCGCGGCGAGATCATTATCATCATAAACTTTGCTGGCTGTCCCTTCCACCTCTTCCAGGGAGTGGTCCGTTTCCAAGAGAAAGTTATGACGAGCTTGCCTTGTCAGGACAAGGTGGCTTTCATAGCCGAGGTCTCGCAGAGCCTTGAGCATCTCCAAGCCGTAGATTACCCCACTGGCACCTGATATCCCTACAACTATCCGTTTCGAGGCATCAACCATTGTCCTTGCCTGTACCTATCCTTTCTTTAAGTCAAGCTTTGGAGTAATCAACTAGCTAGACGGCAGACGTGGGAATGCCGAATTCTAATTTGATTTTCAATTCGGACTTTATTCTTTTCAATTCGAAATCCGCAATCTGCAATCCGAAATTGGGGCGTTAGCCATCTGTCTGTTGCCTTTTCTTGGCCGCTTCGATGAGCTCAACAAGAGAGACTATCTTTTCCTTGGGCGTCTTACCAAAACAGCGATCCCACTGTTCCTCCGTAAGCTTGGCACGAAGGTGGGTTTCCACGTCAAAATACGGCTGCCAGCACAAGATAGTTCGCGGACAGGGAATATCGCCACCCTCTCTCAGACAATAGACAAGGGATACCTCACCCCCAAGTTTGGGGCATCTGATTTCCAGCGGGTCGCTCATCACCACCACTCCAAGCAAAAGATAAATATGTCACCACGAAGGACACGAAGAACACAAAGAAAACAACTTAGAGCACCTAGCTAGCAGCGGACAGCTTGCAGCTGACAGAAGATTTTTGAACACTCAGATTGCTGCAAGCTGCCTCCTGCCAGCTGCGCAGCTGGCTAGCCCGTATGCTCCATGAGTTGATGTCGCGAGACCATGGAGATGGGCGTGCCACCGGGTAACCGCAGGGTGTTGGTTCCGAGGCGTACCTGAATGGTACGTCGCAGGAGCCGACAGCCGAGGACGCCCGGAAGGACGTTCATATCCAGGGTCGCAGCAAGCGACTCATGGGGCATATGGGCTAAGGTTTGGGGAACTGCTCAATCGTTTGTAAAGCCCTGCGAATCTCCTCTTCTGGAAGTGCATAATTGGTTAGCTGCCCCGAAAGAAAGGCTTCATATGCCGCTAGATCAACCAAACCGTGACCGCTCCAGTTAAAGAGAATCACCTTCTCTTTGCCCTCTTCTTTAGCCCGCTCCGCTTCCTGAACAACCGCTGCAATTACATGGTTGGTTTCCGGGGCTGAAATGAATCCCTCTGTGCGGGCCCAGTTCACTCCCGCGGTAAAGGTCTCTAACTGGTTGAAAGCCCTGGGTTCGATAATTCCCTCTTTGACCAAGTGGCTCACCACAGGGGCCATTCCGTGGTACCTGAGACCACCAGCATGGATAGGGGCTGGAACAAAATCATGGCCGAGAGTATACATGGGCAACAGGGGTGTGGTCATGGCCGTATCCCCGAAATCATAGGCAAAGGGCCCACGGGTCATTGTTGGGCACGAGCTGGGCTCAGCAGCCACAACTGACAATTCTTTTCCGTGGATTTTATCCCGAACAAATGGCAGGGCGACTCCGGCAAAGTTGCTCCCCCCACCAGCACATCCCATAACCACGTTGGGATACACCCCTATCTTTTCCATTTGCTTCTGTGCCTCCAGCCCGATTATAGTCTGATGGAGAAGAACATGATTCAAAACGGACCCCAGGGAATAGCGAGCCTTCTCGTCAGCAACAGCATCTTCGATGGCTTCGCTTATGGCTATGCCCAGACTGCCAGGAGAATCGGGGTTTTCAGCCATTATCTTTCTCCCCGCCGCGGTCAGGTCACTGGGGCTGGGAACACAGTTGGCCCCCCAGGTCATCATCATCAACCGGCGGTAAGGCTTTTGATCATAGCTGACCCTAACCATGAATACCCGACACTCGAGGCCGAACATCTGACACGCCATGCTGAGCGCACTGCCCCACTGCCCTGCACCGGTTTCGGTGGAAAGACGCTCTATGCCAAAAGCCTTGTTGTAATAAGCCTGGGCTATGGCTGTGTTGGGCTTGTGGGAGCCGGGTGGGCTAACTCCTTCGTGCTTGTAGTAAATCTGCACTGGTGCATCCAGCAGTTTTTCAAAATTACGCGCCCGGTAAAGCGGTGTGGGACGCCAGAGTAGATACTTCTCCAAGACCTCCTCCGGAATGTCTATCCACCTTTCGCTGCTGACTTCCTGCTCTATGAGGTTCATCGGGAAGACTGGCGCCAGGTCATCAGGACCCACTGGTTGTCCAGTTCCCGGGTGAAGCGGTGGGCTCATGGGTGTTGGCATATCAGCTAGGATATTGTACCACTGCCGGGGAATATCGCTCTCGTCCAAAAAGACCTTTACCTGCTCCATAACTCCTCCTTAGTAACTGGTCGCAAGGCTGATGATTTTACCATGAAGCCGCTTAGCAGCAACTAAATCCGAAATACAGTAAATTGAAGGATTTCGGAATGTTGGAATTAGATAAGTCGAGAAGTTGAGATCCCCTTAATATCCAATAATTCCTCAGTTCCGTAATTCCTTTTTCTGTGAACTTCTACTCTTCAAAGACTTAAAATAGTGGTCGCAAAAATCACCATGCTTATCAAACCGTTCATGGTAAAGAAACTGAGATTGACCTTAGAAAGATCCTCTGCTGAAACGATGAGATGTTGGGTTATGAGGAAGACCAAGATGAGGACAAGCCCCAAATAGTACGCTGGGCCCAGCCCGACCATTAAACCCACGGTAACCAAAAGCACGAAGGTAATCAAGTGGCAAAATTCAGAAATCTTGAGTGCTCTGCCAATACCCCATCTTTGCGGGACGGATTTGAGCATATGGTTGCAGTCAAATTCATAATCCTGGCACGCATAGACAATGTCGAAGCCTCCAATCCAGAAAAGTACCGCCGCTCCG
>JAJDNT010000079.1 GCA_022340515.1 Deltaproteobacteria bacterium
GTAGCAGCGGAAGGACGGCGCGGCTTGCGCCAGTTTATCCGACTACCCTGGTCAATCTATAAAAGCGATCCTGCCTGGGTCCCACCACTTTTGCTGGAGCGGAGTGAGCACTTATCAAAACGCAATCCCTTCTTCGAGCATGCGAAATGCAGGTTCTGGCTAGCCTATCGCGGGGAGAGGCCGGTGGGACGTATCAGTGCCCAGGTTGACCAACTCCACCTCCAACGCTACGGAGACTCCACCGGTTTTTTCGGGCTCCTGGAAGCTGAGGATGATCCGGATATTTTCCAGGCTCTCATGGATACAGCGGAGACATGGTTGAGCAACCAGGGCATGCGTCGTATTCTTGGCCCCTTTAATCTATCCATAAACCAGGAATGTGGCTTACTGGTGGAGGGCTTTGACACTCCTCCCATGGTTATGATGGGGCATGCCCGTCCTTACTATAGTGCCAGGTTAGAGGAGATCGGTTATAGAAAAGAGAAAGACCTGCTTGCTTACTGTGTTGACGTTGATTTCGAGTTGACAAAATCAATGAGGACGGTGATCAAGAGGGCAGCGAAAAGGGTAAACATCCGCTCTTTGCGGAGAGAACGTTTTAGCGAAGAGCTTGAAACTTTGCAGGACATTTTCGAGGATGCCTGGTCGGAAAATTGGGGTTTTGTCCCTTTTACCAAGGCAGAATTTAAACATCTGGGGCAGACTTTGAAATATCTAGTGCATGACGAGTATGTTCAAATTGCTGAAGTTGACGGTTCACCTGACGCCATGATTATAGGGGTCCCAAATGTGAATGAGGTTATCAAAGATCTAAACGGAAAGCTTTTCCCTTTCGGCTGGCTCAAGCTGTTGTGGCGGCTCAGAATGGCTCGCCCCAAAACAGCCCGCGTTCCCCTAATGGGTGTGCGGAAGCGTCATCACAATAGCCTTTTGGGTGCGGCCCTTGCCATTATGGTTGTGGAGAGAGCACGGCGGCTTGGAGCCAAATACGGTGCCAAGAAAGTTGAACTGTCCTGGATTCTCGAAGACAATGCGGGGATGCGAAACATCCTCGAGTCTATGGGAGGGATAGTGTACAAACGCTACCGCATCTTTGCGAAAGAGTTGATAAGACAGGAGTAAGAAACGTTATGAGCAGGCCGGCAACACCTTTTACTGCGATTGTCCTGGCTGGAGAACGCAGTCCTGAGGATCCGGTGGCCAGGGCCGCTGGCGTCAGGTCCAAGGCTTTGACGCCGGTGGGGGGAAGGCCAATGGTACTTCGGGTACTTGATGCTCTCGAAGCTGCCCGGGAAATAGGAAGAATAGTACTTTGCGGACCGGATAAGTCTGCCATAGATCAAGACAAAGAACTTCGTCTTCGCATCGGTTCAGCTGAGGTCAGGTGGCTTGAGAGCCAAAGAACTCCAAGCTCCAGCACATACCATGCTATGCAATCCCTGCCGGATAGCACCCCTGTTTTAGTGACCACAGCAGACCATGCCCTACTCACTGCGGAGATGGTGGATTATTTTTGCTCTGGGGCGCGCCAAAGCCAGAAGGATGTAGTGGTAGGACTGGCTCTACATGAATTGGTTACGGCTAAGTATCCGGAGACAAAGAGAACTGCTATTCCATTGGCAGACGGTTCTTACTGCTCATGTAACCTTTTTGCTTTCTTGACAAATGAGGCGCGCACTGCAGCTCTTTTTTGGCGTAGGGTCGAAAGCCAACGCAAAAAAACATTACGAGTTATCGCTGCTTTTGGCTGGCTAAACTTATTGCGCTATTTACTGAAACGGCCATCTCTTGAGGATGGGTTGGAACGAATATCGCACCGGATTGGCCTAAGAGCCGGTGCCGTTCTTTTGCCTTTTCCGGAAGCAGCCGTTGATGTTGATACCTTGAGCGACTGGAAATTGGTTGAATCCATAGTAGCAGGCCAGATCTCTTGAATACGGAGAGTAACTGCCTTGATCATCGACCGCTATCTCATACGAGAAATAAGCAAACCTCTAATCGCTATTTGTGCATTTTTAGTGGTGATCTTCGCAAGCTACAGGGCAGCACAATACTTGGCCGAGGCCGTAGCTGGTCTGATTTCGGGAAAGACCGTTTTATACTTGGTCCTACTGAAGATAGCCATCGCCATGGAGGTGCTTCTTCCCACTACCCTCTACCTCTCTGTTGTAATAGTTATAGGAAGGTTGTATGAGGACTCCGAGATGACGGCTCTCTTTGCCTGTGGCGTTGGTATCGGTCGCGTATTCAGGGCCGTGATCTACCTGTCGGTACCTCTTGCTATTTTAGTTGCATGTTTGTCCCTCTATGTCCGTCCCTGGGCCTACCAGCAGAGCTATGTACTTACAGCAATGGCGAAAACTGCGCTAGATATAGGTAAATGGAAAGAAGGTAACTTTTATAAAATCCCGGGGATGAATCGGGTCATTTATGCAGACCGGATAGAACAGGAAAAAAAGCGAGCAGAGGGAGTCTTCATCCAAAGCGATCAAGGGGATAGAGTCCAGGTCATTTATGCTAAAGAAGTCCAACAATACAGTGATGACAGTAATGGTAAGCCCCTGCTCATATTTCGGGACGGATACCTGTACGAATTCTCTCGCACTGGCGAGCAAGGCCACTTCATGAAGTTCAAACAGTCCACAATGTCTATCTATTTTGGCAAGACAAAACCACTGGAGTATAAGCGCAAAGCTGCCCCCACATTGCAGTTGGCCCGTTCTAACGACCTTGAAGATATCGCTGAGTATCAATGGAGACTTTCTACTCCAATATCCACCTTGCTACTTGCCCTGCTGGCTATTCCCCTGAGTCGAACGGCACCACGGAGGGGCAAATATGCCAAATTGGTAACGGCGGTTTTAGTCCTGGCCGTTTATTACAACACCAGTGCCATGGCTAAAGATTGGGTAGAGCAAGGGGTTGTGGGACCTGTGGTGGGTATTTGGTGGGTTGTTGTTTTACTTGCAATAGTAGGGCTGATCCTATCAATTCAGCCAAGGCTAGTTTTTCAGTGGCGTCGAATAAAGCAACGCCTTTTGTCTAAGAAGCTTTAAATCCCAAAGAGCACCCAGTTTAGGTGGAGAGCACAGAGGAAGTCCATTTGCCATTGCTTATCAATCGAAAAATGCCAAATGCGTCACCGGGAACCCGCTTGTCTTAGATGCCGCTTGCGGTGCGGGCCTGAGCGGAGCGTAGCGAGCGCGAAGAAATGATAAATGATGATGAGAACAATTGATCTTTACCTAGGCAAAAGTTTTTTCCGGGGCCTCTTTTTGGTAGTCCTCGTTTTGGTATCTTTGTTTAGTTTTCTGGAATTAGTGACCCAACTCGATGATGTGGGCAAGGGGAATTTCCAGGCAGTCGATGCATTCATCTTCGTTGGTCTGACCCTTCCCAAGAGAATCATTGATATGTTGCCCATAAGTGCTCTGCTGGGTGGTATTATTGGACTCGGGATGCTGGCCGAAAGAGGCGAACTCATTGCCATGCGAGCTGCAGGATTGTCGGTCCGGAGGATTTGCTTTTCGGTGCTTGCCGCCGCTGGCTTGCTTATGCTGGCTAGTGCCGCTGCGGAACAGTTCGTAGTTCCGCAACTCGAGCAATACGCCCACGCCCGCCGTTCATTGGCAATCTCCGGTTCGAGCGGCATTATGTTGACCAAAAGGGGGTTTTGGGCGCGATATGGTAACTCCTTTATCCGAGTTGGTATGACACTGTCGGGGGGAATTGCGACAGATTTGGACATTTACGAACGTGATAGCGATGGTCGTTTGCGGACCTTTATTCATGCCGGTGAAGCAGAAATTCATAAAGATGGACGGTGGACGCTCAAAGACATTCAAAAAAAGGCCATGGAGGAGGAGGGGATCACCACCGAGCACTTAGCAAGCCTGACGATTGACTCATTTTTTAGTCAGGACCAGGTTAGCGTATTGGAACTGCCTCCAGAGAGCCTCGCACCGTCAGACCTAAGGTTGTACATCAATGCTCTTCTGGAGAGAGGGCAAAATGCGGATCATTACATTCTAGCTCTGTGGCAGAAGCTGGTCATGCCTCTGGCAACAGGAGCAATGGTCCTGCTTTCACTCCCATTCGTATTCGGGCCCCCACGGGGCATGACGGTAGGATTGCGGATAACCCTAGGTGCCGTGGTAGGCATTGCCTTTTATCTGGCAAATCAGATCATCGGCTATCTAGGGCTCTTGTTGGATTTCCCTGCGCCCCTCACCACCTTAACTCCTGTAGCTCTAATCTTGGCGATAGCTATTTGGCGGCTCCGCCTGGCTCCTTAGCTTAAATTATTCACCTTATTGTAAGCTTTTTATATAACATAATCTTGTACTGCAAAGCTTATAAAATACATTAAGTTTACTTAATCGATTGGACGATGAAGGACCAAGTGGGTCTCTGAATCTGCAATGAAGCTCTCCGAAGGTGGAGAATAGCACCTGACTGAGACAGCCATTTGCCAGCCGTGAGAATTTTTTTCAAGTCTATAGATGTGGTAACGAGCCCTCCGCTTGCTGGTTCGACCTAAAGCTGAAGCAGAACTAACGCCGAATGTTGGAGCTTCACCAACAAGTGTGTGGACATGTCCCCGTGAGGCGCGGTGCGCGTGTCCGTGGAGGACTAGCTCCACGCCCTGCCGTGCCAGAATCATTCGCAAGGTTTCGCCATCGGTTAACCGTTTGCGCCAACTTACCGTGCCGGACAGAGGGGGATGGTGGATAAGTAGAACCCGAAAAAGCCCTTGTTGTCCTGTTTCTGCTAAAATCCTTTCCAATTCTCGAAGTTGTAACTCACCCACACTACCCACAGCAAAAAAGAGACCACAAGGTTTGGCGGTGGATAGCCCAACCAAGGCTACAAACTCACGTATACGCAGGCTGGGAAAAATTTTGTCGGAGTCAGTCCCTCCTTCACCACGGAGGAAGGGGCGGTCTGAGACCATGTAGTCTGCCCACTGGCCAAAGGTGTTATTCCAGTCGGTTCTCACGTAGGCATCATGGTTACCAGGTATAACGGTGATGTTTGAGGGTGAACCGAGTGAATGTAGAATCTTTCTGGCCTCTCGGAATTCAATGGGTAGGCCTAAGTGTGTCAGGTCGCCCGTGACCACGATGTGGTCAGGTCGGCTAATCTGTAAATCACGGACTAGGGCCTCGAGGACCTCTGGGCTGTGCTCACCACCTCTGCGGAGCCGCCATTTGAGGTAGCCGAACATTCGCTTGTTAAGAAGGTCTCTTACCTTGGCCTTATTCAGGGAAGACAGATGGAAGTCAGAAATATGAGCAAGGGTGAAAGTCCTGTCCATGTTATCAACTCAGTACCTGTAAGGTTATCTACTGCTAGTTCATCGGGCTTTACAGAATTCGTGCGTCTAATATACAATACCACCTCATTTTTTACCATGTGGCAAAGGTAAGGGGAGCCTCATTATAGTCACTAATCGGCTATGAACAAGTTTATTTGGCGGGTGTGAAAGTAAATCCGAACCCCTACGTGGTTGGGTCTTACTCGTATTGCATTTGGAAGGGTTAAGGGTGGCGAAGAGGAAACTTAGCGACCATTCACAAAGCATTTCGGCACCCGTCAAACCTTTGCAGGTGGGGGTTCTCAACAATCCTCTCAGCGGTGCCAACCGAAAAGGTCTAGGGGCCATCCGGAAGGTCTTGGCGGCCTATCCGCAAGTATCAGATCGTAATGTCCAGACCCCAGCCGATGTGGCATCAGCCTTGGCCGATTTTGCTCGCCGGGAGGTAAATCTAGTCGCCATAAACGGAGGCGACGGCACTGTACAGGCAGCGCTGACGGTTCTCTACCATCAGAGTCCTTTTGAAAGACTACCGCTCCTGGCAGTGTTGCGAGCTGGTACAACAAGCATGACCGCTGGGGATGTGGGTCTGAAAGGATCTCGTGCCAAAGGACTGCGAAAGCTATTAACCTGGGCCTGTGAAGGGGAGGGCGAGGTAGTTCAGCTGCAACGCCCGGTTTTGCGCGTACAAGTGGCCCCCGAGGCGGAACCTCTCTACGGCATGTTTTTGGGGACAGCTAGTATATATCAGGGAATCCAGTTTTGTAACAACAGACTGAACAGGCCTGGTTTTCGGGGAGAGTGGGCTCCCGGGTTGACTATTGCTTTGTTTCTTTTGGCCGTTGCATTCAGGAGCGCTACCCATATTGCTCCCGTGCCTATTACCGTGGGTTTGGATGACCAACCTCCCGAACAGAGGGACTGGTTTCTGATAATGATTAGTGGATTGGAGCGGTTATTTCTTGGTCTTAAACCTTATTGGGGCAAAGAAGACGGACCACTGCATTACACTGCGGTCGATTCGCGCCCTCAACAGTTGTTGCGGGCACTGCCGGCTCTAATACGGGGTCGGACGAATCGCTACGGGACCGTAAAAAACGGCTATCTTAGCCATAATGTAGAACGAGTTCAGCTGAGCCTAAATAGTGGCTTTACCCTAGACGGTGAGCTTTTCGAAGCGAAAACCCACCTCGGACCAGTTGTTGTCGAACATGGCGGTAAGGCCTCATTTCTGCAATTGTGACCGTGTCAATGGAATCGAACCTAATAACCTTGATTCGACAAGAATCCTCTCGGGAGGCTCCAGATGGAGTGCGTGCCTTGGTGGAGGTACTCTTGAGTCTCTACGGCGATGTTACTCAGGCAATTCTTTTCTATGGCTCATGTTTTCGCACGGGTGATGATAGCGACGGACTGGTTGACCTTTACGTCATAGTAGACACTTACCGTACCGCTTTGCCGAATCGTATACAGGCCATGGCCAACAAGCTACTGCCCCCCAATGTGTTCTATCTGGAGTTGCCCGTGGAAGATCGTGTGGTGCGCACAAAGTACGCTGTTCTCTCCCTAAGAGACTTCCAGAGGGGCACCTCGAAGTGGTGGTTCCATTCTTACCTGTGGGGAAGATTTGCCCAACCCGCTGGGTTGCTGTACGTCCGTAACAAGCAGGCGGAAAAACAGGTGCTAATGGCGCTGGCTCGAGCTGTGATAACTTTTATCACCCGGGTAATGCCAGATGTGGAGGAGAAATTTTCAGCTCAAGATTTGTGGCGGCATGGACTTTTGCTCAGCTATAGGGCTGAACTCAGGTCAGAAAAACCTGACAAACTAGTCCATCTGGTCGACGCTGCTGCAGAATACTATGAGCAAGTTACCCGCGCTGCTATGGGTTCAGTGCCCTTTAAAGTGGATATTTTTGACGAAAGAGATGGCTTTCTTTATCACGCCCACATTCCAAACTCGGTTCGGTACCGTAGTCATTTGGCCTGGACTTTGAGGAAGCTCCAGGGCAAAGTGCTTTCAATCTTGCGTCTTTTTAAGGCGGTTTTTACTTTCAAGGGAGGGGTGGACTACATCCAGTGGAAAATAGAGAGACACTCCGGGGTCAAGGTTGAGTGGACCCCGTGGCTAAAACGCCATCCCCTACTGGCGGTGTGCATACTCTCTTGGCGACTATACCTTAAGGGAGGTTTTAGATAATTCGCATAGAGCGGAGCGCCACGCGCATAGCCTCTGGTAAATAGTGAACGGTGAACGGTAAACCGATTATTCAGCGGCTCCCAAACCGTTTACCGTTCACCACTTACCGTTTACTCCTTTTGTTGCTATGCGCTATGCTTGCTTTGTGACCTTCGTGTTCTTGGTGGTGATATAATGGTTTAGCTCTTTCCAGTTGCGAATAATTCACTTATGGCTTGCTTCACCTTTTCTGGCTTCAATGTGGTTATGCAAGGGAAATCGTGACACTCTTTGCGCTTCTCCCTGCAGTTTTCACAACCCTCTTGGCCTCTCAAAACAATGGAATTGTTAGATAGAGGCCCCCATCTCCTCTCGTCAACTGGACCGAACAACCCTACCACGGGTGTTCCCATGGCTGCAGCCAGAT
>JAJDNT010000077.1 GCA_022340515.1 Deltaproteobacteria bacterium
GCAAATCACGAACCATTTTCTTCAGCCCTATGGGCTCTAGAGAAAAGGCATGATCGGTACCTTTCCAGGTGTGATTGAGAGTGAAGTGTTTCTCGATGACCCTTGCTCCCAACATGTACCCTACCACGGCCATGGCGATCCCATTGTCATGAGAAGACAGTCCAATGATAGTGTCGGGAAACCGCTCCCTGAAGGTCGTGATAACCCGCAGATTGAGCTCTTCAAAAGCTGCCGGATATCCTGCGGTGCACTGTAAAAGACAAAGTTGCTGGTTAATGGGCATAATGGCATCATAGGCCCTATGGACATCTTCCATGGTTCCGCCGCCAGTACTAAGAATCATGGGCTTTTGGAATTTAGCGATATAGGTCAAAAGAGGAATACTCTTTAGATCACCTGAGGCTACTTTAAAGGCCGGGACATCAAGCTTGGCCAAAAAATCGGCACTGGGAAAGTCAAAGGCTGTTGCAAACATGGTGATCCCAATTTCTTTGGCATAGGCCATCAGTTCACTATATTCATCCCAGCCGAATTCTAGTGCTTCTCGGTGCTCACCATAGGTAAGACCAAAGCTGTTTTCGTGGTCGTAAGGCTTGTCATATCCTGCTTGGGTATAAAGCTGACGATTATCTCGCTTCTGCAATTTGACCGCATCAGCGCCGCAATCCTTGGCAACCCGAAACATCTCTTTGGCCGTTTCGAGCTTCCCCTGGTGGTTGTGTCCCACTTCGGCAATAACAAAACAATCCCCATCATCTGTGATAGTTTTTCCATCTATTACCAGTTTTCTCATGGATATTCCTCCTAAGCCCATGGGTTTAAACTTGACTATCGAAAAAGAGCTCAAATGGCAAGTGCAAAAGGTCTTTCCGTTTAGATAAAATAGTGGTCAATTTGGTTGAACAAACAAAGCTTAATATTCATAAATGAACATTAGGCACTGATTCGAAATATCTGCTCAGATATTTCCTCCACCTTCAGTTTTTCACTGTATCCCAATAAATGCTGAAATCGCGAGAGTCGTGCACCTAACTCTTTTGTGGAAATTCCAGGATAACGATGGCGCTGGAAGGCCGGCTTATTGAATTCGCCTGGAAGATAAGATTTGTAACGATTTACTAAACCAAGCCCTTTTGCTATGTACCAGCGATTCAGCCGATACCGCAAAGTTGGTTCTCCCAGTTTTGCCCCGTCATTCAAGATCTGCTCACAGGTATCGACTATTCTTTCGCAAGCCAGAGGGCCGTTCAGGGCCACCATATGGTGTTTTACAAGCTCTTCGCGCTCAGCTCCATCGGCAGGCCCGAGTTTGCCAGCAAGAATATCGCCAAGGGTTGATTCCAAATCCTCGAAATCAAAGCACTGGTGACTGAGCAAGTTGGGCAGGCGATAAAAGCCCAAGTCATAAAAATCATTAACCGTTGCCCTATAAGAAATGGCGGGCACCCCCATGACATATGCTTCCAAACCGGTGGTGCAGCAATTGTGAATGACAGCCTTTGAGGCCAAAATCCACGGCACCACATTGCCCGCGTTGGTTACCTCCACTCGCCTGCATTGTGCAGCTATATTACGATAGATTTCCTGGTTTTCCGTGGGATGAGGCCGGACGATGATGGTGTATCTCGGAAATGATCCCTCCAGTGCAGGGATAAGCTGCTGGAAGTCTTGGAAGACGGCTTGCTTGTGGTCCCTTAATCCCTCGGCAAACTCACGACTCATGCCCCTGGCGCCCCGTCCGAAGCGGGGCGTTGCCCCAGGTTTCTTGACAGGCTTGAAAAGGTTCATGTCCGGAGAAAAGGCATTTACGTGGTTGAAATTGGTGTTTACCAGGATAAAATTTCCGTAACTTTTCCTAATCTTCTCCACATGCTCAGCGAAAAAAGGACGCATTTCTATCCTGAGCATGTCAGCCCGCGGATTTCCCGTGAGATGGATGGGGATGCCGTTTGGTAAATTGGGATACTGGCGCCACAAATCGGCGTTGTCTTGTCCCCACGCTAGCAGATGAGATACGTAGCGGATGGATGACGGTGAGAGTCGATCCGAAAAATAGGTTTCGGGCGGCAGATGAACCAGAGCTTCCTCGTCCCATGCTACGATATTATGGCCTACCTTGTGTGCAACTTTAAACAGTAAGGCGCTACGGATGGTCATGCTCTTGGAAAGGTATAAACTTCTCGGGAAAGAGGCAATGCGAAATTCCATCTCCCTCCGGGAGCCGATTACTGATGAAAATCCTCGCTTCGCTGCAATACAGGCAAGCAGAAGCTTGGCATCAAATTCTCTTACCTGGTTTTCCACTGGAATGAGGAGTTGTAGTTCAGTTTTCATGTCTTCAATCTCGGGTTAACCCGAATGTGCGCCAGCAACCTCGTGGTCCTGCACCAAAAAAGCCTTGCCGTCTTGCAACTCATAGGCTCGATCGGCTACCTCCAGTATTGTTGGCTGATGTGAAATGGCTAGGATCGTTATTCCCCCACCTCGCAGCTGGCCCAAAGTCTCGCAGATAGCTGCTTCGGTATCCGGATCCAAGGCGCTGGTGGGTTCGTCAAGAATAAGCAGTTTGGGTTTGTGTACCAAGGCTCGAGCAATGGCGATGCGCTGCCGCTGGCCTCCAGACAACATGCTTCCGCGTTCACCCACTGTGCTATGCATTCCTTGCGGCATAAGCCTTACAAATTCCCAGGCCCCCGCGGCACGCAGAGCCTTTTCTGTGTCTGCCTCAGTCAAATCAGGTGCCCCGAGCGTAACATTTATCAGGATAGTATCGTGCAGCAGCAACGTTTCCTGGGGAACGTAGCCGATCATGTTACGCCATCTTCTTAGGTCGACCTCTGCCATTGGAAGATCGTCGACAAATATCTCCCCCTTCTGAGGTCGAAGCAAGCCCATTACCAGGTCGACTATGGTGGTTTTACCCACCCCGGATGGACCGACGATGGCAGTCAACAAGCCTGCAGGAAAACTGAGAGAGGCGTTTCGGAGCACCCATTTTTCATCATAAGCAAAACTGACTTTGTCCAAGCGAATGACGTATTCCAGCGAGGGAACCTTTGAACCGAGGGTCGTTTCACGTGCCCTTTCCGCTTCTTGGATAGTATCATGCAAAGACCAGTAAGCGCTTTCAACGATCACCATCTGCTGGTACTGCTCTTGGACTCTGTTTAGTTGTTTCACCACCCGAACAAGGAGAAATGTCAGCACCGTCAACTTTGCTAGTGTCATATGCCAGTAGATAAG
>JAJDNT010000094.1 GCA_022340515.1 Deltaproteobacteria bacterium
TGAACACTTCAGATCCCAAAGAGCTGGCAAAACATTGTATGGAAGATGCTGATTCCGAGTTTCCACAAAAGGTCTCTCCCGGTGATATTATAGTGGCTGAGACCAATTTCGGCTGTGGTTCCTCCCGTGAACACGCCCCCATCGCCATTAAAGCAGCCGGGGTAAGCTGCGTGGTCGCTGCGAGTTTCGCTCGCATTTTTTACCGCAACGCCTTTAATATGGGACTGCTCATCTTGGAGTCCCCAGAGGCCTCGGCAGACATTGTCACAGGAGATGAGCTGGATATAGATCTTACCACCGGTACGATTTTCAATAAGAGCAGAAATCTCACTTATAAAGCACAGCCGGTGCCGGTTTTTATGCAAGAGTTGGTGGCCGCCGGCGGCTTAATTCCCTATGTTATGAAAAGATTAAAGGATTGAAGAATTTAGGAATTGAGGAATTCTGGAACACACAATTAATTGAGCTTTTGGGAATTCCAGGCATCAGTCTCATCATCCCAAAATCCCTCAATACCTCAATCCCTTAATTCCTGAATCGTACCCCATCTGAACTCTTGCAGCGCAACTTGCTCAACGCTGTGCGAACATGACAGAGGAGTTGTAAATGACGAACAGTTATCGGATTGGCGTGATACCAGGTGACGGCACCGGCCCTGAGGTTGTGGCTGAAGGATTAAAGGCGTTAGCGGCGGCTGCGGAACGCAATGGCTTCTCCTATGAACTAATTCATTATGATTTGGGCGGAGATCGCTATCTGAAAACTGGTGAAACTCTGCCCGCTTCAGTTCTCGAAGAACTCAGGAGCCTGCACGCCATTTACTTAGGTGCCATAGGTCACCCTGAAGTTCCACCCGGTATTTTGGAACAGGGAATCCTCTTGACCATCCGCTTTGCTCTCGACCAATATATCAATCTGCGCCCGGTGGTGCTTTATCCCGGGGTGTGGACCCCACTGCGTGACAAGAAGCCCGAAGACATCAACTGCATGGTAGTCCGGGAAAATACTGAAGGTCTCTATGTCGGTAGTGGTGGTTTTTTGAGGAAGGGAACCCCGGACGAGGTGGCCGTCCAGGAATCAGTGAATACCCGCAAAGGCGTAGAGCGCTGCATCCGCTATGCTTTCGAGCTGTGCCGTCGCCAGGGGCGCAAAAAGGTAACTCTCTGCGGCAAGACCAATGTCCTCACCTTTGCCTTTGACCTATGGGAGCGCACCTTTCATGAAGTTGCTGAGGAATACAAGGATATTCAAAGGGACTATGCTCACGTGGACGCTCTTTGCATGTGGATGGTAAAAAATCCTGAATGGTTTGATGTAATAGTGACTGACAATATGTTCGGTGATATTATCACCGATCTTGGTGCCATGATTCAGGGGGGTATGGGCATAGCAGCCGGCGGCAACATAAATCCGCAAGGTGTTTCCATGTTTGAACCCATAGGAGGCTCCGCGCCAAAATACACTGGTAAAAACATGATCAATCCTTTGGCAGCCATTGCCGCCCTGGCCATGCTTCTGGACTACCTCGGCGAAGAAAGTGCGGGACGTCAGGTTGAAGAAGCAATCAAGAAAGTGGTAAAAGATGACATAAAAAGTATGGATGCTGGGCGCATGGGTCACACTACCCAGGAAGTTGGTGACTTGGTAGCAAAATATATTACCGGAGCTGAGCTAATTTGAGACTGTTCAATATTTTTCAGTGAGATAAATTAAATAGCTACAACACCGTTTTTGGATATTTACCTGCAAGAAATCTTGGTTAAATGGGTCATTGTACCCTAGATTCCCGCTTTCGCGGGAATGACTAAAGTCTGCCATCGCCTGTCATCCCCGCGTAGGCGGGGATCCAGGTAGGTCAGAGTTTTAAAGCAATTTAACACTGAGTCATTGAACACTCTCAAATTGTTAGATTAGAGGTTAAGACTAATGGCCAAAGAGTATCATGTAGCGGTAGCCGGCGCCACAGGCGCGGTAGGAAACGAGATGATCAAGATCCTCGAGGAGCTGGAGTTTCCTCTAGCCTCCCTCAAGCTCCTGGCATCTTCCCGCTCTGTCGGAAAGACCCTGGAGTTTCGTGGTGAGGACTTGCCCGTTGAGGAACTCCGAGCGGATTCTTTTGAAGGACTGGATATAGCTCTTTTCTCGGCAGGCGCCGGCCCGAGTCGAGAATTTGCCCCGGCAGCCGCCAACTCCGGCTGTGTAGTAATTGACAATTCAAGTGGTTGGCGTATGGACCCTGATGTACCTCTGGTGGTGCCAGAGGTAAATCCTCACGCCGTAGCCGACTACAAAAATAAAGGAATAATAGCCAACCCCAACTGCTCTACCATTCAAATGGTGGTAGTTCTCAAGCCCATTTATGATGTTGCCGGCATCGAACGGGTGGTGGTGTCCACCTACCAGGCTGTTTCAGGTACCGGCAAACGGGCAATGGATGAGTTGACAAACCAAACTAGAAATCTCCTCAATTTTCAGGAAGCAAAATCTGAGGTTTATCCGTACCGAATCGCTTTCAACTGTTTTCCCCACATAGGGGGTTTTCTGGAAAATGGTTACACTGAAGAAGAAATGAAAATGGTTCACGAAACCCAGAAAATAATGGAAGATAATACCATCCGGATAAGCGCAACCACAGTGCGCATCCCCGTATTCTATGGCCACTCGGAGGCGGTGAACATCCAAACCAAAAGGAAACTTACAGCTAAAGAAGCCAGGGTTCTACTCGTTCAAGCTCCAGGGGTGAGAGTGATGGACAATCCGGATGAACGAATTTATCCAATGCCATTGGATGCGGCCGGTATAAATGAGACCTTGGTGGGCAGAATCCGGGAAGACCTTTCCATTGAAAATGGGCTTGACCTTTGGATAGTTGCTGACAACATACGCAAGGGTGCTGCCCTGAACACAGTACAGATTGCAGAGCTCTTGGCGAAAGAGTATCTTTAGCCTCTGGTTACGTAATTGCTCAGCTAGGTATCGTCCAAACTAAAGTGGCCATCGGCAAGGTAAGCGTCAGTCGTTCGTTGTCCGTTGCCAAGAGTCGCATGGAGCATAGTGCAGAGCTTATTATTAAGTATGGTAACAGCACCCTGTGCACTCTGGGCCTGACGCCATGCGGCGAAGGGAATTAGCTCACAACTGACCACGGACCACTTACAACGGAATTCTTATGAAATTCCTCCAAGATCTCACACTTGGTCACTATTACCCCACTGAGTCGGCTATTCACTCCCTTGATCCGCGAGTAAAGCTTTTAGGTTTGTTTCTGAGCGGAATTACACTCTTCTCCCTTGACAGACTTTGGGGGTTGGCCATCTTTCTTATGGCAGCCCTGTGGCTCATACGCTGCTCTCATCTGCCGCTTACTAATGTTCTCAAGGGGTTGCGGCCCTTCGGCTGGCTTTTCCTTTTGACCGTTTGCTTGCAGCTGTTTTTCACTGCAGGGCAACCAATTCTTCCTTTTGATTTGGGCCCGCTGGATGTTACTCGAGAAGGGGTTCATCAAGCAATACGCATCGGGGGTCAACTCGCTCTTTTCATATTGTTTTCCTCCATTCTCACCCTGACCACTTCACCCATGGAACTGCTTCGAGCTTTGGAAAAGTTTGGCAGCCCTCTCAAACGAGTCCGTATTCCAGTGGCAGATCTGTGTCTGGCCATGCTCCTTTGCATTCGCTTTCTTCCCATTCTGGGACAAGAGGCGGAAAGGATCATTGAATCCCAGGCGGCGCGGGGCATCGATCTCAAGTCTGGAACCTGGCGCAACCGCTTGGAAAAATTCCATGGTATTTTTATTCCTCTACTCTATAATGTCCTGGCACGGGCCGAGGAATTGGCCACTGCTATGGCAGTCCGCGGCTACGGCCATGCCGTAGAAAAGCAGACTCTCAAGAGTATGCGTATGTCGAGGGGAGACCGTTTGAGCCTGGTATTGATTGTCTCTTGGTGTATCACGCTTTTTTGCCTCTTCCGCGGCTGAGGTTTAAATTGCGAATTATCGCCGGTGAGTATAAAGGGATACGCTTGGCCACCCCAAAAGGCAAGCGTCTGCGCCCAACGGCCGACCGAGTGAGGGAGGCCATCTTCAATATTCTCGGTTATGATCTTGGTGAGCTCTGGGTTCTTGACCTTTTCGCCGGCACCGGTGCCATGGGATTAGAGGCACTCAGCCGCGGAGCAGGCTTTGTGGTTATGGTGGATCAGCACCCTGCTGCCATACGACTCATTGGCCGCAACTTGGCTGCCTGTGGCAACCCTGAGAACGCCAGAGTCTACAAATTGGATTTGCGCCGTGGTCTTAAGGGATTGGCCAACCAGGATTACAGTTTTGATTTGGTGTTTCTCGATCCTCCATACGGAAGAGGGCTGACCCAGCGCTGCTTAGAGCAACTCGGAACCGGCAAGCTCCTAAATGCAGCTGCCACCGTGGTCAGCGAGCATGCCATTGACGAGAATCTCACTTCAACCTATGGTTGTCTTCACCGCCAGAGCATGCGGGTTTATGGGACTACTGGAGTGAGCTTTTTCTCACGGGGAGAATAGAAAAAATGAAAGATGGCAGACTGACTGTCTATGCTGGCTCCTTTGACCCTATCACCAACGGGCATATTGATTTGTTGGAGCGAGCTTTAAAAATGTTTGACAACATCATCATTGCCGTGGCTGAGAATCCGGCAAAAGAACCGCTCTTTACCCTCGAGGAAAGGCTGGAGCTCATTCGAGCCAGTCTGGCCAATTACCCGGAGCCTCATCGTATCAGGGTTGACAGCTTCAAGGGACTGCTGGTGGATTACGTTGAGAGGTGTGGGGCTATGGCCATACTCAGAGGTTTACGAGCCGTAAGCGACTTCGAGTACGAGTTTCAGATGGCCCTTATGAACCGGAAGTTGAATCGAAGACCGGAAACTCTCTATCTGATGACCGGTGCACGTTGGATATACATCTCATCTAGAATAATCAAGGAGGTAGTCAGCGCCGGAGGCAGTGTTACCGGATTGGTACCAGAGGCTGTTGAAAAAAAACTGCGGGAAAAGATCTTGGGTGAAAGCAGTTAGACTTCGATGGTCCAATCCAATATAGAAGACTTACTGCGAGCGAAGTAGTCTGCCAGAATTTGAGCATGATCGAAGGCCAGCGGTGATGGGAGGTCTTCTTTGGTAAAAACTCCCACCTCAAGGGCATCATCTCTGGCCTCTGGCGTACCTCGGGCGCGAGCCAAGAAAACTACCGAGATGGTATGGTGCCGTGGATCCCGCCCAGGATCAGAGTAAGCACCGAACTGGCCCAAAAGCTCCACTTTGAGAGTTGTCTCTTCCTGGGCCTCACGCCGGGCTGCCTCCTCAAGTGACTCGCCGTAATCGACAAAACCGCCAGGTATAGCCCAGCCAAAGGGCTTCTTAGCCCTCTTGATCAAGATGATTCCTTTGTTATCTAGTTCAATTATGATGTCCACTGTGGGTATAGGGTTTTTGTATCTGTAAATCAAACTACCACACTTTGGACAGTTAATTCCTTCCTTCATATCCATCTCCTTGCTCCATGCCCCATGCTCTATGCTCTATGCAAAAATCACAACGGACGCTGCCCTTAGGCAGCGCCTTGCCGCTTTCGCAACAGCAGGTGCTCCAAGATGAGCACCAGCACGATGCCCACAACCAGGCCATTGCCCACGATCACTCCTATCGATGCCGGGAGAATTGCAAAGAAGGATGATGGCAATGCTGCAACCAAGGTTCCTAGAATTACAGGAAGCCCCACAACCAGGTAATCCCGGCCCGCCATAGACCTTCTCCCTGCGGTAATCACCGAGATCCCTGCTCCCACTTGGGAGCCTAAGGCCACACACAGGGCAGCACCGACTACCGTTGCAGGTATGGCAGTCAATAAAGCATTTAGTCGTGGCATGAAGGCTGCGACAAGTAAGATCATGCCACACATGGCCTGTGCATATCTACTCGCCACTCTGGTAACCAAGATCACCCCTGGACTGCTGGAATAACTAACCGTGCCCACCACACCTAGCCCTGCAGCAGCCAACCCAGCCAAACCGGTGACCCCGATTCCTCGATCGACCCGCCTTGCTAGATCCTCCTTTCCCACGATTTCCCCAACTCCATGAATGCTTCCCACTGAATTAACTATCACGGCCAGATAAGCAAAGAAGCATGAAATGACGGCCGGCAGATAGAAGTGAGGCATTCCAGTCCAAAGTCGGGTGGGAAGAGAAAACCAGGATGCCTCCTTTACTGGTTGAAGATCCATCAAGCCCCATGCCCAGAAGACTAATGTGCCCACCATTAGTCCCACTATCATGGCTGTTGTCTGCCAAAATCCTTTTAGCCAGTGGGATAAAATGGCAATGAGCATTATTAAAGCCAAAGACGCGGCAAATACTGCACCGCTGCCGCTTGGATGGGCCGGATCAACGCCAATGAGCAATGGCAACAGATAAGGCAAAAGGGTAAAAGCAATTAGCAGAAGTATCACTCCAACTACATTCGGAGTGAAATAATCTGTGATGTATTTCATCCAACGAAGCCGCCCGATTAAGAAGAGAATCAGACCACCAAATAAGAAACCTCCTTTAATGGCCGCCAAGCCGCTGGGCGCCAGGGTAACAAAGGTTAGGAGCAGTGCGGTAGCTGGTCCCTCTTGCAGGGGATACTTGTGTCCGGCCAGAGTTTGCCAGGTGGTAAAAGTTCCTGCGAGTAAAAGAATTTTTTGAAAAAATGCCACCTCTTCCTCAGCCGGCATGTTGAGTGCTTTAGCAGAAATGGAGGCTACTATAACCAAAGCGGGAAACATAATCAGGGCCCACTGGGCTCCATATAAGAGATTACGCCAAAAAGGGGGGCGCTGGTTCAGGCTGTAAAAGAACCGCTGGTCATGCATATTGCACTACACCTCCGCGCTAAAAGCAGAGTAAAGGATTTCCCGCAGCACACTTGACTTTAAGCTAAAAGGGAGATTTGGGAGTACTGGAGTAGTGGAGTAATGGAGTAATGGGAGTTTTAAGAACTGATGTCTCGAAAATCTTTCCAATACTCCAACACTCCTTCGGCGGTCTTTTTGGTAGAAGCAATGGAGCTTTAATTGATGGCAATCAATGGATTAAGCGTTGCGAAAGGCGTGTCCCTCAATGCTGAATTTCGAATAATAGACTGATGGAATCTTCGTTGTGGATACTTTTTATGGCTTCAGCAAAAAGTCGAGCCGATGAGAGCACTTTAAGGCTTGGTATATTTCCTCTTTCTGGTCTCTCAGGTAGCGTGTCCGTAACCACCACAGAGCCAAAGGGACTCTCTCTCAGTCGTTCTACAGCTGGCCCGGAGAGAATGGCATGAGTGCAGCAGGCATGTACCGAACTGGCACCATTTTCCACAAGAGCACGGGACGCTTCTACCAGAGTTCCAGCGGTGTCCACCATATCATCAAGAATAACCGCAGTCTTGTCTTTTACCTCTCCGATTAGATGCATGGCCTCGGCCTGGTTTGCAGCTGCTCTCCGTTTATCAATGAGTGCAAGCCCAGCGTTTAGTCTACTGGCATAAGCGCGGGCCCGGGGCACTCCTCCAGCGTCTGGGGCTACTATTACAGCTTCTCGGAACTGCTCTCGGAGGTGAGGAAGAAGAATGGGAGAGGCATAGAGGTTGTCCACCGGAATATTGAAAAAGCCCTGGATCTGACCTGCATGCAAATCCATGGTGAGCACCCTATCAGTGCCAACCGCCGTGAGGAGGTCGGCTACCAATCTTGCCGTAATAGGCACCCGAGGTTTGTTCTTACGGTCCTGGCGGGCGTATCCGTAATATGGCATGACCGCAGTGATTCTCCGCGCTGATGCCCTTCTTAAAGCGTCGATTATTACCAAAAGCTCCATCAGGTGGTCGTTTACAGGATGGGCAAGGGACTGAATAACAAAAGCGTCTGTGCCTCTTACACTTTCTCCAAGTTCCACCGAGGTCTCTCCATCACTGAATCTTTCGATCTTGGCCCGACCAAGGGAAATTCCAAGATGATCACAGATCTTTTGTGCCAACTTTGGATTGCTATTGCCACTCACGACTCTTAGACCCACCGTAGCCATACCGGACTCTCCTTGCAGAAAGATTACGGCCTGTTAACATATTATAGTCCAGCCCAAATGGCAAGACTTGAAGATGCCCTATCCTATTTTTTGGGAGATGTCTAACTGATCGTTGCGGTGGGGAGGCCAAAACAAGGCTTCTCAGCAGAGCACCTAGCATAAAAAAGGGTAAACGGCGAACAGTGGTGCAGCCAGCGTATGATCGGTTTACCGTTCACCGTTTACTGTTCAGTGTTTACCCATTGCTCTGCGCTATGCTCTATGCCCTATGCGCTCTTAATGATTCCCACAATGATCGCAGCAGTGAACTGTGGCCGCTAAAGCCTTGACAACCTCTCTGGGTTCAGCCTTTTCAATTTGGACAACTTTCAGCTCAAGGGTTAACCCTCTCTCCACCTTGGACCACTCACTTTGAGGCAATAAACGGGATAATACAAACTCTGCTGCATCAACATCTAAATCAAATTCCAGGTGCTCACCTTCTCTGAGGTTCTCTAGCTGCTGATCCACCCCATCAATCCAGGGCTCTACTCCATAGAGGAAGCGGTGCTGCCCTGATTTTTCAATGACTCCACCCCCCTGGTCCTCTTCATGCAACCGAAACTCAACCGTGACATAATGCAGTGGCATCACTTTGGACGACATGACCATCCTCTCTTCGCTGTAATCTGAACTTGATCAATTTATTATCCAAATATTTATTTTATCCTCATTATAGCCCTTTTTCCATCTCCAATGTATCCTATCTGCTGATTTACCAATTCTTCTTGCTTCTCTATCTGGGAAAGCATGGGACAAAAAAATTAGAAATATTTGCTTTTTTCACTCCTTGCCTATACTATTTTAAAGGTAATCATCTCCAAGGGGGTTAGAAATGTTATCGCAAGCCTGCTCTAGGAAGAAGTTGTCCCGGGTGATTCTGATCTTCGTGGCGGCCCTGGTTCTCTCCCTACCTTTTATCGTCCCCCTCGAAAGCGGTAAGGCAAACGATTTCAGTCTACTGGATATGAATGGCAATAAGGTGCGGATTTTTGAGTTGGCTGAGGATAAACCGCTGTTACTTTATTTCTGGGCGAGCTGGTGTAAACCTTGTCGACTGATTACACCTCAAGTTGTCACCCTTGCCGAGGAGTACAAGGGTAGGATCACGGTTCTCGGAATAAACGTGGGAGGAGTCGATTCTTTGAAGGATGTCAAAAAATACAACAAACGCTATAACGTCACCTACCCCTTGTTGATTGACTCAGACAACAAGACAGTAGAGACCTATTCAATTCATGCCATTCCAACCGTTATTTTAATAGATGAATCGGGAAAAATCCTTTTTCGAGACAATGAACCACCTGAAAAACTTGACGAATACTTGCAAAAGTAGCTATTCCCCATTGCTCGAAGATTGATTATCCTGCCCCTCTCCCTCCCTCCTTTTCCGTTTGAGGTAGTTTGCCGCACAGCTCATCAAGATTAGCATGCCCAGAATCATAGGCATGAACTCACCTTGGTTGTAAGCACGATATATACCAACGCAAGTCACCAAGATACCAACAAAAATACTGACTATTAGTAATGGGAAGCTCATATTTTATTCGCTCATTGATTTACTATTGTGACGCTGCTCGCTTACTAGGTCATTTGGGCTTGTTACCCGTCGTTTAGGGCAAAGGCATGGGGCATAGGGTAAAAAAGTTGACATGCTCATCTCATGGCCGATGCTTCTCACTCTGGCCTAAATGACAGCAGATGATCACAAGTTGCCCTCCCTAACTCTTTTTGGAAGTCTGGATCATAAATCCGCTGATCTGCTGCTTTACCCGTTTTTTCCCGCATTTGGGGCACTTTACTTTGCCTTTCTCATATTCACTTATGGGCATTACTACTTCAAAAGCCTTGTTACAGTTCATACACCTATACTCGTAAGTAGGCATGGCCACACCTCCCGCCTTGATCATCCCGGGCAAAGAGTATTTTATCTATTCTGTAAGAATTATAGCGAGCTGTGAAAGGTACTGTCAACGGGCATGAACGTCTTGCCCTAGTGGTTCATGAGCCCTCACATTTTAAGAAGCTATGGTTTGTGGGCCGTCACCAGCATCCGCTTGCTAAGAAGCCCATAATCGTCCGGTTTAGGGTGGGAGATCAAGGTGCCGCCGCAGCTAATCTGCTTGAAACCACTGTGGGCGAGCAACACTTCCAACTCTTCGGGCCGAAAAAGGCGAGCAAAATAAGTGACGTCCCTGATAAGCCCGCTCTGCTTGCTCATCACCATTTCCCTGACCAAAACACCTTCTTCGAGCAGTTTGCGCTGTCGACAAACTACCACGTCTCCATTGGCCTCATGCCAACTGGTAGGTCTGAATTGTTGGCGAGCGTAGTCATTATGCACTAAATCAAGAAGAAGAGTGCCCCCCGATCTTAGCAAACGGCAGATTTCTTGGAGTATCTTCTGGTTCTGGCTGTCGTCCTGGAAGTAACCGAAGGAATTTCCCATAATGAGAACCACATCGAAGGTGGAGTCTGCCAGTCCAAGTTCGCAAGCATCGCCACGACAGAAATAGACAGAACACCCTTTTCGGACTGCATCTTTGAGGCCAACTCGCAAAAGTACCTGCGAGTAGTCTACTACCGTGACATTCTTGTAACCCCTTTTATCTAACTCTATGGCATGACGGCCTTGCCCGCCGCATAGGTCAAGAATTCGATCATCAGAGTTTAGCCCGAGGGTGGCCTCAACCATATCAACTTCGGCGGCAGTTGTTAAGGGACAGCACACACTGCGGGCATCAGTCACAAGATAGGTCTCATCAAAAATGTGCTGCCACCAGGTAGGATCGTAGCCATCCATGACTACCTCTCGACTAGGGAAAAGGGCCAACCCCTTGATCAGGGCTGGGGGTTCTTTCTGCGCAGGCAGAAAATCTCAAAGCCTAATATCTAAATTCTAATGACCAAAACTGGGAATGATTCTATTTGTTCAATTTCCTTTTGAACATTGGAGAATTAGGATTTAGAATTTGCCCTTCGACTTAGCTCAGGGTGGTGAGTTTGTCGAACCATTTCGTGCTTCGGATTTAGGATTTAGGATTTATCATCTGCCGTTTATGGCTCGAAATTCGGAACTCGGACTTCATCTTTTCTTCGAGAGAGGCTCCGTCCCGCATTACTCCTTCGGATGACAACCGAAGGAAAAAAGTCCGTCACTTGCCATCAAAGCCGGTTGTCCAGTCCAGGGAGCTGCTCTGGCAATGGCCTCTTCTTCCTCCTTTAGCTGGACGAAATCATCTAATTGACCGGCCCGCCACCAGCCTGTCAGTTGCACCGCATCAGCCCACAGATTCACGCAATAGAGGCGCAACTGTTCTACTTGAGCTTCGTTTAACAAGCGAGGCCGCCAGGCCGTCTTGATAGGCCCTAATAAGTAGGTGTGTCCCATTTTTACTGCTTGTGAATTCACTTCCTCCCTTATTTCTTCTAGTATGCTGTAGGGCACTTCACAAATAGACTTGTTCAGCTGGTTGACCACCTCTGCCGGGGGTGCGGCTCCCGGTAGTATTGCCAGGGCCTGCGTTCCGCCACCGGCTCCCACGTTAGTTGGAATACCCCCGAAGCGTCCGAGGAAACCTATTAGCCCTGCATCGGTGATAAGACAACGAAAATCTGTTTGCCAAGATTGCAAACCAACCCTCTGCTCTTCGGGGAAAAGCCAAGGTGACTCCTCCGCCCACAAATGGAGTGGCACCAAATCCTGGACAATGTAATTTCCAGCCTTGAGGGCCTCATTCAAGTCTCCATCAGGGTCTTCGCTTTTGAACCCGATGTAGATTCCCTCTCCTGAATAGCCCTGCACTGGCTTCAGCACGAGTCGATTCCAGTTGTCTCTGGTCCAGGACACTAAATCGGTTATGCTTTCTCCCTTCGGCCCGGTTGTAGCTCTCTCATAGAGCTGCCTCGTCCAAGGTGTTCTATTCACAGTGGTCTTTTTTAACTGACCTCGTAAGGAATCGGTAACTGCCTCAAACAACCCCTTGGCCCCTGCAGGCTCCATACCCCGAGGATTTACAACGAGATCATCTTTAATCGCTTGGCGAAGGGCGGTGAGAGGCTGATCCTTTTCCATTTTGATAAGTACGTCGTTGTTAAAATCCATAAAAAGCAGGGTAACTTGTCGGCCTTTGTGATACAAATTTCCCTGGTGGTAATCCAGATCTTGTGGGGCGGCCAGTCCCGCAGTTACTCCTTCCATACCGTCCAAGTATTGGACAAAATTCCGGTTTTCAACAACAGTCTCCAGAGTGTCGGGTTCTGCCACCAGCACGATGTGAGCTGCTTTGTCTTTGTTTCGCTGCCGATGAGCACGGAGCAACGCCGCTGCAAAAGCAGGTACAGGATTTAAGTAGACATGGTCAAAATCTAATTCGACCTCCAGACCCAAATGGGGCTGTATCCTCTTCCAAGCAAGCTTACCAAGTTCCTGTGTAATCCGCTGATATTCCCAACCACCGGGGCTCCCAAGATTCCATTCAGAGTGATAGCCCAAGAACTCTTCCACAGATACCTCCCTATTTAGTGAAATGCTTGCCAGCCTATTAGCTTAACCTCAACCTTGTATTGGATACCCGTCCGCCTGGACTGAAGCCTCACCATGGCGGTAGGATCGGACAGCAAAGCAAAAAACCAGCACCTCAACTACCATTCTTTTTTAGATTTTCAAATCTCCAAGCCGCAAGTGCAAAGGGTATCTCGCCCCCCTCTAGTAAGAGGCGGTGAAAACGTTTCCAGCCCATACTGGGAAGAAAACGCTCTCGCAAATGGACAATCTCATATTTACCCAGGCTGTAACACAGCTGGTAACCAGGATTCAACCGAAATCGCTCTATTTGACCAACGGCCTCGTCCGCTGCGAAACCGACCGAGACGAGCAGACCGGCAGCCCCGTCCTTGGTGAACTTTTGCAGGGCTAGACCAGAGTCTATTAGACAGCGAGCTGCGCGCCAGAGTCTACGCTTGCAATCCACTAGGAGCTCCAACTCGTCCTCAACGTAGCCAGATTCGGCAAGGATGGATTCAGCATAATAGGCCCATCCTTCGTAGAAAAGTGGCGACTCGACTTGTCGTCTTACCGGATTGTCCAAATAACGCCGTATATTGTCCAATAAATGGTGTCCAGGATATGATTCATGGGCAGAAAGAAAGCGAAACTCCCGGTGTAACCGCTTCCTTCGGAGAATATCCATTGGTGAACTACTTAGTGGATCGCCGGCGGTAACATAGAAAAAGGCCAACTCACGAGAATCAGCCGTCAGGGGCGCGCTGTAGGATGCGCCACTTCTTACCGGACGCAAATAAGTTGGTGTCTCGGCTATCACCAACTCTTGATCCACAGGGGCCATCATCAGCCCAAGCTTCCTGCAGAGCTCTCGCAGCCTTTCTATTTCCCTACCGTAGAGTCGGAAAAGGTCAAACTCTCCTCCGTTGCCGGGCAAGTAGCTCTCATAGACCTGCTGCCAATTATGGTCGGGATTTATGCTACGGCGAAGCCGTTCCATTTCTTCCAGGCTATTCTGCCATTCTTGCTCGGCAATACTGTAGATTTCCTCAAGAGACCTGGTGCAACCAAAATGACGTTGAACAAGCTCTTCTACCGGAACTGACGGAACCGATGCCGCGGGTGTCGGACCAATTTCACCCAACCTCAATCCGAAGTTAGAAAGTGCCTCGTGGACCTCCGCACATGGCAGGACAAGCTGCTCCCTCCGCTTCTGGCCATCCAAGTCTCGGAGAATTTCCTCAAGATACAGTTGCGCATGTTGCACCATATCCAAGGCAACCCTGTAGTAAGGACCAGGGATGGTACTCAGATTTTTGCTGCCCTCGTCAAGCAGTTTTCTAAAACCAGCGAGCCTCTCAGCCGTGCGACCGAACCTTTCTTGTCCATCACGGCGCGGCTTGGTCAGCGCGTGATCGACACCAATACACCCTGCTTTTAAGTAAAGAAGAGGATTATGCCGCCAGGACTTTACCTCCTCTAAATCGATAAGCAACCCCGCCATATTATGGAGAAGAAGTTGCCGATCAATTTCCTCCTCAAAATCTTGCGCCCTTGGCTGTTTTTGCAACTGCCCCTGCAAAGCATGCACTGAGTAGACTACGGAAGCAATTGCTTTCTGGCTCAAATCGTCCATAATTTCAAGAAACTGGGCCGCCTCCTGGACACGAGGTAAAAAGTGGAACTCATCACTGGCGCACATTACCGGAAAGGCTCTGGCGAGCAAGGAGAAGTATTCGCCGGCAATTTTGCTTACGTTGCTTGCGGGCTGATCTGACATAGCTTCTAGTCCAATAAAACTTAAGTTTATCCCAAATTTATATCGGAGGGTACTTCCCAGTCGTCCCCAAGGAAAAGGGGGAGTTCTGCAATGCACAAAGGACCTACCTTCACTTGCCATTCTATTTCTTGTTCCAGTGGCCTTTTCAAGGTGGCAGCGAACCCTGGTAAAACTATTTCCCTCCTGAGGTCCACCGGTAATTCTTTCAGGGCGGCCACGATCTTTTCCACTTTAAGTGATTCATAGATCATCGCCATATCGACAGTGTCCCCACGGCAATCCACGAAGAGTAGCCAATATGAGCTAACCGTAAAGGCCATAATCGAGGAAATTACCTCCTGAGTAAACTCGCTGTTACCAGAGATAAGAAGAAAGCTACCCTCATTAGGGTGGTTTATCTCCACCAGGCCAGCAGGGGCGGGGCGGGGTAACTCTAAAGCAGGTACCTGAGGAAGAATTCTTCCACCTTGCAAGGCAAGGTGAAAGGCCCGTATTTGGCTGTCAGTGAGAAAGGTGCATGCTGACGGAGCCCGGATCCCTTTTTTCAGCTGCTTGACGAATTCAGCACAGGAAACTTCACCGCACTCCTGACAGTCAGTTTGCGGAAGGTATTTGAGAAAGTTTATTTTGTTGAGATATAGATCAGCTGCAATCATTCATCTTGGCTGACGCAGGGTTATTGTTAAACAAGAGGAAAAAGCACGCTAGATTGCGGAGGAAGGTATGGTAGCTAATAGTGCTTTAGATGCTGTCAGGCTTCTCAAGGTCAGGATTCTTCCCAATGGCGTACAAAATTGTCCAGCCTGAAAACATCTGTCATGCTGAGATCAATCCACTTCAGTCCTACACCTCGGTCGCCGCAAGACCCGTGTTTTGTGCATATCCACACGACCTCAGCCTGGGAAAGAACCGAACCATGGTATTGTGGTAAATTGACGGTGATATGTACCCGATCACCCACGTGCCAATTGTCACCGGTGCGGACAAAAACTCCAACAGGGCTTATGTTTTTTGCCTTTCCTTTGGCAGCACCACGTTTACCTATGAGGCAGTATTGCGTATCGATTAGAGCGCGAGGAAATCGTCTTTCTTCTCTCATGGTTAAAAGTCTCTCCCAGTCTTTTTCTTTTCTGCTCTTATACCATAAAATCAAGCCCTTGCATAGGAAAAACGCACCAAGGTCATGGGCAAGAGGGAATCCAAGTCGTTTTTGCTCCGTGGCCCCTTTGTTCGAAACCATGACCAAGACTATTTACCTCGCCTTTCACCCTACCCTTGCTTGTCACTCCTTGCTCCTTTTACAAGCATGAAACATCCATTTGCGGAAATACCTTAGCTCTGGCAAATCTTTGTTTTTCAAATTGATCATGCTAAGATACTGGGGTTTTTGCCTTGTTTTCTCCTGGAGGTGATTATGAAAGTAAGGAAGTTAGTTATTGTCGGGGGTGTGGCCGGGGGTGCCTCAGCCGCAGCCAAGGCGAGGCGCTGCAGTGAAGAGGTGGAGATCGTTATCTTCGAAAAGGGCTCAGATATTTCCTATGCTAACTGCGGCCTGCCCTACTATCTCTCCGGTGTGATCGAAAAGCGAGAGAACTTGCTCATCACCAGCGCCGAATTCTTTCGTCGCCGTTTCCGGGTGGATGCCCGGACAAACTGCGAGGTGGTTCAGATTGACCGAAAGAAAAAAAGATTAGTGGTAAATAATCTTGCTTCAGGTGTAACTGAAGAGGAATCTTACGACCGTTTAGTTCTAGCGCCAGGCTCACATCCCATAATACCGCCGGTGCCGGGTGTAGATCTTCCCTTTGTCTCTACCCTCAAAACTCTTGAAGATACTGATCGCATCTTTGACTTTCTCAAAGAGAAAAAACCCCAGCGGGCTTTGGTGGTAGGTGGGGGCCTTATCGGGGTTGAGGCCGTTGAAAATCTTGCCCTAAAGGGTCTTCAAACCACAATTGTTGAACTTGCTCCGCAATTACTTACCTTTTTGGATTGGGAAATGGCCGAAAAAGTTCGCTGGCACATGCTGCATAAGGGGGTCAACATTCATCTTTCAGAAGGTCTGGTTTTCGTAGGTGAGCAAAACGGCCAGGGAATAGTAAGAACAGACCAAGGTCGAGAAATCCCCACCGACCTAGTTTTAATCGCTGTCGGCATAAGGCCAAACGTCGATTTAGCCAAAAATGCCGGGCTTGAACTCGGTATTACAGGTGGAATCAAGGTTAACGAGTTCATGCAGACAAGTGACCCCGATATCTTCGCCGCAGGGGATTGTATCGAAACCATCAACTTGGTCACCGGCAAGCCGACCCTCACGCCCATGGGCTCAGCAGCCAACAAGGAAGGGCGAGCCGCTGGCGCCAACGCCCTTGGTCGCCGGGTTGTGGTCAAGGGTTTCACCGGCACTATTATAGTCAAGGTATTCGACCTGACCGTCGCCAAGACCGGCCTTTCCGAACGGGAGGCCTTAGCGGAGGGCTACTCACCTCTGGCTCTCTACGTGGATCCCAGTCATCTTGCCGGTTATTATCCGGGAGCCAAAACTCTGAGTATCAAGACGGTGACCGAGCGAGACAGTGGAAGACTACTTGGTGCCCAGGTTATCGGCGAGGAGGGAGTAGATAAACGTATTGATGTTTTGGCAACTGCCATCTATCACCATATGAGCCTGGAAGATCTTCTCCATCTAGATCTGGCCTATGCCCCTCCCTATTCAGCGGCCCGCGATCCGGTCGTAATTGCCGGAGCTGTGGGCCAGAATTATTATCAGGGCGACTGGAATCCTATCACCCCGAAAGAAGTCAGAGAAAAGATGAATTCGGGAGAAGACGTTGTCCTAATAGATGTTCGCAACCGATTGGAATTGGCCAGACAAGACCCCCTCCCCGGGGCCATCCACATTCCTATAGATAATCTCCGCAGAGAAATGCATAAACTTGATCCTGATAAGGAGACCATTCTGTATTGTGCCCAGGGCTTGCGCTCCTATCTTGGCAACAGAATTTTGGCAATGAACGGCTTCAAGCGGGTAAGCACTATGTCGGGGGGTCTGGACAATTGGATGTATGAGTTGAAATCAGCGGATTCCAGCTAGACAAGGAAAGCCAAGCAGGATTTTTTTCACTTGATTTTTACCAAAGCCCTGTATTAAAGTCGCGTCGGATATGGTCCCCAGTCTCGCCGCAGAGGATGGGATTCCTTTTCCAAAACGAGAACCTGGAGTTAGGGACCATATGAGTTAATTTTTTGAAAGGAGGTTAGTGCTTTGGCAAACGGAACGGTTAAATGGTTTAATGACAAGAAAGGCTATGGTTTCATCCAGCAGGAAAATGGTGATGACATATTTGTTCACTACTCTTCCATTACTATGCCTGGATTCAAAACTCTCACTGAAGGTGAGCAGGTGACCTTTGACATAGAAGAAGGTGACCGAGGTCCTGTGGCCAAGAATGTCAGCAAAGTTTGATGACAATTGAGAGTTAGTCTAATCTAAAACATTATGGGCATCTCGTCTTTTATGGACTGGATGCCCTTTTATTTAATTCTAGACGGCGGATGCTGCTATTGGACGGTCGATGATTGATAAAGAAGCGAAAAAGAGGCTCAAGAGACTACAAAAAGAGATTAAACAATTAAAAAAGGATCTCCATAAATTAGAGCTTCACCCTTGCCAAAACGATGTGGAGTTGAAGCAGAAAGAGCAAGATCTCAAAGAGTTAGGCGACAAACTACGTCAATTAGAAAAGGAACAAGATAGATACATTCTTGACTCCGGGCGGGTAAAACACAGCCTTTGAATTTCCAAGCCCGCCGAAAAACACTAGGGACTAGGCAGTAAGAACTAGGCACCTCGGCAATTTCGGATTTGGAATTTCGAATTTCGAATTTTTAAATCCGCAATCCGAAATCCTTACCCTCTGCCCCATGTCATCTGATCTGACCCAAGGGAAAACGCTCCCAGGACTTTAATGGACTCGCTCGGCCTCTTCTCTGGCCACATCCTCTTGTAAAAAGTCACACTCCTCTCGATCAAATTCCCAGCAGCATTTCGGCTTGATTAGATAGATGGAGCAAAAGAACTTGCCGGTGGCGAAATATTCGAAAAGAAAAGGGCAGAATCGCTGATAGCCCAAGCCATCACCCCGAAAATACCTCAACCACTCCCTAGGCGGCTCAATGGTTCCGGTGAACTCTGGAGGGCCGCCTCGAATTTCACAGCAGCACCCACAGTTACTACACCTGTTTGTTTGCGGAATAGTCTCGCCGGGAAAGCCTTTGAGGCTCATGTTAGAAACCTGACCGTCTTTGTTTAATTTCCTCAAATCCAGTCGAATAGCCTGGAATATTTTCGCCCATTCCAACAAATGCTCGGCTGCAATATTTGCTAAGCTCTCCTCAGACAAATCGCTTAGTTTTGGCTCTTTTCCGAGCTCTTTTACGTTGAGTTTCTGCAGCTTACTGAAGGGGAAATAAGGGTCAGACAGAACCTCTATGAGTAACTGCCGTTCACCTTGGAGCCGGTAACACCTTATGAGTGAATCAAGCCCTGCATACCAAGCACCCAAGTCCAAGTCAGACTTGCCCTGTATCTCCTGCTCACGACAGCTGCGATTGATCTGGCAAAAATCAAAAAAAAGCTGTTTGAAATTAGTTGTTAACATGGGGGCGAATGTGGATGGCAAACCTACCGACTAGTATTGTGGCGCTGCAAAAACTGCTCCCAGCGATTGTCAACCCACGCTTGCAGATAGGCAACCTGATCAGGTGTGATGTGTCTGAACCTTTCTTGTAGTTTCACATATTCTTCAACTGGCTTTTTCTTGCCGCTTTTTGCCATTGTCCGGCTACGACCTGTGAGGCGAAAGACCCCATCTTCGACCTCGAAGAGAACCCACATGGCAGTATCCACCCCGAGCTTGCCAAGTC
>JAJDNT010000107.1 GCA_022340515.1 Deltaproteobacteria bacterium
AGCCATCTCCATTTCCGATTAAATTCTATCCAGTCCAATTTTTTTTCCATCCCAATAGTACCACCATTTATTGGTATGCTGGTGTAGCACCGTTATACTCCTTTTTGTTGGCGCTGGTGGCGTCCGTTGTTCCGCCGAAGGCGGATCCGTCGTCCGTAGTAATTTAGGTGTATCGCCCTATTTAGTATTTACAACGGACCACTAGCTACGGACAACTGACTTTCACGAATGGCGGTAGAGTGCTTTGACCAAGATCCACCAACTACCTTTTGAAACTAGCCGGGAGATAGTGGGCTCCTTCAGTGTGCAGGTTTTTAAGTCAAACCTATTTACTTTATGGAACCGCTATTGTATCTGTTCCAGGTTCCCAAATTAAAAATTTGCAAGAAATGTAAATCCCCCATCAATGGCCTCATAGACTATAACGGATTTCGAATTTGATTCGCTAGTCTTGTCTGAGGGGTTGTGAGCCATCTACCCCTCAAGGACCACTCGGGGTTGGATTGTATGTCCAGATGGACTTGGTTCGTAGTATTTTTTAGTCGCTTGATGCTTAATCTGGCGGTTCGAGTAACCTACCCTTTCCTACCTGCAATAGCCCGTGGTCTAGGCATTTCATTCCAACAAGCCGGTATTCTGGTTGCGGCACGACACTGCGTAGGTCTAACAGGTGCGCTCTGGGGTGTTGTTTCCGAACGCAAGGGGTACGGTTGGGGTATGATGATCGGCCTGACCACCCTCATCCTTGGAGCCTTAACTGTCTCTTTTTCTGGAAGTTTTACCATCGCCCTTGTGGGTTTTGTCCTAATTGGCGTATCAAAGCCTGTTTATGATCCAAGTGTCCAGGCCTTTGTCAGTACTCGCATACCCTATTCCAAAAGAGCCAAGGCCCTGGGTTTCCTCGAAGCATCCTGGGCTGGCAGCTGGCTTTTGGGTATACCGCTGAGCGGCTTGCTCATTGCTCACTTTGGCTGGCAAAGCCCCTTTAGTCTAATTTCAATCTCTACCTTGTTAGCAATCTTTTGGACAGCCCGCCTAGAGGACGTCACTTTAGCCAACCAAGCTTCAACAAAAAATGCTGAGCAGAATTTTTCGGCTCCTTCAGAAGCACCCATAGGTAAGCTAGGACCTATGCTTATTTTGAGTGTTTCTCTTTTAATGGTCTTTGCCAATGAGAATATGGTGATTGTCTATGGAGCATGGCTGGAAGAGCAGTTTCATCTTCGAGTACAAGAGTTGGGCTTTTTTTCTGTTTTAGTAGGTGTGGCCGAGCTTGGGGGAGAACTAACTGTTGTGGCCCTAGTAGATCGAATCGGCAAAAGGAAAGCGATACTGGGTGGTCTTGCCCTCACCGGCCTTAGCTACGTTGCTTTACCCTTTTGCCAGAGATCCATATACTTGGCTGCAGTAGGTCTTGTCTGCATGTTTTTTCTCTTCGAATTCACCATCGTCTCCATTTTTCCCTACGTTTCGGAAATGGTCCCAGAGGAACGAGGAAAATGGCTTGCTTTCAACTACACCGCCCTCGTTATCGGTCGCCTGTGTGGTGCCCTCTCGGGGCCTTGGCTCTGGCAACAGCACCGAGGCATTTATTTGATAGTGATACTTTCCCTGGCGGCCCAGGTTTTGGCGGTAATTTTGCTGCAAAGCTCAAAAGGCAAGACGCACAACTCATGACATCACAGGTTGCAAAGTCGTGAGCTTGGGCTGTCACAAATAGTCAATTGGCCGCTGAGGGCGGCCGTCACTAGGCTTCGCTGTCATTTGTTGTCACTAAATTGTTACGATAAGTGACTATGTATGACGCCGAAGGCAAATGATTGTTAATGACCATAGATGACGGGCGCCAGCTCTAGTGACCGCGAAGCCAATGACCCTAAGCGGCTTGGTGCTTAATCTATTCGGCGCTCTGTACTTTTCGTTTTTTGTACAGAACCATGACCTCAGAACGAGTAATAAGGGCTTCCACCTCAGGGCAGAGCTTCTGAATATTCTGCCTACCGTCCATTTCTTCGCGGTCCACCAGGACTACTACCTTTGCTACTTCAAGCCCCAAATTCTCAACCGCCTCAATGGCCTTGATGGTTGAGCCACCCGTGGTGATCACGTCGTCTACCACCACCACTCTCTCACCTTTAGAGAAATCTCCCTCAACCTTTGCAGGAACTCCGTGATCTTTTTTCTCTTTCCTAACAATGAATTCTTTAATAGGTTTACCTTCAACTTGGGAAATTAAAGAGACCGCACTAGAGATGGGGACTGAGCCTAGCTCTAAACCACCTATGCCTGAAACCTCGAGATCCTTTATTTGGGCAAAGATCAGCCGGCCAATTAGTTCCTTGCCCTCCGGGTCCAGCATAGTGGGTTTACAATTGAAATAGAAGTTGCTCACCCCGCCAGACACCAACTTGAATACGGGTTCCTCGGCATATTGAAAAGATTTCTCCAGAACTATTTCCAGCAAACGATCTTTCATCTCCTTGATGTTCCCCACCATTCGTCCTCCAGTCTCTTAGACCCGGCGATAATGACTGATTGCTCGCAGAGCAAACATAGTAGCTTTTCTCGTCATTGTATGCAACATTCCAAAAACCAAGGATGGAGCTGCAGGCTAAACGCTTGCGGCTGAAAGCTGTTTTAACTTGACCATGAAAGCAGGTGAAGGTATAGGCTGAAGTGGTTGAAACTAGATCTGTGAGGATGCAGATGAATGCCAAAGACAGGTTGATATTTCCCCTAGATGTGCCTGATGCTGACCAAGCTTGCAAGTATGTTCGCCTCCTTAGTAACCAAGTTGGGGTGTTTAAAGTTGGTTTGGAGCTCTTTGTTTCTGAGGGGCCGTCAATAGTTGATGCCATAGCAAATTTGACTGAGGCAGAGATTTTTCTCGATCTGAAATTTCATGACATCCCGGCAACGGTTCAGCGGGCTATCCGTAGCGCTTCATGCCTGCAGAAGGCCAGTTTTCTTACAGTTCACTGTGATCCTGTTCTCCTCGAAGCTGTGGTGACAGAGGTCGATGATAATATCAAGATACTGGCTGTCACCGTACTCACCAGCCTGGACAGCAAGGCTCTAATGTCTCTCGGAATAAGAGAGGATTTGGCTTCAGAGCCCATCCACCTGGTTCTTCAGAGGGCAGCCATAGCTAAACAGGCGGGCTGTGCAGGAATTGTTTGTTCTGGCCGCGAGGCGGCGGCTGTGAAAAAGAAATTTGGTGCAAACTTGGTTGTTGTCACCCCTGGCATTCGGCCTGATTGGGGAGATGTGGAGAAAGACGACCAGGCAAGGGTAGTCACCCCATATCAGGCAGTCAAAAATGGAGCAGATTACATTGTAGTAGGACGTCCTATTCGTGCAGCAGACGATCCGGTGGAGGCAGCCACCAGGGTTGTGGAGGAGATCGAACGCGGCCTTAAGGAAAGATAATGTCAGTAGTCCGTTGTCATGGTCCCTCTGAGCAACGGACAACGGACCACGGACGACGGACTGGGTCTCGCCAAGATTAGGTATAAATCTGCTCCTGGTTAGCGTGATCTCGGATATTATCATGGATGAGCATGAAACATACATGCGTGAGGCCCTGATAGAGGCGGAGAAGGGTGGACTCGAGGGAGAAGTGCCTGTGGGAGCAGTTTTGGTTTCTCCCACGGGGGACATTATAGCGCGCGACCATAACCGCCCAATAGCTCTGAATGATCCCACCGGTCACGCCGAAATCCTGGTGCTTAGGCAGGGGGCGTCGAGGCTTGAAAATTACAGGTTGCCAGGTCACGTTCTTTACGTAAGCCTCGAGCCCTGTGTTATGTGCGTAGGAGCAATGATTCAGGCCCGTTTGTCCCTGGTAGTCTATGGGGCGGCAGATCCAAAAGGAGGGGCTATTGAATCTGTTTATCGCCTGGGAACTGATAGTAAGCTAAATCATCGGCTTGAAGCGCAAGGGGGACTATTAGCAGAGGAATGCAGGGCTTTGGTACAGGCCTTTTTTAGAGCTAAACGCTAAGCTGCATTTTTCACGAATCTAAGAGATTCGTGAAAAAGCACCCGCAACAACTTGCAAGTCATTGTTGCGGGCTTCGGCCGTGAGCTCAGCCGAACGGTTTCGACAGGGTGTTTCGCACCCGTCCTTCGACAGGCTCAGGACCCTGAGCGAAGCCGAAGGGCCCGGAGGGCTGATTATTCATAAATGCATGGTCATTTATGAATAATCCGGGCTAAAGAGGTTTCGAACTCATTGCACTTCTGGTACAATCTACTACACATTTCTGGTGATTTTTGCGGAGAGGTACCGAAGTGGTCGTAACGGGGTCGACTCGAAATCGACTTGTCCGGTTAAGAGCCGGGCACGTGGGTTCGAATCCCACCCTCTCCGCCATTCTTGAAGCTATCGGCGGTCAGTTGCCAGCTGTCAGCAGTAAAACATAAACTTGAAAGATATGAGTAAAGTCTTATAAATTTGATAGTCAATCTCGTAGGACAAAGGCTGGAAGCTGAAGGCTGACAGCAAATAATGCGGAGAGATGCCCGAGTTGGCCGAAGGGGCACGACTGGAAATCGTGTGTTCCGCTAACCCCGGAACCGTGGGTTCGAATCCCACTCTCTCCGCCATTTTCTTCGTTCTCAATATAATTCAGTAAGCCAACTTCAAGTTGATCTCCTTTTCCCCCGCCAGAAGGGATGAGGGAAACAATTGTCAGAGGAAATTCCCTGTCATGTCTTATGTCGTCCTGGCACGTAAATGGCGGCCTCAACGCTTCGAGGATGTTGTGGGCCAGCCCCACGTTGTCCAAACGCTTACCAATGCCATCGCGGCCGAGCGAATTGCCCATGCCTATCTGTTCAGCGGCGCTCGTGGGATTGGCAAGACCTCGGTGGCTCGGATTCTGGCCAAGGCCTTAAACTGCGCCCAAGGACCATCCCCAACTCCTTGCAATCAATGTACATCTTGCAAGGAAATCACTGAATCAGCATCGATCGATGTTTTTGAAATCGACGGCGCTTCCAACCGTGGCATCGATGAAATCCGTGAATTAAGGGAGAACGTCCGCTATCTACCTGCCAAGAGCCCTTACAAAATCTACATAATCGATGAAGTTCATATGCTCACCACGCCTGCCTTCAATGCCTTACTCAAGACGCTGGAAGAGCCACCACCACACGTAATCTTTATTTTTGCCACCACTGAGGTTCACCGCGTTCCTATAACCATCACAAGCCGCTGTCAGCTTTTCGACTTTAGGCGCATTCCAGCAGCCGATATTGTGGACCATCTGCGCCGCATAGCCCAACAGGAGGATATTCAGATCAGCGACGTGAGTCTGAGGGTTCTGGCTCGGGAGGCCGAAGGTAGTATGCGTGATGCCCAGAGCCTGCTTGAGCAGATGATAGCCTTTTCGGGGAAGAGCATCTCCGACGAAGATCTTTTGGAGGTTTTGGGGGTCATCGATCGCCAGGATTTGCTTGGCACAGCTGAGGCAATTCTGGAAGGCGACCCGGCTCGTTGTCTAGAAACCATCGAGCGGCTCTACCTCCATGGGCATGACCTGAGGCGTTTTTGCCAAGAGCTGGCAGAACACTTTCGCAATCTCCTTGTCATGAAAGTGAGCAATGAACCAGAGAAACTGATTGATCTTACCGATGCTGAGTTGGCCGAGCTAAAAGAGCAGGCAGACAAAGCGGATAGCTCGACTCTACAACAATTCTTTCACTTTCTTCTGAGAGGAGAAGAGGAAATCCGACGATCGAGCAACCCCAAACTGGTTTTGGAGATGAGCCTTCTACGGTTGGTGCAGCTTCCTCAAGTAATGGACATGGACAAAGTCATTTCTCAGATCCAAATGCTGGAGCAAAGAATCGCCAGAGGAGGTCAGCCACCGCCTGAACCCTATAAGAGAGGAGAAGATCTTGGCCAAAAGAGGTTATCCTATAATTACACTCAAACAGAAGAAGACAAGGAGAATAGTCCCAAAAGCGTTGCTGATTCACCTTTAATTAAATGGCAAGATCTTTTAGAAAGGATGCGCCAGGAGAAGCCTGCCCTTGCTGCCAGTCTTGAGCGAGTGAGTGTTAGAGAATCCAAGCCAGATTTAATAGAGCTCGATTTCAATGGCCACGAGTTTGATTACGAGATGGTCAAAGAAAGGGAAAGCTTTGGCTTACTAAATCGGGTAGCGCGAGAAATTTTCGGCCATGAGATTAAGCTCTCACTCATAGCTGGCGGTGAAGAAATTCGCCGCGAACAAAGGGGTAAGACTGACAGACAGAGGCTTCAGCAGCAAAAGGCTCTAAAACATCCACTAGTAACAGAAGCTTTGGAGATATTCGGGGGCGAAATCGTAGAGGTGAAAGTAGGGCCGCAAAAGTCAAAGTAGCTTGGCACGACGAACAGCAAATGTGCAACCAGCTGGTTTTGTACTCGGAAGTGATTCGCATTGGAGTAATGGAGTTTTAGAGTACTGGAGTAATGCGATTTAAGAGAAATTCTGGGGATTACAGCTTTTCCAATACTCCACTAATCCAACACTCCAGAAACGGTGGTTTCGTGAGCACTAAGCTGTGAATATGTAATAATGGCGGATGTTAATACTTAAACATCGAGGAGGCAGTGGATGGCAAAAGGTTTTGGAGACATGATGCGACAGGCCAGAGTTCTGCAGGAAAAGATGGCCAAAATGCAAGAAGAGCTTGGAGACAAGGTTGTAGAGTCCTCTGTGGGTGGAGGTATGGTAATTGCCAAAGCCAATGGGCGCCAAGAGTTGCTCGCAATCGAACTGGAACCTGAGGTGGTTGATCCAGATGATATAGAAATGCTACAGGATCTTATTGTTGCTGCGGTGAATGACGCCTTGAAGAGGGCACAGGAAATGGCGGCCGAAGAGATGAGTAAGCTCACCGGTGGCATAAAGCTCCCCGGGGGGATGAAAATACCAGGTTTGTTCTGACAGATGCAGACGTCTTGTCAATTTGAAACCAATTGGGATATATATCAGGCTCTCTCCCACGTATAAGGTATCAGTAGTCAGTTGTCCGTAGCACTTTGAATGTCCTTCGAAACTTTAAAACAGGAGTGCGATTAATTGACGGTAAGTGGAATTGCTTTTAAACAACGGACAACTGACTACGGACAACTGACGCAACTTCCGAAGGAATTGTAATGAGCGTTTACCCATCCTCTCTCCAGCGCCTTGTCACTGACTTATCTAGGCTTCCAGGGATCGGCCATAAAACAGCTGCAAGGCTGGCCCTATATCTTTTCCGCGCACCAAGGGAATACACTGAGTCCCTTGCTGCGAGTATCCTGGAGGTGAAGCGAGACATAGGCTTTTGCTCCACCTGCTTCAATCTCACAGACAAAGATCCTTGCCAAATTTGCAAAGATCCCAATCGTGATACAAGTGTTCTCTGCGTGGTGGAAGAAGTAGGGGATTTGCTGGCTTTGGAACAAGCCGGAGTCTTCAATGGGCGTTACCACGTTCTTCAGGGGGTTCTGGCACCCCTAGACGGCATCGGCCCTCAAAACTTGCGGATCAAGGAACTATTGGAACGGCTGCAGCAAGAGTCTATCAAGGAGGTTGTTCTCGCCATTAACCCTAGCACCGAAGGGGAGGCCACCGCTACTTATATTGCCGGACTGCTGAAGAAGCACGGAGTCAATGTCAGCCAGATTGCCCAAGGAATTCCCATGGGTGGCGATCTCAAATACACTGATGCGGTTACCTTAAAGCGGGCCATGGAAGGACGCCGAGAATCACGGTGAGAGAGGTGAGTTTGTTCGGCGACTTGAAATTCCTTGACTCACTCGGCCTGGAGAGTTATTGATTAATTGTTGCATATATATTGCATGTGTTGACTGCTTTTGTCCCTATGTTTTAACTGACCTTCGCTAAGCATCTCTAAGCATAAATCTTTACTAAAGCACGAAATTGGAGCCACAGCCATGATCGAGATTAGATTTCACGGGCGAGGCGGTCAGGGTGCAGTGACCTCAGCTGAATTGACTGCATTAGCGGCCATCGAACAGGGGAAATACGCTCAGGCTTTTCCTAGCTTTGGCCCGGAGCGACGGGGAGCACCGGTCATGGCTTTCGTACGCGTTAGCGATGAACCTATCAGAACTAGAGAGAAAATTTACGAACCCGATATTGTGGTGGTTCTGGATCCCACTCTCCTCGACATCGTAAATGTTGCTGCCGGATTAAAAGACAATGGGGTAGTGGTGCTTAATACCAGCAAAAGTGCGAAAAAAGTTCGCCAGGCTAGTGGTATCAAAGCTAAACTGGCATTAGTGGATGCAAGCAGAATAGCCATGGAAACTATGGGGGTCCCCATTACTAACACTACCATGCTTGGAGCAATGCTGAAGGCAACTGATTTGTTGCCCCTTTCGGCCTTGGAGGGGCCTTTACAAGAGCGCTTTGGCCGAATTGCCGGCAAGAATATCAAAGCATTTCAGCGGGCTTACGAAGAGACCGTGATAAAGGAGTAACCAATGGCGAAAGAGACGGGAATGGTCAGCTGGAAGGATCTAGCTCTGGGATGTGCCATTGTGAAGCCCGGCAGTTCTGCTGAGTTGAAAACAGGTGACTGGCGCTCACAGCGTCCCGTAACGGATTACGAAAAGTGCATTCAATGCGGGCAGTGTTATATATTCTGTCCCGATATGGTTTACACTCAGAATGAATTGGGGTTTTATCAGCCGAATCTTTTCTATTGCAAAGGATGCGGGATCTGTGCCCGCGAGTGTCCTGCTGATGCGATCAGCATGGTAGAGGAGAGTGAATAGATATGGCCAAGAGGGTGGGTATTGAAGTTTCGATTGCCGTGAGTGAGGCAGTGAAACTGGCCAACGTGGATGTGATTGCCGCTTATCCAATCACGCCTCAGACCCATATTGTCGAGCATTTGTCTGAGCTTGTGGCTGACGGGGATCTTGATGCGGAGTTTATTCCGGTGGAATCGGAACACTCGGCAATGAGCACTTGCTGCGGTTCTTCAGCAGCTGGGGCCCGAACCTATACTGCCACGAGTTCGCAGGGGCAGGCGCTCATGTTGGAGGTCTGTTAGATCGCTCCGGCCCTGAGGCTGCCAATTGTGATGACCGTGGCCAACCGATCTCTTTCGGGTCCGATCAGCATCTGGAATGACCATTCTGACATGATGATGAGTCGTGATACGGGATGGATTCAAACGGTGGCGGAAAATGGCCAAGAGGCTTTTGACCTCACGCTTCATGCCTTTCGGGTAGCGGAGGACCGTCGGGTCTTACTGCCGGTGATTGTTAACTTGGATGGCTTCACTTTGTCTCACGTGATCGAGCCCGTTGAGATCCTCGACCAGAAAGAGGTCGATGGTTATTTGCCTCCCTACCAACCACAGATGCGGCTAGATCCGGATAAGCCGGTTAGCATGGGACCAGTAGGAATGCCTGAGGTCTATACCGAGGCAAAAAAGGCGCAGGACGAAGCGATCAAAGGCGCTAAATCGGTAATTATAGAGGCATGGCAGGAATTTGGCGATCTCTTTGGCAGGTACTACAAGCCGGTAGAAACATACCGAACGGATGGAGCTGAAACCCTGCTGGTGACTATGGGAAGCCTCAGCGAAACGGCAATGACCGCAGTGGACCAAATGCGTACTCATGGTAAAAATGCGGGGCTTGTAAGGATTAGGTTGTTCAGACCTTTTCCCTTCGAGGAGTTTTTGACAGCCGTTGAGGGTGCCAAGCAAATCGCAGTCATGGACCGCGCCTTGGGTCTGAATGGTGCCGGAGGACCTTTAGCCACCGAAATCAAGGCTGCGCTCTATGATAAGCCCGAGCGGCCCTACATTTGGAATTATGTGGCCGGTCTTGCCGGTCGAGATGTAACCGTAGAGAATTTTGTCGAAATGGTTGACGGAGTGGAGGCGGCAGCAGCTGACGGACTCCGAGCCGGATATACCATGATCAATGTGAGGGAATGATGAGCAAGGCAGCCGATGATTTAAAAGATTTTCAGCGATTCACCCCCAAGAAGTTGCCGGTGGAGGAACCACTGGCTCCGGGGCATAGGGCCTGTCAGGGATGTGGTGAGGTCCTAGCCTTGCGTCAGGTGATGAAGGCTCTGGGGAACAACGTGATTGTGGTAAGTGCCACTGGCTGTATGGAGATTATATCATCCCCCTACCCTCAAAGTGCTTGGCGGGTACCGTGGTTGCATGTGGCCTTTGAAAATGCTGCGGCCGTGGCCAGTGGAGTCGAAGCAGCGCACAAGGCCATGATAAGAAAGGGAAGGATTGAGGATAAGAATACTACCTTTCTGGCCATCGCTGGAGATGGTGGTACTGCGGACATTGGCATCCAAGCTCTTTCGGGTGCTCTAGAGCGAGGACATAACTTCCTCTATGTTTGTCTTGACAATGAGGCTTATATGAACACTGGTATTCAGCGGTCCAGTAGTACTCCTTATGGCGCTGGGACCACTACATCACCACCCGGTAAGAAGAGCATCGGCCAGCAGACCTGGAAGAAGAACATGGCGGCCATTGCAGTGGCTCACGACATTCCCTATGTGGCCACCGCTTCCCCGGCTTATTACGTGGATCTCATGAACAAAGCGAAAAAGGCCTCTTTGGTAAAGGGGCCGGCTTACCTGCACCTTTTTTCTCCCTGTCCCACGGGATGGCGTTGCCCTGTGGAGGATTCGGTTCAGACAGCCAGACTTGTGGTGCAGACTAAAATATTTCCCCTATACGAGGTTATAGACGGAAAATACAGGCTGTCGCGAAAGATTAAAAAACCCAAACCGGTTACAGAGTACTTTAAATTGCAGCGCCGCTTTCGCCATTTGACCGAAGCAGACATTGCCATGATTCAAGAGAGAGTGGATAGGGAGTACGACCGACTGCTGGACCTATGCGGTGTATCAGAGGAGTAGGAGAGGAGGAAAAAGACTTATTTGATTTCCGGTTGACAGGACTTAGAGGTCTTGCTATAGACTTACCGCTTCAATAGCCAACTACTCCCCGGTAGCTCAGTTGGTAGAGCGGGTGGCTGTTAACCACTTAGTCGGCGGTTCGAGTCCGTCCCGGGGAGCCATGGAAATAAAAAGCCCCTCCGCAGCGAGGGGCTTTTTATTTCGGAAGCCCTGTTGACGACGATGGGCAGCTGTGAGGAGGGCCGATGGTGGACTGGTGGGTTTACATTGTGGAGAAGCGTGAGAAGCTCTATGTTGGTATAACAACGGATCTTCCGAATCGAATACGCCAGCACGGTGCTACAGAGCCTTTGTATCAAGAAGGTCCGATGAGTAAGTCGGAAGCACTCAAAAGAGAGACGGTTTTAAAAGGATGGAGGCGTGAGAAGAAGCTTGCTTTAATTGCCAGGGCTTCCTCACAGCAGTCGTGAGTTTATCCTGAGCGAAACGAAGGAAGTCCGTCCCGGGGAGCCATTTCGACGCGAAAAGGGTACTATCGATTTACCGATAGCACCCTTTTCTTGCTCAAGGCCTCCGGCCCGGACTCCGAATGCGGCGAAATGGCCCTGAGCCCACCAAAAAAACCAAAGTAAACTATAAAATCAGTGCCTACCTGCTAGAAAGTATAAGTAGGCCCCGTACAAGCCTAGAAGAATTCCACCTTCGAAACGATTCACCCGTCCCCGCCCTTTGCGTCGAGACCATGAAACAGGCCAGAGGACCAGCGAAGCCAGAAGCATCACCGGCATATCACGGCTCAAATTCTCGGAAGTAATTGGCAGAGGACGAATAATCGAGATGGTACCCAGTATGGCCAAAGTATTGAACATGTTGGAACCAACCACGTTTCCCACAGCAATGGCATCCTGCTTCTTAATTATCCCGGTCAGAGTAGTGGCCAACTCTGGAAGACTGGTTCCAACTGCTATTACGGTTAGCCCGATCACCAGCTCACTTACACCCATGGCTTTGGCCAGGCCTACGCCACCCCAGATCAGCAAACGACTTCCAAGGAGCAACAGAATCAGGCTGACAACAAGTTGTGCCACAGAACGATAAAGAGATTGTCTCGGGAGATGACCATGCTCAGTCGCTGCACCCCTTGACTTCCAATTTTCACTACCTCTGGCTGATCTGATGGTTAGGCCATAATACACTAATAAGCCTACTAGAAGGACCATACCCTCTGGGCGGCTCACAACTCTGTTGCTGGCCATTAGCCATGCTGTCACTGTGGCCAGGAGCAGGGCCGAGTAATCTCGGTCGACAACCTCGGGTTCCACTCTGATCGGCTGCAAGAGAGACGAAAGCCCGAGAACGAGGAATACATTGGCGATATTACTTCCCAGCACGTTACCCAGACCCATTGCCGAATGTCCGTCCAGCACCGCAGTGGTGGTAACCAAGAGTTCGGGAAAAGAAGTCCCCACTGAAACAATGGTAAGGCCGACAAAAAGTGGTGAGACCCCCAGACGTGTCGCAAGCTGTGCTGCTGCCCCCACAAAGCGATCGGCCCCAAAGGCAAGCCCTGCTATGCCCAGGCATATGGCCGCAAGGATAACAACCATTTGACCACCTCAACTATTTTTTCGCTCCCCCTGGAGCCAATCTTTATGATTCGATTTAGCAGCCAGGTTCCTGGAAAGCTGGTTATCATCATATAGCATGACATTACCACGAAATGTAATCGGGATTTTAGGAGGGACTCACCAGTATGAGCGCAATTTGTCTATGACATCCCATTAATTGAGGTGGTTTGGAACACCATTTTAGCCTTGAAGTCCTGCCGGTGGGCCAGGAGGCAAGAAAAAATATCTTGAATATTTGCTAGCGATTATAATTGTGGATATACAGGAGAGCTGTTTAAAGCTGTTTTTGTCAGAATTACTACTATTTGATAAATCTATAAACTGTTTTTCAAGTAAAGCCTGGATGAACAAGAAACGCAGTTAGCCCCCTTTTTTATACAACGCATCAATCATGTTTCTTCTTTCCATGTTGGGACATTGGTCCAGTTCTGAAGTCAAGCGTGCTTGGTGTAATGGCATTTTTTCATCCGGATATCGACAAAGAAAGATTCCATCTACTCCTTCATTATCCCGTCCACCTGAGGATATTTTACCTAGTTTGGCAATTATTGTAGCTTTTGCATAGGGACAGCGCACATCGCTTGCAGGATATGATCTGGCAAAACAGTATTTGCGCACAAACCGTTGGTCTTCAGATGACGTCTTTTGCGCTTTTCTCATCTTTATCATCCTTTCTCGTGCTCAATTTTTAGGGCCTGCCATCTAGGATGATTGGTAAGTGTCACTATATCTTTTTGGAAGGCTCCAAGGGCTGTTTGGCATCAATCTGCAATGCCTCCATAATAGCTAGCCGGTGGCACATGTCGCAAAGAAAGTAAGGTCCCCATGGGATGAAATACTCTCTTCTGCCTTGCTCAACTTGATGATAGGTGGCTTCACAATTGGCGCACTTTGTCTGAGTGTCAGTTTTCATTTTGGGGCTTCTTCCTCCTAATGGATTTATTTTGCTAGACTAGCAGGAAACCAATTGTGTTTTATAGGTGTTTGCAAGCGCGGGAGGAGCAGCATGAGCTCAGGCCGATGGAAACCTGATGATAGGGTCAAGGGGAACATCAGTCATCTTCTGCGTACAGCGTCCTAATGTGGTTTGGATCTATAAGAGCTAACAGTTCTTCCGGGTTTTCATTTTTGTTCACTTGGTAGATCCATGTCCTGTTACCTTCTACGACCCTTGCATTTCTATAGGCTAACTCTGTGCCGTTTTTCAATATTATTGTGATCTTTCTGAACATATGGATACCAAGGGCACCCTTCTCAAATTCTTGCACAAATCCTTCGAGCTCTTTTCACTAACAAATTAGGTCACTGCCTATAGTCTCATGGCTGCCCAGAGGACTGCCTGAAAGAGATTGGGTGCCTTAATCTTTTTGAGAATGTAGCTTTTTTCCAACCTCACAGCGTGGGAGCTTATGGAGAGTTTTTCTGCAATTTCCTCCTCTGCCGTCCCTACAGCGAGCATGGCAAGGATTTTCACCTGGTCCTCATTTAGAGTTTTAGCTTTGTAAGCTGCCATTATTCATTGCCCTAATTGCAGCCAAAGAATAAAGCATGACATTTGTGGAACTGCACTAAACTGGAGACTGCTCTAATTCCTTAATGGCAGTCTTATAAAGTTCCAGCAGCGTGTTCCTGTTCTGGTTCATAATTCGGCTGATTTTGCCGAAATGATTTTGCAAGAAACCGTCAACTTCAGACCAGGTGCCCTTCAAATGGCTTGGAGATCGTTTCATATCATTTATTTGTTTCTTGAATAAATCGATCATCACTCTGTCCGTCATTTGCTGGACATCCCTTAATGGGTTCTGTTCCTCTGCTTTTCTCATGGCTCGGGTCCTTCCTCCTAAGCTATTAGCAATCCACAGTCCTACCATTGTTCAACATGCAACAACCGAAGCACGGCTTCTAACGTATCTTTACGTTATTATAGGAATCTGAGCGGTAGATAGGAAAAAAATAATGCGGTAAATATAATTATAAATGAGTGATTAAAAATAACTAATCTTGAATGGATCTCAGGTAAGATCTAAGATTGACCTTCTTGTTCTTGAGCTGCAACTTGCTCCT
>JAJDNT010000110.1 GCA_022340515.1 Deltaproteobacteria bacterium
CAACTATCTCCACGGAGGACTCCTTCACATTTTCTTCAACATGATTGCTTTAAATCAAATCGCTCCATTAGCCATAAGAGAGTACGGAGTCAATCGATTTGTATCTCTTTACACTCTAGGTGGAATAATTGGGTTTTTCGTCTCTTATGTTGTTGGTGTCAGGTTTACCCTTGGGGCTTCTGCTGCCATATGTAGCCTGATTGGTGCCAACCTTTACTACGGCAAGAGTAGAGGTGGCACATATGGTCAGGCTATCTATAAGCAGATGAGTGGATGGTTACTAGGACTTTTACTTTTAGGATTTTTACCTGGTATTAACAACTGGGGCCACGGCGGGGGGATTATGGGAGGTATTGTTGTCGCCTACCTATTAGGTTATGAGGAGAAAAAAAGGGAAAATCTAATTCATAAAAGCCTGGGTGGTATCTGTGTTGTCTTGACGGTAGCCGTCTTGGTTTGGGCCGTGTCATCTTCTTTATTGTATCGGTTTTTCGCTTAGCGTCCCTATGAACAAACCATAAGCTTTAATGGTCGACAGTTTCCTTTTTTGATATATTTACAGATCTTGCCTGGTCAATTTTCTGAAGAAAGGGGAAGTATAAATGGCAAAGAACCTCGCACACAAAATTCTAGAGGCACATTTGGTAGAGGGACGTCTAATTCCCGGTGAGGAGATAGGTATAACTATCGACCACACACTGCTGCAAGATGCCACAGGCACTATGGCCATGCTCGAATTTGAGGCTTTGGGGCTTGACCGGATCAGGGCCGAGCTTTCAGCCCAGTATGTGGACCACAACCTCCTGCAAACTGATAACAAGAACGCCGACGACCATGTCTACCTGCAAAGCGCATGTGCCCGTTACGGAATTCATTTTAGTCGTCCCGGTAACGGAATTTCTCACCAGGTTCATATGGAACGTTTCGGAATCCCCGGTAAAACCATGCTCGGGGCAGACAGTCACACGCCAGGGGCTGCGGGCGTTTCAATGCTGGCCCTTGGCGCCGGCGGACTGGACGTGGCATTGGCCATGGCAGGCCGTCCATATTACTTCCCCTGCCCGAAAATATTGGGGGTCAAACTCACCGGCGAACTTCCAGACTGGGTTAGCGCCAAAGACGTAATCCTAGAGATGTTGAGGCGTTATGACGTCAAGGGTTGTGTGGGCAAAATTATTGAATACTACGGGCCAGGGGTAAAGAGCCTCTCGGCCACCGACAGGGAGACAATCGGCAACATGGGCACTGAATTAGGTGCTACCACCACTATTTTCCCATCGGACGAGAACACCCGTGCTTATCTGGAGGCGCAAGGCCGGGGTGACGCATGGGTTGCTCTAGCTGCTGATGACGGGGCAAAGTATGACGAGTATGAGGAAATTGACCTTACCACCTTAGAACCGCTCATTGCCTGTCCCTCATCTCCCGGCAATGTGGTCCCTGTGCGCGAGGTGGCTGGAATCAAGGTGCATCAAACCATTGTGGGTAGCAGCGTAAACTCCTCTTTTAGAGACCTGATGGTGGTAGCGAAGATAGTTGAGGAAAGAGTCTCCCATCCTGACACTTCTTTTCACATCAACCCCGGCAGCAGGCAGGTGCTGGAGAATGTGGCCGCCCAGGGAGGGGTTATGAATTTGCTTATGGCGGGTGCTCGCATTCATCAATCCGGATGTCTAGGGTGTATCGGCATGGGCCAGGCACCGGGTACCGGACAAGTAAGTCTCCGCACCTTTCCCAGAAATTTCCCGGGTCGGTCGGGAACCAAGGACGACCAAGTATATCTCTGCTCTCCCGAAACCGCTGCTGCTGCTGCACTCAAAGGGGTTATCACCGATCCCCGTGATCTCGGCAAAGAGATGGAATATCCCAGGATTAAAGATCCTGAAAAATATGTTATTGACGAATCTTCCATCGTTTTCCCCTCGGAGCAAGGATTTAAAACCGAGGTTATCCGTGGTCCCAACATCAAACCCTTTCCCGAAATGACACCTCTTCCCGAGACATTGAAAGCGGAAATTTTGCTCAAGGTGGAAGACAACATTTCCACTGATACCATTATGCCTGCAGGGAACAAGGTCTTACCACTCCGTTCCAATATCGAGGCCATAAGCGCATTCGTCTACTACCAGATTGACTCAAATTTCCACAGTGAAGCCAAGGAGATCGGGGATGTGATGATTGTTGGTGGTGAAAACTATGGCCAGGGATCAAGCCGGGAACACGCGGCACTGGCCCCTCGATATCTGGGAGTCAGAGCCAAGGTTGCCAAGAGTTTTGCCAGGATACACAAGGCCAATCTGTGTAACTTTGGTATCCTGCCTCTCACTTTCAAGATCCCTGAGGACTACCAGAGATTGAGCAAGGGAGCCAAGGTAGTCTTCCGAGAAATAAGAAAGAGGATAGAGCAAGGGGATACTGAAATCCCCATTGAAGTGAACGGCCAGCAGATTATCACCCTATTGGATGTCTCACAACGTCAGCGTCAAGCTCTACTGGCAGGGGGAACTTTGAATTTTGTCAAAGAGCAGCTGCAGTCACAAAAAGCTTAAAGATCAGGTGTAACTATGGAAGACAAAATACGCTTGGGCATAAGCACTTGCCTTTTGGGCGAGAATGTTCGTTACGATGGTGGTCACAAACGTGATCGGTTCATAATCGAGACACTTGGACAGTTTGTCGAGTTCGTTCCCGTATGTCCAGAAGTGGAGTGTGGCCTCCCCATCCCGCGGGAATCAATGCATCTGGTGGGTAATCCAGAGTCGCCTAGGTTGGTTACCACTCGTACAAAAATTGATCACACCGAGAGAATGGTGAACTGGGCCAGAAGGCGGGTGGGGGAGCTGGAAAGGGAAAACCTTTGCGGCTTTGTTTTCAAGAGTAACTCTCCAAGCTCGGGAATGGAGCGGGTTAGGGTCTATAACGAGAAAGGAGTACCGCAAAAAACCGGGGTTGGCATGTTTGCTCGGGCCTTTATGGATCATTTTCCTCTCATCCCAGTTGAAGAGGATGGCCGTCTGCACGACATAAGGCTGCGGGAGAATTTCATCGAGCGCATCTTTGCTCTCAAAAGATGGCGAGAGCTTCTGGGCCACAACCAGACTAGAGGAAAGCTGGTCAACTTCCACACGCAGCACAAACTGCTGATTTTGTCTCATAGCCAGAAACATGCACGCATTTTGGGTAAACTTGTGGCAGAAGCTAAAAGCATTCCGGCTGAAGAGCTCTATACTCAGTATCAGATGCTTTTCATGGAAGCACTCCTTCTTAAGACGACGATCAAGAAAAATATTAACGTGCTGCAGCACATGATGGGCTATTTCAAAAAACAGCTCTCCACTGACGAGAAACGAGAGCTGTTGGAGACTATAGAGCTATATCGCAATGAATACGTCCCCCTGATCGTACCCGTTACCCTGCTCAAACACTACGTTCGAAAATACGACCAGCCCTATCTGAAAGAGCAATTGTATCTGAACCCTCATCCCATCGAGCTTAAGCTCAGAAATCACGCCTGAGCTCATTCCCTCGAGACAGGGAGAGCTTGGATTGAGCAATTTCATCCCACATCTCAGATCAGTTTCGAGGAATAGCTGCAAATGTCTTCTTGGTTAGAAACCTATAAGCCTGTGGCCTCGAGCCGAGTGCAACTTTTGTTGGCAGGTTTGATGTGGAGCTTGGTGGGTGTGGGATTGATTTCTGTGGGCACCTACTGGGTTTTGAGCAGCTCTAGTCACATTATAGGCCTCCTGGCAATTTCACTGTTTATAGGACTTGGTAAATCACTTCTGATTTTAGACCGGGTGGCTGGCCGAATTGTAAAACGTATCGCTTCACGGGGTGAAGGTCGATGTCTGGTGGGTTTTTTTTCTCTGCGAGCCTGGGCCCTTGTAATCATTATGATGCTAATGGGTCGAATACTCCGTGGCGCGGGTATATCTTATGCCCTCCTAGGTCTAATCTACGCTGCCGTAGGCACTAGCTTGCTCATGTCCAGCCGGTCCATTTGGCTGGCTTGGAAAGAGCATCCCCAACCCGATTAATGGGGCTTTTGGTATCTGGATATAGCTTTCATCTTTTTCTAATATCCCCAGAATATTTGAGTTGAATTTCCTTGCTTGGTGCAAATTTGTGCTTAACTTTAATGGTACTTCTCTGAGTTCAAGCAACTGATAACTTTCCCCGTATGGGAAGAGGAGGATAAGAAATGAAAGATAAGCGCAATTTGCACCTCGAGGTGCAAGAACACATAGACTGTTTTACCAATACCGATCCACTCAAAGAGATGTCGGAAATTACTAAGGATACGGACAAGGATCAGGCTGCCCTTAAATGGATGGCTTTGGCAGTTTTGCACGGCGTCAATTTCAATGCCAAGAAAATCTCGATCAGAACGGCACCCGACGGTACTACAACGGTGCGGGCGAAATATCGGGAGGCAGAACTTCCCTCGCCGGGTGGAGAGATTGGGCGGCACATAGTTGAGTCCGTACGTCGAATTACTCATTTCGACGGCGACAAAGGTAAAGGTCCCGTCGCAATCGGCCTTCGCAACGATAATCTTGAGATCGGTGTCAAGGTTAATCGGGACGAGGATGGGGAGACAGTTACTTTCAAATTTCCCAAATCCAACTAACAGTTGATGCTGGGAAACGAGCTATCTAAGGTGGTACCACTTTTGTGTGGGAGGGGCTTTCAAAGCCCTGAGAGAGTCGATCCGAGTACTCCGAGTGAGCCTTGCTTCGGCCCGAGCTTTTCGGTAGTGAGGGACTCGACCTGAGTTCGTCGACAGGTCTCAAAACCGAACTGCTCACGGCCGAGGGCAGTAGAACTCCTAGTGGACAGGTCTTGTCCATTGATAGCCTCAGCCAATATTCCTTGGAGCAAAACTGAATCGTGGCTTGAAAGTCACTCCCACAATGTGTAATCCTAACAAGCCATGGAAGGGGTAGGTTCACATCGTTATTTAAGCAATTTGTTCTGAAAGGAGAAAAGATGAGTAGCTCCACGGAAAAGCGGATAAAAGCCCTGGAGGTAGCCCTCAATAATGAGTCGAGGGAGAGAGATTTCTATCTCAAGCATGCAGAGAGAACGAGCAATTCTTTCGGTAAGATGATGTTTCAATCCATCGCCAAAGACGAGGACGAACACTACCAAAAGATCTTGGAACTACATAAGCGGCTCAAGGAAGAAGGTAAGTGGCCACAGACCATACCCTTGAAGGTCAAGGGGGTGGATATGAAATCGGTTCTCAACAAGGTTATTGCCTCAATAGACACTTCCGCCAAAGTCGACACCGATGACATGGAGGCTGTCAAGATCGCGATGGATTTTGAGGCGAAAGGCGAGAAGTTTTATAGCGACCTCCGCGACTCTGTTGAAGATCCCATAGAAAAGGAATTCTATGGGATCTTGGCCTCCATGGAAAGGGAGCACCGTCTCTCCCTTGAAGATACCTACGATTATTTCAAGGACCCCGAAGGTTGGTACCGGATGAAGGAAAAACGTCATCTTGACGGTGGCTAAATAAATCAATCTTCCCGGGAGATTCCCCAACTCCTTTCACGTTTTAAATGACCACGGTGCTTCTTGTCGGCAATTCGCTTTTCCTTGGCTGCGGCTGGCAGCTTAGTTGGCCTTCTATGAGTCCTTGGTTCCAAAGCTTGCTGTAGGAGCTGGACAAAACGCTCCAAAGCCACCTCCCTGTTGGCGGCCTGACTTCGGGTTTTTTGTGAGACAACCCGCAGCACTCCTTGTTTACTAATTCGAGTTGGTAGTCGCTCTAACAAAAGCTGTTTCTGCTCTGGGCTGAGGCTTGGTGAGTTGATCAGGTCAAACCTGAGTGTTACTCGAGTGCTTGTCTTGTTTAGGTGTTGCCCTCCCGGACCACTGCTACGGGAAGCGGTGAACCTGAGTTCGTCCTCCGGAATAGAAAGTTCGTCGGTTATCGATATCATACAACAAAATATACCATATCTTAGTAGGACGCCGAAACATCCGGGCCAAATCCATGCGGAAATATTCAGTTTGACCACGAAGATCACAAAGAACTCAAAGGAAATCTTATTGTTGTGAAAAACCTTTGTGACCTTTGTGTGCTTGGTGGTGAAAACTATCTCTTGCGATGGTGAGAAGCTGTTTTATTCTGATTGGGAGGTGTTGCTCTGGTGGGATCTGGTGCGAATCAGCTCGGG